>JAABSB010000003.1 GCA_011390615.1 Desulfotignum sp. | reverse complement strand
GCTGGCGGACAAGGGCCTTTGCATCAAAGATGACCGGGTGGTATTTTCTCCGGACCAGATCCCTGCGCTGCTGGCACAGGCTCCGGATACCTTTACCCTCCACGGCATCAATCCGATCCATGACATACCCATCGGCAGGGGGGCATCAAAGATTGCAGCCGGATACGGCTGTGCGTGCATCATGGATCCGGACGGGAACATGCGGGATGCGATTTTCCAGGACCATGTGGATCTTGTGAAACTGGTGCATGCCAGTCCTGTTTTCAGGATCAACGGCGGCATCCTGGCCCAGCCTTCGGATGTGGCAGCCCACCACAGCCACCTGGCCATGATGTATGCGGCATTGAAGTATTCGGATAAATGTATTTTCGGGATACAGTGCAGCCGGGACCGGATGGAAGATATCATGGCCCTGGCAGCCATCCGCCTGGGGGGCATGCAGCACCTTGCCCAGACTCCCCGGATACTCACCATGATCAGCCCGGTCAGCCCGCTCCAGGTGGATGAAACCGGACTTTCGGCCCTGTCTGCGGCAGGGAAGTATCACCAGCCGGTGATCATCTCTCCGGGGGTGGCAGCTGGCACCACCGGCCCCATTGACCTGGCCGGCAATGTGGCCATGGCAGCGGCCGAGGCCCTGGGCCTTGTCATGATTGCCCAGATCCTGAATCCCGGCACCCCGGTGATTTTCGGTCTCCAGTGCTACGGGTCGGACATGAAATCAGGCAATATCTCCATCGGGTCTCCGGCATATGCACTTCAGGCAAAATACTGTGCAGCCCTGGCCCGGTATTACGGCCTGCCCAGCAGGGCCGGCGGGGCTGTAACAGATGCCAGAAACTTGTCTGCCCAGGCTGGATATGAAAGTATGATCTCCATGTTTACAGCCATGGAAAATCAGGTGAGCCTGATTGTGCACAGTGCCGGCATCCTGGACAGTTTCGGTGCCATCTCCTTTGAAAAATTCATCATGGATCTGGAAATTATCCAGATGATCCAGTTTTACATGGACGATATGGTGATTGATGACCATACCCTGAATTTTGATCTGATTCAGTCAGTGGGCCCCGGGGGGTTGTTTTTAACCACCATGGATACCATGAAAAAATGCAGAACCCATACCTGGAATCCTGCAGTGGCCCTGCGGGGCAACCTCATGGGCATGTCGCCGGCAGAAAAACTGTTGAAAAATATCCAGGATACCAGAGAAAAGATGCTGGCCGGATACCAGGCCCCTGCCATTGATCCGGGTGTATTGAAAAACATGGATGATTTCATGCGGCAAAAAGGGGTGGACCCGGATGCCCTGCCGCTGTATTATTGAAACAAAGAACAGCAAATATCGAAACCATTGAGAGCGTGCCATGCAGCAGACCATGAAAGCAATTGTCAAGGCAAAGCCTGAACCGGGGCTGTGGCTCCAGGATGTGCCGGTGCCGGAAATCAGACACAACGAAGTGTTGATAAAAATTTTGCGCACCGCCATCTGCGGTACAGATGTCCATATTTACAACTGGGACAGCTGGTCCCAAAAAACCATTCCCGTGCCCATGCACGTCGGCCACGAATTTGTGGGCACCATTGAAAAGGTAGGGTCCCATGTGGCTGATTTCAAAAAAGGGGACCTTGTGTCCGGGGAAGGCCATCTGGTGTGCGGACACTGCCGGAACTGTCTGGCCGGGCGCAGGCATCTGTGCAAGGACACAAAAGGGGTGGGGGTCAACCGGCCCGGGGCGTTTGCCCAGTTTCTGGCCATTCCGGTCACCAATGTCTGGTACTGCGATACTGCCATCCCCCTGGAAACCCTGGCCTGCTTTGATCCGCTGGGAAATGCCACCCATACAGCACTTTCCTTTGATGTGCTGGGGGAAGACGTCCTCATCACCGGTGCCGGCCCCATCGGGTGCATGGCAGCCGCCATTGCCAGGCACAGCGGTGCCCGGTATGTGGTGGTGACCGATCTCAACCCCTTCCGCCTGGACCTTGCCAGACAGGCCGGAGCCACCCTGGCTCTGGATGTCAGCAGACAGTCGGTGGCAGATGCCCAGAAGGAACTGGGCATGAAAGAAGGGTTTGATGTGGCCATGGAAATGTCCGGCAGTCCGGCAGCCCTGAATGCCATTCTGGAAAATATGTGCCATGGCGGGAAAATCGCCATGCTGGGGATCATGCCTGACAAGACCGCCATTGACTGGAACACGGTGGTGTTCAATATGTTGACCATCAAGGGCATTTACGGCAGGGAGATGTATGAGACCTGGTACAAGATGACCGCCATGATCCAGAGCGGCCTGGATATAACCCCCCTGATCACCCACAGGTTTGCGTATACACAGTTTGAACAGGGATTTGCCGCCATGCGGTCTGGAGAATCAGGAAAAGTCATTCTGGACTGGACCCGTACAGAGTGACCATCAAAAGATGATAATTATTATCTGCCAGACACCCTGGCCGTGCCGGCAGAATGGGTGCTAATCCTATTGATCATGCGTTTGGAGAAATAAAAATGAGCACAGATAAACTCGATATCAGCCTGGAACAGGAACTGTCTTCCCTGAAAGCAGAGGGAAGAACCAAATCACCGGAAAGAATCATTGAAGCATATATAGCGCCCAAGGATGAAAAAGGACCCAGATACCGGCTGGCTGACAGTTCCCAGAAATTCATGCGGTTCAACTCCAACGCCTACCTGTCATTGTCCAACCATCCGGAACTGATTCAGGCGGCAGATGCGGCCACCCGGAATTTCGGGGTGGGCCCCGGGGCTGTCCGGTTCATCGACGGTACCTTTATTCACCATGTGCGCTTGGAAGAACGCATTGCAAGGTTTGTAAACAAGCCGGGGGCAAAGATTTTCAATTCCGCCTATACAGCCAATTGCGGACTGGCCCTGTCCATTTCCAGCAAAAAGACCCATTGGATAGGGGATCAACTGAACCACAACAGCATCATCCGTGCCATGCGCATCAGCAACGTGCCCAGTGCCAACAAGGGGATTTTTGCGCACAATGATATGGCAGATCTGAAACGCTGCCTGGATGCCGTTACCCCGGAAATGGAACGGGTGGTGGTGGTTTTCGACGGCATCTTCAGCATGCGGGGGGATTGTGCCCCCATACACGAGATTGTCCGTATCTGCAAAAGCTATGAAGACAGGTTCAAAGACGGCGTGATAACGGTGGTGGATGATTCCCACGGCATCGGCGCATTCGGGGATACCGGCCGGGGAACCCCGGAGTTCTGCAATGCCTGGCCTGATGTGGTGGTGGGGACATTCGGCAAGGCCTTCGGCGTAAACGGCGGGTTCATCGCCGGCAGTCAGACCCTTGTGGAGGCGGTGCGCCAGAAAGCAGATACCTATATTTACACCAATCCCCTGAGCGTGGCTGACTGCGCAGCTGCTGTCAAAGCCATCGATATCTGCGACAGCCGCCAGGGGAAAAACCTTCTGGCACACCTGAAAGAGCAGACAACCCGGTTCCGCCAGGGACTGGACAGGATTGGCATGGAAACCATTCCAGGACCCCACCCGGTGGTACCGCTGATGGTCAGGGATACCGCCAGAACACATGAACTTGTCACATACCTGTATGAAAACGGTGTGCTGGTGGTGGGGCTGACATTCCCGGTGGTGCCCAAAGGAGATGAAACCATTCGTTTCCAGATCAATGCCTGCCATACACCAAAAGATATCGACCAGGTCCTGGGCCTTTTGGCTGAATTTGCCTGAAATTATCTGCTGTTCCGGGTTTTTTCCCAACTCCTTGAATTTGGAGCAGAATCAATGTATGATAGAAAAATTGGCCTGGCCTGTTAAAGGATGGCCCGGCATGATCCAAATATTATGACAAGGAGAAAAAGGAATGGAGCCTGATAAATTCCGAGAATCCAGACAGGAAATAAACCGCATGTGCAGAAATGTTTATGCCCTGATTGACAAAAAAGCCCTGGAAGAATCCAAAGAAGGGTATGAAAAAGTGCATGAACGGCTGGACATCCTCAAACCCCAGGCCGAGGGGGAGATTCAGAAGCGGTCTGTCAAGAATCTGGGGCTCAAACTCAAGAATCTGTCCACACTTATCCGCAAATTAAAACCCAAGGCCGGTGCTTCCCGAAAAGCGGGGAGCCCCGGTATTGTCTGGAATGAGGAACGGCTGGCCGAGCTTGCCACTCCTTTTCTGGAGAAAGTTTGCCAGAATATGGGAACCGATGAAGCATCTGCCGTGTGTCTGGGCACCACAGGAAAAGGTATTCGTCCCAACTACCAGATCCAGTTCAGTGACAAAAGCATAACTTCTTTCAGCGGATCCAGCCACAAACCCAGCCAGAAGCCCAATGCCGGTAAAACAAAAAATATTTCCCCACCGTTTTCCCGGGCAGTGATTCAGAATATTCTGGCACAGAAAAATGCATAGCCTGTGAACATAATCCGATCCATGACCCGAAATATCTGGGTCATGGGTTTGTATTACCCCCCAAGCTGTTTGACCATTCTCAACTGGTTTCTATTTTTGCCCGAACAGTCAAACTCCACACAATCCATTGTACAGGTCATGAGATGGATGCCCATCCCGCCGGGTCTGATGTCATCCAGATCCCGGGGTTCCAGGGTGGCAGGGTCCCATTGGCGGCCAAAATCTTCAATGGTGATACTCAGTTTTTCCGGCACAATTTCCAGGTAAAGGTTTATTCTGCCGTCGGGCTGGTTCATGTAGCCGTGTTTGATGATATTGGCGCATGCTTCGGCAACAGCCAGAATGATATGTTCCGTGTCGTGACTGGACAGTTTGTTGCCGGCGGCAATCTTTTTCACCATCCCCCGTGCCAGCTGCAGATATTTTGGATGGGAGGGAATGCTCAGGATAAGGTGTTCAGGGTTTGTGGCTATGGTATCTGTCATGGGCTGCCCTGTATCTGGGCTGATCTGAAAACCTGACCGGATCAGCGGATTTCTTTGCCTTTTTGTAAATGTATATCCACCCTGATCCTGTTTGTCAATCGCATCCCGGCATGGACAATTGGACACCTGCCGGCGGATTATCGTTGACACCCCAAAACTGCTAGGTTATTTATGCCCTATGATACGTGTTGAAAACCTTGTCAAAACCTATGGCAAAATCGTTGCCTGCAACAACGTGAGCTGCCGGTTCGAAGAAAAAAAGGTGACAGTGATCCTCGGGGGAAGCGGGTCCGGTAAAAGCACGCTGTTGCGCCAGATAACCGGCCTTGAAAAACCGGACAGTGGATCGGTGTTCTTTGACGGCATGGACCTGACGCGTGCCACCAAAAAAACGCTGTATGAGAAAAGAAAGAAAATGGGCATGCTCTTCCAGGGATCTGCCCTGTTCAATTACCTGGATATTTATGAAAACATAGCGTTTCCCCTGCGGGAACACACCAGAATCGCAGACAACGTCATTAAGAATATCGTTACCATGAAACTTGAAATGGTGGGTCTGCGGGGAACTGAGCACCTGATGCCGTCCCAGCTGTCCGGGGGGATGATGAAACGGGTGGGACTGGCCCGGGCCATTGTGATGGACCCCAAGGTGATTTTTTATGATGAGCCCACCTCGGGTCTGGACCCCATTTCCACCGGCGTGATCGGCAAATTGATCAAGGACCTGAACACCAAGCTGGGCATTACCTCGGTGGTGGTGTCCCATGATATTACGTCCAGCTTCAAAATTGCCGACAAAATCATTATTCTCTATTACGGAGACATCATTGCCCAGGGGACCGTGGCAGAAATCCAGAACAGTACTGATGAGCGGGTCGTGCAGTTTATCACAGGATCCCCTGAAGGCCCCATTGCTTTTACCCGCTCTGACACCAGTTATATTGATGCGCTTTTGACCGATAATGAAAAAGCAACATAGGAAAATGCTGTGAATCTTGATATTGCCGCTGCCATCGGCCGGGCCACTCTGGCCTGGATGCAGGTTATCGGCAGAAGCGGTGTGTTCTTGTTTCTTGCTGTTTTTCAGGCCTTTCGAAGGCCGTACCGGATATCCCGGCTCATCAAGGAAATTGAATTCATCGGATCAAAATCATTTTTGATCGTGTTTGTCACGGCCCTGTTCACCGGTATGGTGCTGGGGCTCCAGGGCTACCATACCCTGACCCAGTTCGGGGCCCAGGCCCTTTTAGGGTCTGCAGTGGCTCTTTCCATTATTCGGGAACTGGGGCCTGTGCTGTGTGCCCTCATGGTGACCGGAAGGGCCGGGTCTGCCATAGCCGCACAAATTGGGATCATGAAGATAACAGATCAGTTTCCGGCCCTGGAGATGATGGCCATTGAGCCTGTCAAATATGTGATCAGCCCGAAAATTCTGGCCGGCATCATTTCCCTGCCCCTTTTGACCGCTTTTTTTGACATCGTGGGAATTTTTGGCGGATACCTGGTGGGGGTCCAGCTGCTCGGGGTTAACCAGGGAGCATATTTCAGCAAGATGATTTCAGCGGTCACCTTTGCCGATATATATGGCGGCATGATAAAATCGTTGTGCTTTGGCCTGCTCATCTCCTGGATTTCCTGCTTCATGGGGTTCAGTGCCCAGGCCACAACTGAAGGGGTGAGCCGGGCCACAACCCAGACGGTGGTGGTGACATCCCTGTCCATCCTGGTGGTGGATTATATCTTGACATCTTTATTGCTATAGGATGTAATATTATTCATGTACGGCAGAAAAACTGAAATCTCGGTAGGGTTGTTCATGGTCCTGGGAATGGCATGCCTGGTGTATCTTTCTGTTAACCTGGGCGGGGTCGCATTGTTCAGATCTGACACCTATACCATTGAAGCCGGTTTCAGGTCAGTGGAAGGCCTTGAACCGGGTGCTTCTGTGGAGATCGCAGGGGTGCCTGTGGGAAAGGTCAGACAGATCCGTTTAGAAGACAATGATGCCCGGGTTTTTATGGAGATTAAAAACAGCACCCGGATTTCCGATGATACCATTGCTTCGGTGAGGACCAAAGGCATCATCGGCGACAAATTCATCAAACTGGCTCCCGGCTGGTCTGAACAATACCTAACAGATAATGATGTGATCATGGATACGGAATCTGCCATCAGCATTGAAGAGTTGATCAACAAGTACCTGTTTGAACAATAACAGCCAATCAGACACATGGAAGATATAGTCCATGGGATTTCATATAGAAAGCACGGAAAAGAAAAATATTGCCATGATCAGGGTGGAAGGTGAAGTAGACATGTTTACTTCCCCCAGCCTGCGGGATACCCTGGTGCTGTATTTTAAAAATAAAAAAGTTGCAGCTGTTGTGGTCGACCTGGCCAAGGTGTCCTTTATGGACAGTTCCGGCATAGCCACCCTGGTGGAAGGGCTGCAGTGGAGCAGAAAAAAGGACCGCCCCTTTGTTCTGGCCGGATTGGGAGACACAGTATATAATGCCCTTTCCCTTACCAAACTGGATAATGTATTTACCATTCATGAAAATGCAGACAAGGCATTTGCGGCCGTAACCCGAGAAGAAATGGAAGAAGACTGATATGCAGCATTTGATTGCACGATCCCTGGCAGTGACAATTATTGTACTCTTTTTTACTGTTTCACATGCTGTGGCATCCCCGGCCCGGGATCAGCTTGAAGCCACCATTAACAGCATCATAAAAATTCTGGAAGATGATACCCTTAAATCAGATGCCAATGCCGCCCTTCGAAGAGAGGCATTACGCAAAGTGATTTTTGATCGGTTTGATTTTGAAAAAATGTCACAGCTCAGCCTGGCCCGGCACTGGCGGGGCAGAACTCTTGCAGAGCGCCAGACCTTTGTCCGGTTGTTCTCCCGGCTTCTGGAAGACACCTATGTGGCAAAAATTGAGGCCTATAATGATGAAAAGGTGCGCTATGTAAAAGAACAGGTCAGAGATGATAAAGCCCAGATCAATACGGTTGTTGTGAGCGATACAATTGAAATACCGATTGATTACAGAATGTATGCAGCAGAGGACGGCCAGTGGCGGGTGTATGATATGGTGGTTGAAGGTGTGAGCCTGGTGGCAAATTACCGGTCCCAGTTCAGCCGGATGCTGGAATCTGATTCTTTTGAATCTTTGATCAGGCAGTTGGAGGAGAAAACCGGTTCAAACTCCTGAATTGCTGCCTGGACATTTTTGCTTTTTTTTTGATGCACTTTTATTCTTATCTTATCAAATCTTCTTTTATTCAGGATAGTTGCCATTCCAATAACCAGGTTCTAACCATTTTCTAATAATCTGCTCATCATTTGTTAAACAAAACCTTATAAAAGATCTGTATTTTCACAGCAAGTTTAGTGAATAATCTTTTAATTATAAGGTTACCCATGTCTTCTTCCAACCTGCTTCTGGTATTGCTGATGCTCACTGCCGGCGGATATTTTCTGGGCCGCAGGCGGGCCTTTGTTCTTGCCGGTGCCAGCGGTAGAGGCCAACAGATACTGCATTCCAGACCCACCTATTATGGTGCCCTTGCTGCGCTCTGGTGTGCCCTCCCGGCCCTGATCGTTTTTTCTTTCTGGCGGGTTTTTGAGTCCAATGTGGTCACCCAGATGGTGATTGCCGGTCTGCCTCCTGACCTGCAGAATCTGCCGGCAGACCGGCTCGGTCTCATAATAAATGATATCCGGAACATCGTTTATGCAAACATTGTTCCCGAAGAGATCAGCCCGGCCATCCAGGCGGCAGCCGACCATTACACACGGCTTCAGGCCATCAGCCACGCCACCCTGGCAGTGATGGTCACCACCATTGCCATTGCAGGGATCTTATGGGTGCACAAAATAATTGCGCCGGGGCTGCGGGCACGGAACCATGTGGAAACCATGGTCAAATACCTGCTTATCGCCTGCTCCACCATCGCCATATTCACCACCATCGGCATTGTATTGTCTGTTTTGTATGAAGCTATCCGGTTTTTCAAGATTGTTCCCATACATGAATTTGTTTTTGGTCTGGACTGGAGCCCCCAGATGGCCATCCGCGCTGATCAGGTGGGCTCATCCGGGGCTTTTGGCGCCATTCCCGTTTTCATGGGTACCCTGCTCATATCAGCCATTGCCATGTGTGTGGCGGTTCCCATCGGTCTGATGTCTGCTATTTACCTGTCTGAGTATGCCAACAAACGATTCCGGGCGGTTGCCAAGCCGCTGATGGAGATTCTGGCCGGTATCCCCACGGTGGTGTACGGATTTTTTGCCGCCCTGGTGGTGGCCCCCATGATCCGTAATGCCGGGGTGTCCATCGGCCTGGATGTGTCATCGGAAAGCGCCTTGGCCGCAGGCCTGGTCATGGGGATCATGATCATTCCCTTTGTGTCCTCCCTTTCAGATGATGTGATCAATGCTGTTCCCCAGTCCCTGCGTGACGGTGCCCTGGGCCTTGGCTCCACCCACAGTGAAACAGTCCGCCTGGTTGTGCTGCCCGCAGCGCTGCCCGGTATAGTCGGTGGTGTACTGCTGGCGGTGTCCCGGGCCATCGGCGAGACCATGATCGTGGTTATGGCAGCCGGCCTGGCTGCCAATTTGACGGCAAATCCCCTGAATACCGTTACCACAGTGACTGTCCAGATTGTTACCCTTCTGGTGGGGGACCAGGAGTTTGACAGCCCCAAGACCCTGGCCGCCTTTGCCTTAGGGCTTTTGCTGTTTGTCATCACTTTGATCCTGAATGTCATTGCCCTGGTGGTGGTGCGCAAATACAGGGAGCAGTATGAATAATCATTCTAATACCAGCCATACCGGAGTCACCCCTGGCAACACGCAGGAACAATCTGCATCCTTGCGGACAATGGATATTGTAGGCAAAGGGCTTTCCCGGCGCTATAGAGCTGAGAAGCGGTTCCGGCTGTATGGCATAACAGCCATACTCCTTTCCATCACTTTTTTGTCCATGCTTTTCATCAGCATTACAGCCAACGGATACACCGCTTTTCAGCAAACCTTTGTCCAGCTGGATATTTTCCTGGATCCCGATGACATTGATGCCCAGGCCCTGCAGGATGCCAACTATCAGGCAATGGTGAAAAAATCCCTCAGGGCCATGTTTCCAAATGTGAAAACACGGGGCCAGAAGCGCCAGTTATATGACATGGTCAGTACCGGGGCAGCATACCAGCTGCAGGACTATGTCAGGAAAAACCAGCAGAGAATCGGTTCGGTTGTTCAGCTCTGGGTGCCGGCGGATGATGATGTGGACATGCTGATAAAAGGGCACATCCCCCGAGATGTGCCCGAGACTGAGCGCAGAATTAAAGATACACAGCTCTCTTGGATTGACAGCCTCCAGGAGCAGGGGCGGATCGAAAAGCGGTTCAATACCATTTTTTTTACAGGCGGTGATTCCCGGGAACCGGAACTGGCAGGCATCCTTGGTGCGGTTACCGGATCTTTTTATACCCTGATCGTCACCCTGCTGTTGTCTTTTCCCGTTGGTGTGGCCACAGCGGTTTACTTAGAGGAGTTTGCCCCCAAAAACCGGTGGACCGATATCATTGAGGTCAACATCAACAACCTGGCAGCGGTTCCTTCCATTGTATATGGCCTGCTGGGTCTTGCGGTTTTTCTCAATTTTTTCGGACTGCCGCGATCGGTTCCCCTGGTGGGCGGATTTGTGCTGACCCTGATGACACTGCCCACCATCATTATTGCCAGCCGGGCCGCCTTGAAATCGGTTCCCCCTTCCATTCGGGAAGCTGCCCTGGGTGTGGGTGCCTCAAAAACGCAGATGGTGGTCCACCATGTACTGCCCCTGGCGCTGCCCGGCATGCTCACCGGCACCATCATCGGCATGGCCCAGGCCCTTGGCGAGACAGCCCCTCTTTTGATGATCGGCATGGTGGCGTTTATCGTGGACATACCAGGCGGATTTACCGATCCCTCAACCGTGCTGCCGGTACAGATTTTTCTGTGGGCGGACAGTCCGGAACGTGCTTTTCTGGAGCGGACCTCTGCCGCCATCATGGTGCTTCTGGCCTTTTTGGTCACCATGAATGCGGTGGCGGTATTTCTGCGGAAAAAATTTGAACGAAGATGGTAAGAAATTTTTAAATGGTTTTTTAACAAAAATGTGTAAGGAGAAAAAAATGAAAAAAGTGTTGATTGCAAGTCTGGCCCTGATTCTCACCGTGGGCCTTGGCAGTGGATGGGCAGCCTCAAGGGATTACATTTCCATTGTCGGGTCTTCCACCGTGTATCCGTTTGCAACGGTTGTTGCGGAAAATTTTGGTAAATCCACCGGTTTTAAAACCCCCACCATCGAATCCACCGGATCCGGCGGGGGCCACAAACTGTTTGGCGCAGGCGTCGGGGTGGAATATCCGGATATCACCAACTCTTCCC
Organism: Desulfotignum sp.; assembly: GCA_011390615.1. Taxonomy (GTDB): domain Bacteria; phylum Desulfobacterota; class Desulfobacteria; order Desulfobacterales; family Desulfobacteraceae; genus Desulfotignum. The sequence continues at coordinate 39,357 of JAABSB010000003.1, read as the reverse complement.
GGCGGATTAAAAAATCTGAATTTGAAAAAGCGGCCGCCAACGGCGTTACAGAGATCGTTGAGGTGAAGGTCGGATATGACGGCATTGTTATTGCCAACTCCAAAAAAGCCCCGCTGTTTAAACTGAGCCGCAAGGACATTTTTCTTGCCCTGGCCAAGGATGTGCCCTCAGGAAACGTGGCCGGCAAAACCGTTCCCAATCCCAACAAAACCTGGAAAGATGTAAACCCTGCACTGCCGGATGTTAAAATTGAGGTTCTGGGACCGCCCCCCACCTCCGGTACCAGGGATGCATTTGTGGAACTGGCCATGGAAGGCGGTGCCAAAAAATTTTCATGGATTGCAGATCTGAAGAAAAAAGACAAAAAAGCCTACAAAGCCCTTTGCCATACCATCCGGGAAGACGGTGCCTATATTGAAGCCGGTGAAAATGACAACCTGATTGTCCAGAAACTGGATGCCAACAAGGATGTGCTGGGAATTTTCGGGTTCTCTTTTCTGGACCAGAATGCGGACAAACTCCAGGGTGCACGCATTGACGGCATTGCCCCGGAATTTGATGCCATTGCAGACGGCAGTTATCCGGTATCCAGGCCTTTGTTTTTTTATGTTAAAAAAGCCCATGTGGGCAGCATTCCCGGAATCAAGGAGTTTCTGGCTGAATTCACCAGCGAAAAAGCCTGGGGTGATGACGGTTATTTGACTGACAAAGGCCTGATTCCCATGCCTGAAGCGGAAAGGAAAAAGTTCAGACAGGCGGTTGAGAACCTGACCCCGCTTTCCGCATCTGATTTGTAATCTTTTGCTGTAAGCCTGTATTGTCAGCCGGACCGGGCAATGCCCGGCCCGGCTGATTTTTTTTGCGGTTCTGGCGCAGACGTTACCGGTCAGGGAGGTGGAGGAGACAGACCCTTCTTTCAGTCGTCTTTATCCAAATATCCTTTGTATGGTCAGTAATCCCGGCCCCGGATAATGGTAATGATCAGCCACAAGCCCAGCAGGGCCGAAATCAGATACCCGATCATGCCCAAAGCAGGGAACCCGAAAAGCAATGGTTTTACACCGGTGGTAATGATCATGGATGATCCCATGATCATGGCGCCCAGCACAATGCCTAAAGTCAGACGGTTGAAGCTGCTTTCAAGGGCCTGGTGCAGGGGGGCCAGGTTTTTGTGGTCAAACCCGATGGTGAGGTCACCATGTGCCATTTTTTTGAAGATGGTGGAAAGGGTTTCAGGCAGATGCTGCTGGAGGTTCCATATACTGGACAGGTTATGGCGCAGCCGCTGCCACAGATATCCTTTTGAATACTGACGGGATACCAGCTTGCGCACATGGGGTTCTGCCTCGGAAATCACATCCAGGTCCGGATACAGCATCCGGGCCGTGCCTTCCACGGTGATCAATGCCTTGATGACGATGGACATGTCCGGCGGCAGGCGCAGGTCATGGGATTTGAGTACCTGGACAAGATCCTCCAGCAGCTGTCCCATGTGGATATCCTTGAGCGGCAGAGACATATAAACATCCATGATATCCATCACATCCTTTTCCAGCTGCCGAGAATCTATCGTTTCCTTAGCTGTTGCAATATTGCACAGCATTTGCGTCAGTTTTCTGCTGTCTTTGTCCACACCTGCACGGATCAAAAACAGCAGGTCGTTTTTTTCATCCGGGGTCAGCCTGCCCACCATCCCCCAGTCCATGAGGCACAGCCGGTTGTCAGAGGTGATCACCATATTTCCCGGATGCGGATCAGCATGGTAAAATCCATGGTCCAGGATCTGGAGAACAGCGGATTTCAAACCAGTGCCGGCCAGGGTTTTGCGCAGGTCCTGTGGAATATCCAGTGCCGGGGTGATTTTGGTACCTGAAACAAATGCAGTCACCAACACCCGGGGGGTGGTATATTCGGTGAATACTTCGGGAATGAGAATGTCTGATTCCTGTTCGATCTTTGCTTTGGCAATCTGGATATACCGGGCTTCCCGGGAAAAATCGATCTCCCTGAGCAGGGTGCGCCGGTTGGCTTCCACAATCCCCGGCAGGTCATACACCTGCAGGGCTTCGATATTGTTGTGGCATTGCCTGGCCAGTGTTTCCAGAATATTCAGATCGGTTTCAACGGTTTTGACAATGCCCGGACGTCTGACTTTCACCGCCAGAACCCTTCCTTTGCTGCGGTGTACTGCCTTGTGCACCTGGGAAAGGGATGCCGCAGCCACAGGTTCCGGATCAAAGGAGCTGAAAAGGGATGCCAGCGGGGTGTCAAATTCCTGTTCCAGCACTTTTTTTACATTATCAAAGGGAATCGGGCCCACCGCATCCTGAAGCCTGCTCAGTTCTTTAATCATGGGCACGGGCAGTATGTCCGGGCGCATGCTCAGGATCTGGCCGAGCTTGACAAAGGTGGGGCCAAGTTCTTCTATGGCCAACCGGATGCGCTGGAACACATCCATATCTGTATCTATCGTCGGAGATATGGCGTGCACCAGGTTTTTTACCGGAAGATCCAGGCGCTGGACAAGGTCCCCGAATCCATATTTGGCAAGGATCACGGCCATATCCTTGAGCCGGCCAAAATTGGTGATGGTTTTCAGTTCCATGGACCTGTCCTGAAATGCCTGAGCTGTATCTTTATCCTTGGCCAGTCTGAAATAATGGGTATTGGGAGCATGGTTTTTTCCTGTTTATATTTTCCTGCTGATCCATAACACGTTTAACATGGTGCTTCAACTTTTACCGCAAAAAATACCCACTGCCGGTATTGTGGAACAATAAAGATCCGGCAGATTTTGGATGATCCCCGGTCAAAACCCTGAACAAAAGTTTGACCTGCACACGGTTTTTGATTTAAGATAGGTGCAAAAAATAAAAGGAGTTTGCAGGATGTTGTATTCAGGACATTTTTCATTTGATGAGATAAGCACATCCGGCCAGGAGCGGCATGGATATTTTACCTGTATGGTGAGAGCCGGCACCCCGGAACTGGCACTTCAAAAATTTAAACAGCGGATCCAGACCATCAGAGAGGAGATCCAGGATCCGCTTTTTAAAGATATCCAGGCAGTGTATGTGGAAGATATTGTGGAGATAGGAGACAGCCCGAATGAGGCGGTGGTGACCCGGTTTCAGTCATCTGACGGGCCCTTTCCCAAATCCAGAAGCTGTTCACTGCCCACCTCTGATACAAAAGAGATAAAAGCGTATCAATGGATTCCAAAATCAGATCCTGTTACTGACAAACAAAAGACGGTCCAGGAACAGGAATACAAAGAAGCGGTGCCATTTATGCAGTTTTCCAGGTGACGGGATATTACCGGCCACGGAGAATTTTCATGCAGATCAATAGAATATTATTTTTGCAGCGATGGTAGAGATATGGATGCTTTCTGGGCCCATATTTCAGGGTCCCAGGCCCATCCGGCAATGCTGCTGCTGCCCTATGCAGTCCTGCCGGTTGTGGGTTTTCCTGTCACGCCCTTTCTGGTCCTGCTGGGCCTGAGATTCGGAACTGTGTGGGGTGTTGTCATCATGATGGCGGTGACTCCCCTTCATCTGGTTGTTTCCTTCTGGTTTACCCGGGTGGTTGCAGGCCGGTGGATACAGAACCTGGCAGAAAAAACCGGCGTTTCCATACCCCGGATGCCGGAAAACCGGCACCTGTGGTATGGAATTTTGTTCATGGTGATTCCAGGGCTCAGTTATGCCCTGAAAAATTATCTGCTGCCCTTGTCAGGCATCCGGTTTCTTCCTTACATGGTGTGCGCGTGGCTGATCCAGGGTATAATGGGGATTCCCTTTGTTATCATGGGAAGGGCAGTGGTGCAATGGGATGTGAAGCTGCTGGCCGTGGCAGGGGGTATTATTCTGGCATTTTTTTTGTTCAGGCGTAAAATTTTTGGCATATACCGCCGTATCATGAAATTGTGAAATAGACATGACAAGTATAAGGGGTATTTAAATCGGATGAAAACATTACTTGCAGCCGGAATGATCCTGCTGTTGTCCTCGGTGGCCTGGTGTGAGGAATCTGCCGGATTGCAGACTTTCCAGGTTTTTTATGAAAATGATCTTTTCGGCGATACTGACAGGTATTACACCAATGCCCTGCAGATGACCTGGTTGTCAAAGGATTTGAAGCGATACAAAGATGATGTCCGCCTGCCCGAATGGTCCCTGCCTGTGATCCGGGCAGTACCGTTTGCCCATGTTCCAGGCAGCACCCACAATATCGGGCTGCTGTTCGGCCATCAGACCTATACCCCGGCAGATATCCAGGCCACGGAACTGCTGCCTGATGACCGGCCCTATGCCGGGTATTTGTACGCAGGTATCGCGCTGCACAGCAAAACCTTAACAAAACTTGATACCATTGAAATCACCCTGGGGGTGGTGGGCCCGTCCGGCCTTGGGGAACAGGTCCAGAATACTGTCCATGACCTCCGGGATATTGCCGAAGCACAGGGATGGGATAACCAGCTGGATGATGAGGTGGCCCTGGGATTTGCCTGGCAGCGCAAATGGCGCACCCACCGGGCGATGCTGACAGATTGGCTGTGCTATGATCTGCTCACCCACACCGGCTTCACCCTGGGCAATGTGAAAACCGGCGCTGATGCCGGGGGTGAGGTCCGGGTGGGGTACAATATTCCCATGGATTTCGGATCTGACGTGATCCGTGCCGGTGCCGGGATCAGTGCGCCCGTGTCCGTTTACGGCTATCCCCGGATTCCTGTCTTTGGGCTGCACTGGTTTGCCGGTTTCCGGGCTGCAGTGGTGCTGCGTGATATTTTCCTGGACGGCAACACCTTTACAGGCAGCCACAGTGTGGATAAAAAACCTTTTGTGGCGGAATTTTCCACAGGTATTGCCGCAAGCTATAAGACAATCAAGCTGACCTACCGCCATGTTTTCAGGACCGAACAGTTCGATCACCAGTCCAGGGGGCATGTGGTGGGGTCTTTGGCCCTGACCGTTTCATTTTAGATTTGCGGCAGGAAAACCACACGGTTCAGGAGTCTGAACCGGTTCAAGCAGGCAATAATCGTGTGACGTATCCAGATCCCTTGGGCGGTAACCTGGAACCGCTGCCCTGCAGGGAAGCGGTCTCCCCTTGACAGATGCGGTGAGAAACATTTGCAGCCCTTTGCGAGACCGGGTGAATATCACACTGACAGAACCCCCCGGTACCAGGGTAGGACCGAAGGACAAAGGGATGTCCTGCTGCAGCCATTCCGGGAAAATCCCGGATCCCAGAATGAGCATATCCCCTTCTTCTCTTATGAACAGGCTGCGCATCATCATGACCCATTCTGCCGCAGCCCAGCCGTGCTGGCCGTCTCCCATGCACCCGCCGCCGGTTAAAGGATTGATGGCTTCCGGCCACTGGCCTGTGGGGGATGCCAGGTCTGCAACGGTTTGGATCAACTCTTTGTACCGGATGTCCTGGCTGCGCAAAAAGGTCTGGGCCATGGCCAGTGTCAGGTAGATATTGATGCCTGAATGGATCATATCCTGAAAAAAGGCATTGCCAAAAGAACAATGGGACATGAGATAGGACATGGTGTTCATTATTCTGGCATCATTGGGGGGGGTGATCTGCAAAGGATAATCTGCAACCAGGGATCCCACAGCACCTGCATCCATCCGGCGGTAGGGCGATGCCGGGATGGCCTGGTGTTTTTTATACCCGGGTGCCTGGGCCAGGGAGGTGAAAATGCAGGTTTCAAAATCCGTTGCCTGGGCCGCAAACATATTCTGATCTGCAGTGTTTTCCTGTATTTTTGCCAGTTCTGCGGCTGCCCTAAGTCCGGCAACCCCCCAGAAATCATCCCAAAAATAATAGTCATTGGGCCCTAAATGTTCGGCACTGAAACCGGCCGGCAGCAGTCCGTCATGGGGCGTTCCGTTCTTTTTGCTCCGGCGTTTGTGTATGATCCACCGGGCCCCTTTCATCAGGGATGTGAAAACAGATGCCGGGAAAATCCGGCCCGTGCATTGGGTAAACCGGTGGGCAATCCACAGCACCTGGCCGTTGGAATCCCATTCCCCTTCCTGTGACTGGAAATACCCGCTCAGTTTCTGGCGCCTGGAAAATCCCTGAATCAGGCGTTCGCATCTTTGGGAAAGTCCCAGACCCAGCAGGGCATTAATCATCAGGCAGGCATCCCGGAACCAGAAACGGCGGTAGGTATAAGGTCCTGGAACCACCTCGTCCGCACTTAACAGCAGCAGGGTCCTGACAGCGGCATCATACAGAAATTGAAATTTGGTATCCGGTATGGCCAGGGCTGCAGTTTGTGAAACAATCTGTGATGCAGGTGCTGCTGACCGGCTGATGCCGGAAGATAAAAACGCCGTGTCCTGGTCCAAGGGGACCTGAATATCAATTTGGGTGGCGGCATTGGGGGCAACCGGGAAAAACGCGGCTGCCGTTGCCATGCCTATGGGGCATGCCGCCTGGTCTTCCGTCTGTGGCCTGTCCAGTTCCAGGGCCACATCCCCGCGGTCATAGGTGGAAAACAGCACCTTTTCAGGAGCGGTTCCAAAGCGCATCTCGTGGGCATGGTTAATGACAAACCGGCTGTCGTCATAGCGGATATGGTCGATGAAATAGATCCCTTCCGGATTATAGGGCCGTATGGACACAATAAGCCACCCGGCATCCTTTTGCATGCTGCCTTTGGCAGTCATCTGCATCACCGGACCGGCAGGGGTATCCATTTTCACGCTGGCCGTGCACACAATAGACAGGGTGTTTTTCGCTGTGGTAGTGGTGACTGCCAGTTCATCTGACAGATCAAGCGTCTGCTCAACCCGGGGCTGCCGGGACGGCAGCAGCAGTGCTTTGTCTTGGGTCATGAGCCAGACATCGATGGACCATGCATCAAACAAGGGTGTCACAAGCCCCCTGGGATCAATGACAGGGTAGGCAGCAAGGTCTGGATGGCCCACTGCGGTCCAGTTCCTGTGGGTCACATTGATATGGGAAAAGGAAAATCCCCTGGGGATAAAAGATGCATCTTTGGGGGTGAACTGCTTTACCACCCAGAATGGCCAGACCCAGTCAAGATTGTACTGGATGGCCCGGGTATTGACCAGGCCCCGGGCATGGAAAATGAGCCCGGCCCGGAGAAGTTCAATGGGTTCCTGCACTTCAGAGGGTTTGCTGAACTGGCGCAGCCGGGCCATGAGGGTGACAGGATCCAGAAACCCGTAAAATCCGGTTATCCGTCTGATCAGAAACCGCCATGGCAGCCATTTTTTGAATAATTTATGCACCATCACGCCGGTTAAACAAAGGGATTTGCAATATGCTGCTGCAGATGTTTGTCAATGGTTTTTTCAAAGGGTCTGCCGTAATAGTCATAGAGGCGGGTTTCCGTCTCAAGATTCACCGGCTTTGCAGGATCAAATTCCGGGCCGTTCTCAATGGCCTGGGTGGTCAGATCCATTTCAAAGGTGGAATCCTCCCAGGTGACAGATTTTGCCCAGTTCAGGGACAGCAGCACCTTTTTGCCCCCTGGCAGCCAGTTCCGGGTGTCCACCACAACATACCGGAGCGCCCAGGTTTCATCATCTAAAATAAAATCCTCCACATGTCCGATATCCCCGTCTGATCCCTTGATGAAATATCCTTTAACCTCTTTGAAAGACCGCAGGTGGTTTTTTTCACTGTCGTCTGTATCATCCGGTTCTTCCTCCGGGTCTGCTGCGCTGCCCGGTGTAATTGTCCCCACTGCTGCCGGATAGGTTGCCGGTCCCCACAGGCCGGTGCCTGCCCAGTAATAGGGATACCCATAGTATTGGAACAGCTTTTTTTCATGTTCACGGGACACAGGATCATCTTGGGATGGGGCCGGGCAGTTTTCCACCGCTTCTTTGGACACATTGAGAAAAAGGCTGCGGGTGTGCCAGTCCGGCCTGTCAATCATTATGGGTGATACCAGAACCTTGCGGCCGATGAGCCAGTTTCCGGTGTTTGCCATTATATGGCGCACGGTCCACCACCGGTCATCAAACAGCAGGTCTTCACATGTCCCGAAATGATCATCTTCAGCATGTAATTTATATCCAATAATTTCGTTGGCGCTTCTGTGCATGATATGCCTCCTTACGTCTTACGTGTTTTTTGTGACCTTTTTATGGGTTCACAGATCAGGTGACGGTGCGGGCAAGGGAGTGGGCTTTTTCAGCGATCAGGTCCCATTCGGTGCGAATTGCCAGCAAGAATGTTTCCCAGGGCTCCATCTCCTTTTCATCGGCCCCGGCCATGTCAGGGCCCCGGGAAACGGTGTCTGTATATAGGTTCAGGAGCTTTTTGACACAGGCATCTCTGCTGAATTTCAGGGCTGTCTGTCCTGCGTTAGCCTGCCATGACCCAATTTTTTCAGGATCAGACACGGCATCGCAGATTGTCTGGGAAAACACTTTTTGTGCTGCATCAGCAGGAAGAAGTACCCCGTTTTTTTTGTTTTTCACCACCTCCCTGACACCCGGGCCATCCAGGGCGATAACCGGTGTTTTTGCGGCCATGGCTTCGGTGAGCACCATGCCTTGGGTTTCAGATTGTGAGGAGAAAACAAAGAGATCCATGGCCTGATAGGCATCGGCCAGGGCGCTGCCGGTGAGGTTTCCTGTGAGTATAAGCCGGTGGGCAAGGCTGCAGTCTGTAAATATTTCAAGTATTTTTTGTTTGTCAGGCCCGTCTCCTGCTACACAAAACCAGGTGTCTTGAAGGGTTTGCATGGATCTGACAACGCTTTTGGCCAGAAATTCAAGGTTTTTTTCAGGGGCAAGTCTGCCCACATGTCCGATGATAAAGGCGTTTTCTGGTATGTGGTACGTTTTTTTAAAACCCTGCGCATCACCTGAAGAAAAAAACTGTGTGTCCACACCAGTGGGGATTTGTGTCACCGGTGTGGTGACACCGCGCTCTGTGATCAGATCGGCAATGCTTTTGCTGGGAGCCACCACCTGGTCGCATAAATCGGCGTACATGGTGGACAGATTCCTGGCAAATTGTTTGAAATTGTCATTGTCGCCGGTTACATAGTGGGTATATTCCTCATACAGGGTGTGGTGGGTAAAAACCAGGGGCAGTCTGCGCCGCCGTGCCGCCCTGAAGGCTGCATCGCCGAGCAGATACGGATGGTGGCTGTGAATGATATCAGGGGAGAACGCATCCAGTTTTTCGTTAATGTAAAACGGTACCGGGATGCGCATGGAAAAGTCACTGCCATTGAAATTCTGGATGGCAGGAACCCGCAGAACGGTGTCCTCTTCACTGTTGTCTGCATCGTCTCCGGCAAAGGTCGGTGCAACAATGAGAACCTGGTGCCCTTTTCTTTGCAGGTCCCGGTAAAATGTGTGTACCGACCGGGCCACCCCCCCCACATGGGGCAGGTATGTATTGGTGAACATGCAGATATGCATTATATCCTTTCATACGTACCCATCAGTTCGCAATGGAACAGCACATGGCCGCCCATGGCATTTTCCACATCTGCCTTGGTACTTTTTTCAGGCAGATCCAGCTGTGTATCAAGTGCGAACAGTTTGAAAAAATACCGATGCTCTCTGTCTGGAGGGCAGGGCCCGAAATACCCTGTCCTGCCATTGGTGCCGATGCCCGGCGTGCCTGACGGCTCGCTGTTTTCTTCAATCATGCGGGTATCTGGCGGTATGTTGAATATGACCCAGTGGTCCCACATGCCGTCTTCCCGCAGGTCTTTCGGGACATCCGGATCATCCATGATCAGCACCAGGCTTCTTGCATCATGGGGAACACCGGTGATCTCCAGGGGCGGATTTACATTGTCTCCATCGCAGGTGTAGATGGCGGGGATTTTTTCTCCCTGGACAAATGCTGAACTGGTAAGTTTCATAATGACCTCCCATACTTTGGAATGATAAAATTATGATGTGTTCGCACACCGTTGCGTCACTTTTTTCTCATTGTAGGCATATCTTTTTAACGGGTCAATGGGTGAATTTACCCATTTTTAAGTAACGGCCAGTCACGGTTCAACCGAAAAGACCGGTTACATGCAGCAGTCCTGAATTTCCTTTATTTGTGTCTTGACATAATAGCCGGGGCGCAGTACTTGTTACAGGGTTTTTACAGAAACAAAGAAAACTCCTTATGAAAAATGTCCATTCCGCTGTATTTGTTGTGAATCACCAATATTATCCCACCGATCTGTTTTCCAGTAAACTTTCGCAGGTGCGGAAAACCGATCCCAAAGGGTATCAGCGCATCAGAAAAACCATTGACCGTCTGCTGATCGATCCATCCGGTGCAGACGGAAAAATGAAGGGCATATACCATGGGAGACTCAAAAAATATGTGGGCAGGCGTGATTACCGCATCATTTATTACTGGTGCGCCAGGTGTCTCAAGGAAAATCGGCGGCTGCACTGCGGTCCCATTCCCAACAACAGCGTGATTTTTTTTGATATCTATCATAAAAAAGACAAAAAAAAGATCAAACACCTGGGATAGCGAACCCCCAGAGATCAGCCTGGAGAATAAAAGGATCGCAGTGTGTCTACCCCGTCTTTCACCGCTTTGGCAGAAGCATCCAAGGCGTTTTTTTCCGCATCTGTCAATGCCAGTTCCAGAATTTTTTCCACTCCGTTTTTTCCCAGCAGGGCAGGTACCCCCAGAAATATATCCTGGTACCCGTACTCCCCCCGCAGATAGGCAGACACCGGCACCACCCGTTTTTCATCTTTGATGACGGCCTCCACCATCTTGGCCACTGAAGCCCCGGGCGCGTAAAAAGCGGATCCCTGCTTGAGCAGGGATACAATTTCCCCACCGCCGGTGCGGGTGCGGTCGATCAGTTTTTCCAGTTCATCCGGTGCAATCAGTTCCGTGACCGGGATGCCGTTCACCCTTGTATACCGGGGTAAAGGCACCATGGTATCTCCATGGCCTCCCAGAACCATGGCCATGACATCCCCGGGCCAGACCTTAAGTTTTTCTGCAATAAAATACCGGAACCTGGTGGCATCCAGGACCCCGGCCATGCCCATGACCCGTTTCAAGGCAAACCCTGTTTCCTGGAGGGTGGCCATGGCGATGACATCCAGGGGGTTGGACACCACCACAACAACGGCATTGGGGGCGTATTCGGCAATGGCCTGGGCGGCTTTTTTGGCGATGTCCACATTGATTTTCATCAGGTCCATGCGGTCCATCCCCGGTTTTCTGGGAATACCGGCGGTGAGGACCACCACATCCGAGCCGGCAATATCTTTGTAATTATTGGTACCTGAGATGTGTACATTGTAGTTTCTCATGGGTGCGGCATGCAGGTAATCCATGGCTTTTGCCTGGGGAAGGCCTTCCACCACATCCACCATGACAATGTCTGCCAGGTTTTTTTCCGCAATATAATAAACCGCTGTGGCCCCCACGTTTCCTGCGCCGATAATGGATACTTTATGCATGGGTGTCCTCCTTGACAGTCTTTTTTATCATCTGTGCACCTGTGTTCAATGTCTCAATCTGCCCGTTGTCCAGTCTGGGTGCCATCACCTTTGCCGCACCGGTCCGGTTGATTACACAAGGCAGTGACAGGGCCGCACCATGGATGCCGAAATGTCCTGTAAGTACCCGGGATACGGACAAAACCCGGCCAGTGTCATGGCAGATGGCTTCGGCCAGTTCAGCGGCCACCGCAGAGGGGCCGTAGTATGCACTGGATCTGCCTGCCAGATCCACGATCAAAGAACCGGCCTGCCGGGTCTGGTCAAACAGGTCTGCAAGGGTTTCTTTTGCCATGAAGGTTTCTATGGGCACACCGGATACGCAGCAGTAATCCTGCAGGATGATCATATCATCCGCGTGTCTGCCCACCACCTGGGCTGCCACGTTTTCCATGGATACCCCAAGGGTTTTTGCAATGAAAAACCGCAGCCGGGTGGCATCCAGAATTCCACCCAGGCCCATGATCTGATGGGGGAGCAGCGGCGAATGCTGCGCAAAAACCGTGGTCAACAGATCCACCGGCTCGGTAACCACAATGACCTTTGTTCCGGGATTGGTGATTTTTTCTGCATATGTCTTGATGATACCTTTATTTTCCTGAAAAAGTGCATCTCTATCCATGCCGGGTTTGCGCACAGCCCCGGCGGTGATGATAATGATGTCTGCATTAAGAACCGCATCCGGATCATCTGTGCCCTGAATAGAGGTCCTGTATCCCCTTATGGGGGCTGCCTCCATCATATCTAAGGCCTTGCCCTGTGCCAGTCCTTCCTGAATGTCGCAAAGGGTGACGTGGTCCACCCCTTTTTCCGCCAGAAAAAAAGCCGTGTTGGCGCCAACATTGCCGCTGCCGATAATTCCGATCATGGAGACCTCCTTTCATATCATTGCAGATCACGTGCTGTGAAAAGATGTTCAGTGTCTGGGTTATGTTCTGGTTGTATTATAAGCAAAATGGATGCCTTTACTGTAGGCTGAGAGAGCCCGTGTTGTCAAATCCAAAAGAAAAATGCTCCGGTGGCACCCGGCCGGTTGTAGAATGTAAAATCATGGTTATTGTGGTAAATAATGATGTAAATCAACAGGAGGGAATCCATGGAACGACTGCTGATCACCGGTGCATCCGGTTTTGTGGGTACGCACCTGTCCAGGTATTTTCTGTCAAAGGGCGTGCATGTGACCGGGCTGGGAACTTCCAGCACCCATCCGTTTACAGAAGAATTTGACAATTTTGTGTGGATATCCGCAGATACCACCAAACAAGGGGCCTGGCAGGAACAGGTGCCTCTGGCAGATGCCATTGTCAACCTCGCCGGTCAGAGCATTTTCAAACGCTGGACAGACAAATACAAGCAGGCCATTTACGATTCCCGGATACAGACCACCCGGAACCTGGTGGCGGCCATGGCAAAAAACAACCCGGTCACGGTTTTGAGTACCTCGGCAGTGGGTATCTATGGTGATGCAAAAGAAAAGCTGCTCACAGAAGATACCCCGCCGGGATCCGACTTTCTGGCCAGGGTGTGCATCGACTGGGAAGCGGAGGCCCGCAAGGCAGAAAGCGCCGGGGCAACGGTGCATATCATGCGGTTTGGCGTAGTTTTAGGGGACGGCGGGGCTTTGTCGGTCATGTCCCCGGCATTCAAATGGTTTGCCGGAGGCCCTCTGGGTGGTGGCCGGCATTGGTTTCCCTGGATTCATATCCAGGATCTGATCCGGGCTGCGGACTTTCTGATAGAAAAATCTACTGCCTCTGCCACGTTTAACCTGGTGGGACCTGAACCGGTCCGGCAGCGCGATTTTGCCAAAGCCCTGGGCCGGGCGCTGCACCGGCCGGCTGTTGTGCCTGCCCCCAAATTTATGGTGAAACTGGTCATGGGCGAGTTGGGGGCTTCGCTGCTCAACAGTCAGAAAGCATATCCCAAAGGCTTGGAAGAACTTGGATTTTCCTTTGAATATAAAACGGTTGAAGCCGCTTTGACAGCCATTTTCGGCACACCATCCGACAAATGAAAAATTACTTGCCATGACCTTGAAATCTGGTATACAAATTGCTGTCAACCTGTTATTTAATAGCTGTATTATGTAATTGTCATGTGATATTATTATTGGCTGAAAAACGAAAAACACCAATCAGGAGGAAAACACCAATGCATTTTGGATCCATTGATGAAATATTGACCTTTGCCATTGACAAGGAAAAAGAAGCGGTTGCATTTTACAATACCCTGGCTGCTGAAGCCACCAGGGCTTCCCTCAAGGGCATTTTTGAAAATTTTGCCAAAGAAGAAGAAAAACACGCAGCCCTGCTGTCTGATATTTCCGGAAACAAGGAAAAAATTACGTCCTATGAGTTCAAAAAGATACCAGATCTGAAAATCAGTGATTACATGGTGGAAAAAGACTATGAGCAGGGCATGCCCATGCCTGAAATTCTCAAAATAGCCATGAAAAGAGAAGAAAAGGCGGTGAAGCTCTACCAGACCCTGGCAGACCAGACCGATAATGCAGATGCCAAAAAAGTATTCATGATGCTGGTTCAGGAGGAATCCAAACACAAGCTGGGTCTGGAATCCATGTATGATGATTACCTGGCCGACCAGGACAATTAGGCACACCAGGACGCCATGGATTTAAGCTGCCTTTTCAGACCGTCTTCCATGGCAGTTATCGGCGTGTCCACCTCCCATGACAGCCATCCGGCCAATGTGATTTACAACAAGAATCACCTGCGTTACCCGGTGCAGACCTTTGCCGTAAATCCCAAAGGTGGACGTCTCAACCGTGAACCGCTGTATCGGTCTGTGGCAGACATTGAAATTCCCGTGGATCTGGCCGTGATTGCGGTCAGGGCCAGGTTTGTTCCTGATGTTTTGTCCCAGTGTATTGACAAAGGGATAAAAGGGGCGGTGATTATTTCCGGCGGGTTTGCTGAATCCGGCAGCAAAGACCTCCAGAACCAGGTGGCGGATATGGCGGCCCGGGCGGATTTTCCTTTCGTGGGCCCTAACTGCCTGGGCATTTATTCGCCTGATGCCGTGGATACCTTTTTTCTGCCCGGTGAGCGCATTATCCATCCCAAAAAAGGCAACATCGGATTTGTGTCCCAGAGCGGCGGGGTGCTGGTGGATCAGATGGTAAAATTTGCCGGCGAGGGCATCGGGGTATCATCTGCAGTGAGTATCGGCAACAAAGCCTGTCTTCGGGAAACAGACATGATCGACTGGTTTGAACAGGATCTTGCCACCCGGGTCATCGCTTTTTACATCGAAGGATTTGACTGCCGGGAAGGCAGGGATTTCATCAAACGGGCTGAGGCCTGTTCCAAACCCATTGTGGTGCTCAAGGCAGGCAAAACTGCCAGGGGCATTGCCGCTGCCTCCAGCCATACCGCTTCCATGGCCGGTGACTACCGGGTGTTTTCTCAGATCATGCAGCAGCATTGCGTGGCAGAGGCGGATACGGAATATGAACTCACCTCTTTTTGCGAGGCCTTAAGCTGTTATCCAAAGGGAATCTTCGGCAATGTGGGCATTGTTTCCGTTTCCGGCGGACACGGGGTGGTGGCGGCAGATGCCTGCGGCCACCACGGCCTGGATATCCCCAGGATTGCCGCGGCAACGGCCGATACCATCCGGGCAAGACTGTCCCCGGAAATCCAGCAGATCGCTGCTTTGGATAATCCGGTGGATTTGACAGGATCGTGTGTGGATGCCGACATTCTCACATCCGTGCGACACCTGTCCCGGGACCGGAATCTGGACTGCATCCTGGCCCTGCTTTTGCCGTATTCTCCGGGTATTTCCGCCGACATCGGGGCCAAACTGAGCCAGGTGGCCAGAAATGAGGGCAAACCTTTGATCGCCTATGTGCCCAAAGAGGACAAGTACAAGATTATTACCGAAGGATTTGCGCTCAACAAGATTCCTGTGGCCTCTTCAGTGGAGGGTGCGGTGCTCATGGCCAAGGCATTGAAGAGGTGCAGACCATGGTGATGACTGCAAAGATGCAAAAGATCATTACAGATGCACAGCCCATGGGCTGGATACTGGAACCACAGGCCAAAGAACTGCTGGCAGACAGCGGGCTGGATATCCCCGAAGGAATTGTAACCGACTCTTTTGACACCGCACAAAAATTTATGGCAGCCGGTGCTGGGCCTGTGGTAATCAAGGCCGTGTCTGCCGACATTGTCCACAAGACCGAACACCAGGCGGTTGTTACCGGAATCCAGGATGCTGACACCCTTGTACAACACATGGAACGGCTCTTGTCCCTGAAGGGATGCACCCAGGTCCTGGTGGAGGAGATGGTGTCCGGCATCGAAATCCTGGTGGGAGCCAAAAATGATACACAGTTTGGTCCGGTGGTGGTGCTGGGCCCCGGCGGCACCGGGGTGGAACTGTACAATGACACCGCCATCCGCTTGGCACCGGTGACCCCGGCTGATGTCTGTTCCATGGTGGATGCTTTGGGGGCAAAACCGGTTTTTGAAGGGTTCCGCGGCCGGCCTGGTGTGAACATGGAAGTGCTCACCCAAATGGTGGTGCGCTTTTCCCTTTTGCTCATGGATCTGGAACCGCATTTTGCATCCATTGACCTGAACCCGGTGATCTGCACCCCGGACCATTGTGTGGTGGCGGATGCCCGAATCATGCTTTTGCCCCGGACCGGCCCCCATAATATGGAGAAAAACTGTCATGACGCATATTTCTGATTCCACCGGCCGGAAATTGCGGCTGGTGTCCTGGAATGTCAATGGATTCCGGGCCGTGCTCAAAAAGGATTTTTTTGCCTCCGTGGTCCGGCTGGACCCGGACGTTCTCCTGCTCCAGGAAACCAAGCTTCAGGCGGACCAGCGCACCTCGGAAATGACCGATTTTCCCCCGTATCAGTCTTTTTGGTCCTATGCCACAGTGAAAAAAGGGTACAGCGGGGTGGCTGCCTATGCAAAATATGGCCCGGCAAAGGTGATCACTGATTTCGGCCGGCCGGAATATGACGGTGAAGGCCGGGTGATACAGATGGATTATGACCGGTTTACACTGTTCAATGTCTATTTTCCCAACGGCCAGATGAGTGATGAGCGCCTGCAGTACAAGCTGGATTTTTATGACTGGTTCCTGGAGTATGCACAAGGGTTGCGGGATGCGGGAAGGGGTTTGATCATCACCGGGGATTTTAACACGGCACACAATGAGATCGACCTGAAAAACCCTGGTCCCAATGCAAACCGTTCCGGATTTCTGCGCATTGAAAGGGATGTGCTGGACCGCATGACGGCAGACGGATACGTGGACACCTTTCGCTATTTTTATCCGGACACGGTGAAATATTCCTGGTGGTCCTATCGGTTCAGCGCCAGGAAAAACAATGCCGGATGGCGCATCGATTATTTTTTTGTCACCCAGGACCTGCTGGACAGCGGCATGGTCAAGGATGCGTTCATCGACAATGATATATACGGGTCAGATCACTGCCCTGTGGGAATTGAAATATTGGTATGAGGGGTGAGGGGGAACCCCGGGTGTGAATATGAATAAGCAGCCCCACATCCATCATATGCACACAGGCTGAAATCTAAATCAGATTATACTTGGTATGGGTGCATGAGGCGGCAGGAAAAGCAGGCGTAACCCGGTCAAACCTTTATAACACTGGCAGAAATCGGTAACCGGGTTTTGCTTTTTTTCCCATTGGGTGGATATCTATCCCATATGCTTACAGATCCTTTGGCCGAATTCGGAGCAGGATACTTCGGTTGCGCCGGGGATCTGGCGTGCCAGGTCGTAGGTGACGTGTCGGTCGGCAATGGCCTGTTCCAAGGCGGTGTGGATCAGATTTGCAGCCTCGTGCCAGCCCATGTGATCCAGCATCATGGCGCCGGACAGAATCAGGGACCCCGGGTTGACCTTGTCTTGGCCTGCGTATTTAGGGGCCGTGCCGTGGGTGGCTTCGAACACGGCGCACTCGGAGCCGATATTGGCGCCGGGGGCAAGGCCCAGGCCCCCCACCATGGCGGCCAGCAGATCTGAAATATAGTCCCCGTTCAGGTTGGGGGCGGCAATGATGTCATACTCTTCGGGCCGCAGCAGCACCTGTTGGAACATGCTGTCGGCAATGCGGTCCTTGAGCAGGATTTTTCCCCGGGGGATGTTTCCATTGAACGCATCCCACAACTGGTCTTCCAGGATCACGGCATTCGTGAATTCGGTGGTTCCCACTTCCCGGCCCCAGTGGAGAAACGCGCCTTCGGTGAACTTCATGATATTGCCCTTGTGCATGAGGGTCACACTTTTGCGGTCATTGTCCAGGGCATACTGGATCGCTTTGCGCACCAGACGTTTGGTATTGGCTTCACTGATGGGTTTGATGCCGATGCCGGTGGTGTCCGCCGCAAGGGCCTTGCCGGTTTTTTTTTTGATAAAATCAATGATCTCTTTTGCATCCCTGCTGCCGGACTGCCACTCGATGCCTGCGTAAAGGTCTTCGGTGTTTTCCCGGAAAATCACCATATCAATGGCAGCGGGGTTGCGGCACGGAGAGGGCACCCCATTTATATAACGGGCCGGCCGGATGCAGGCAAACAGGTCCAGTTCCTGGCGGATGGCCACGTTCAGGGACCGCATGCCTTTGCCTACTGGCGTGGTCATGGGGCCTTTGATGGCCACCCGCAATTTTTTGATCTGTTCCAGGGTGGTTTTCGGCAGCCATTCTCCGGTTTTTTGAAAACTGGATTCACCTGCAGGCAGTTCCGTAAAATTAATGGTGCGGTTACCGCCGTAAGATGTTGCAACCGCTGTATCCAGTACCGGCCGGGTGGCGTTCCAGATATCGGGGCCTGTGCCGTCTCCGGGGATACACCCGATCACAGGGTGGTCCGGTACATATATGGAACCGTCCGGGTTCTGGGAAATAAGGTCAGCCATACCACAGCTCCTTTTCAATCAATGTCAGAATAATAAGCAGGGACATCAGTCCTTGAATACCAGTTTTCCGCCGATAAAGCCGGCCACGCCGGCGGATGCCAGCATGACAATATTGATGAAAATAAATACCCAGGCCAGAGGCGTTGATAAAACTGCAGGATCTGCCAGGTACCAGATCATGGAAATCACGCAGGCGGCACTTGTCAGGGCAGCAGCCAGTATTTTGAGTTTAAACAAAAGGGTATAGGCCTGGTTGTATTTTTTCTGCCACTCCAGAAAACCGGTATACAATACCAGGGGCAGAGCCAGAACTACAAAGATAAGGTTGATGACAGCGGCTTTTGCCGGCAGGGTGGCATCAAACAGCCAGGCCAGAATGAAAAGAACAGCTGCTGCCGGCAGAATCCCGTTGGGGGTATGCACCAGTATCGGGTGGGCATGGTGCCGGATCATCAGGTCTGTGATCCGCTGGTACAGCGTTTGTGGGCCGGTGGGTGCTGTTTTTTTTTCTTCAGTCGTGGTGATACCGCCTGACTGTTTCGAAGTGTCAGGGGGGGATTTGTCTGGTGCAGCACCAGATGCTTTGGAAGGCGCAGCAGCCGTTTTTTCCTGTGAATCAGGGATCTCAATTTCTACAAATTTGTCCGGGCCGGCCCCGCATACCGGACATTTGTCCGGAGGGGTATCACCTTTATGAATATAATTGCATACAGTACATTTCCAGGCTTTCATATTTTTCCCTTCTTTATTAATTGTTATTGCTCACTTTCTACGTAGGTCTCGTTTCTTATCCATCCATCGATTCTCACACCGCGATTTTAACATCGCAGATTTTACCTGCTGTCAATATCGGAAAACTTGCATTCATCTGGACCGCAGTATTCTCCCACATAGGTTGCCCCGGGTCGGTATAAAGAGGGTTTGGGTGCGGCCATGGCAAACTGTTCTTCCATGACATGGGCACACCAGCCGCTGACCCGTGACAGGGCAAATATGGGAGAAAACAGGTCCATTGCAATGCCCATGGCATAAAACAGGGATGCGGAATAAAAATCCACATTGCAGAAGATATCTTTTTTTTTGCGTTTCTTGAACGCCTTTTTGCCTTCTTTTTCTAAAACTTTGGACAGTTCATACCAGTGGGTATCTCCGGCGATTTCTCCCATGCGCCGGCACATGGGGGCCAAAATCAGGGCCCGGGGGTCATCGGTCTGGTAGACCGCATGGCCAAGCCCCATGATCAGGCCCCCGGAATCCAGGATATTGTTGATATAGGATGTAATATTTTCACGGGATTTGATTTCCATGAGCATTTTCATGACCCGGACATTGGCACCGCCGTGCAGCGGCCCGGAAAGGCTGCCGATGGCTGCGGATATTGCTGCATAAATATGGGCCTTGGTGGAGGCCACCTGCCGGGCGGTAAAGGTGGACGCGTTAAAGGAATGCTCTGCATGGAGCACCAGTCCCGCATCAAAAAAACCGGCCACTTCCGGTTCGGGTGTTTCATTGGTGAGCATATACAAAAAGTTGGCAGCATGTCCCAGGGTATTGTCCGGCATCACCGGGGTTTTATCGCTGCGTATTCTGTCCCAGGCCGCAATGATTGTGCCAAGCCCTGCTATCAGATTCTCCGCACTGTACAGGGTATGTTCCAGGGTTTCTGAGCCCGCGTTCTCGTCGGTCTGGATCAGCATGGGGGCTGCCATCTGGATCACATCCATGGGATTCATGGTTTTGGGAAGGCTTTTCAAAAAAGCGAACACATTTTCCGGCACATGGCGTTTCTGTTTCAGGCTGGCATCAAAATCAGCCAGCTCCGCTTTTTTGGGCAGGCGTTCGTAGAGCAGAAGAAAACACACCTCTTCAAAGGTGGCGTTTTCCGCCAGGTCTTCAATAAGATATCCGCGGTAAATCAGTTTGCCTTCTTTACCCCGGACATCACAGATTTTTGAACTTGCGACATCAATGCCGCGAAGACCTGTGTTTAAAACAGGGGTACATTCTTCATTCATGGCAATCTCCGTAAAAAATTTAGAATATTTTTTCAGGGGGTCTTCTTTCCGGGACATATTCCACCCGGGCCTCATGGTTATGGACTGCTTTGGAAACATAGAGCCCGCAGTAGCATGCTCCGAACTCTTTAAGATCTGGTTCCCGGTAGACACAGGGGCAGATGATGTCCTTGTCTTTTTCTCTGTCTGCACAGGCCAGGCGGCAGGGACATGCCATGTATCCATACCGGTCTTTGTTTAAAAGCAGCGATTCCAGCAGCTCAAAGACCAGGTCTTTGTCCTTGTTAAAATAGATGCCTTTGGCTTCTTGTGATTTTTTTAAAGCCTGATAAAGTTGTTCCACTTTCATTATTTAATCCCCAATGCGTTTTTGATTTCTTTTTCCTTGAACCCTACGATGACTGTATCATTGATTTTGATGGTGGGAAAAGAACATCTCGGATTCAACTCCTTGATATCGGCGATAATGGCTTTTCTTTCTTCTCCCTCCAGGTCGTCCACTTCCACGTAATTATATTCCACATTGCAGTCATTCAATAATTTTTTGGTGGATTTGCAATGGCTGCAGGTGCTTAAAGCGTATAGTATGGGTTTTTCCGAGGTCATTTTGGCTGCTCCTTTGGTGAGGTCATGGTTTTTTTTGTTTTGGCTTTTGACCGTGATGAAACCTGCTATTGTTTCTCTTTAATTGGTCATTCTATATTCTGCATGTTTTGTGCCTGTTTGGCAAGGAGCAATTCATATTTTGATTGGGCAGTCCTTTTGGAACTGGCGTGATTTTTGCTTTTAAATCCCTTCGGGCAATGATACAAAATGCAGATATACAACCATTTTTATATTTTTGTTCAGGAACCATTCATGAAAAAGGATATAATCTAATGCATTTGACCCGGGGATGCCCACAAACCGTTTTTACAAACCGAATCTGTAACAAAAGAGGCACAATTGTCTCAGGATGAAACGTATCAGCGGTACAGGTTTACAAAAGACGGCATATCTCCCCGGATTGCGCCCTGCACCGGGATCGGCCTGGTGCAGGTGGCCGGCAATGAACACATAGAAACCGGATTTTCGGATGAAGATCCCCACAGGGCTGAGCCGGGCAGGGTACCGGCCGTTACTGTTTGATCACAAACATACAACACATATTTCAGGAGGACACATGGGAACGGTATTGATTGTTTATGCAACCCGGTCTGAAGAGACCAAAGCCATTGCAGACATCATCGGCGAAGGTATCCGGATATCCGGACATAATGCAGAACTTAAAAGGGTCAGCGAAATCAAAAACGAGGAAGATCTCAAAGGCTATGATGCCTATATTTTCGGCTCACCCACCTATCACGGGGAGATGATCACCTCCATGAAGCAGCTGCTGTTTATGGCGGAGCGGGCGGAGCTTTCGGGAAAACCCGGTGGTTCATTCGGTTCATACGGATGGAGCGGCGAGGCAGCCGGCCGGATTTTTGATACCATGACCCATATTTTCAAGATGAATATGGTATCTGAAGGGCCCCTCATGCTCAAGGCAGCCTGGGTGGGGGGCGGCATAAAAGCCGCCCAGGAATATGGGAAAAATGTTGCCGCCATGATATCGTGAAATCATGAAAAGGAGGGGCCATGAAAACCCAGACAGTTATTGTCGCCTGCACCGGTTGCCACGCCAAGAACCGGGTGCCGGTGGCACGTATGAAAGACAGGCCCAAATGTGGCCGGTGCGGCAGTCTTCTTTCCATGCAAATCCTTGGAAAGCCCGTGGTTGTGTCTGATGCCACCTTTCATCAGGAGGTCATGGCTTCAGCACTGCCGGTTCTGGTGGACTGCTGGGCCCCATGGTGCGGTCCCTGCCGTGCCGTGGGGCCGATCATGGATGCACTGGCAGAAAAATACCAGGGCCGGTTAAAGGTGGCCAAGCTGAACCTGGATGAAAATCCCGGCACTGGATCACGGTTTGCCATCTCTTCTGTTCCCACCATGCTGCTGGTGAAAAACGGGAAGGTGAAGGACACCCTGGTTGGAGCACTGCCAAAAGAACAGATTGAAGCAGCCATTGCACAGATTCTGTGAGACGTAAGCCGCACCTGCATGACTGCTGTATGGTCATTGGTTATTTGGGTGTGTGTGATTCCAGGATAATCTCATGGGAAAATGCACATCCCGTCCCGCAGGCATCCCGCCCCTGGTGGTATCCTGTGCCCGGGCCGAGATCCGGCGGGCCTTTTGCCATTATGATAGATTAATGCAGATGGGGGTTCGGGGGGCGGTGGTCCATTGATGGAACAGCATAGGCTGCATGCAATTTTCCAGGTCGCGGGGTTTTCTTGTTTGGCATGATGTTTGCTTTCTTGTATTTCCTGAGAAATAAGGACGGGCAAATCAGGTAAATATCAGGTGACCATCAGGTGACCGATTGATAAAAAAGGAAGATTCATGCCGGATGTCAAAAAAAACAGACCCAACCGGACAGTGTTACACCAAAAATCAGCACTGCCTTTATACTGGGGCCTGAAATCACAAAACGAACAGTATTTTCAGATTGCCTCTGTGTTCAGGGAGGTGAGTCAGGATGATACCTGGCTGGCAGAAGCGTGGATGCACCGGATTATAATGTCCAGACATCCAGAGCACCCTGATAACACATCCAGAACATCCATATGATACGGGAAAAATGGTTGTAAACACCATATAAAATAAGATAGTATAACACCATATTGGCCCCTGTTCCCTGTGCGGGCCATGAACACATGAATAATCCAACCCCAAAATAGCAAAGGAGTACAAAATGGCAGAAAAAATGGGTATTTACAAGTGCGAAAAATGCGGCAATATTGTGCAGGTTCTTCATGGAGAGCAGCCCCCGGTCACCTGCTGCGGCAAACCCATGGAACGGCTGGTGGAGAACACCGTGGATGCAGCCGTGGAAAAACATGTGCCGGTGGTGGAAAAAATTGAAGGCGGATACAAGGTCAAAGTCGGCAGTGCACCGCATCCCATGACCAGTGAACATTATATCCAGTGGATCGAGCTGACCAGTGAGGACAACATGTTTGTCCAGCGGCAGATGCTGACCCCGGACAGTGCGCCAGAGGCCACATTTAAAACCGATGCCGCCAAAGTGGTAGCAAGGGAGTATTGCAACCTGCACGGCCTGTGGAAAGCCTGATACCCGTCATTTGGATAAACCTGTGTAATAAAAACGCAGATTTCACAAATCTGAACCCGGTCAACAGCGCTGAAGTCCTGCTGTGACGGTGGAAAGTTTTCCCGTTGCCAAAAAAAAGCCCCGGAGGCCACTATAAGGTCCCCGGGGCTTTTGTTCTGGTTATTTATGTCAGTTATCAGCTGCCAGTAAACAATTACAAATTTCTCCCTGATGATAAAACTACCGGCTAAAAGCTAAAAGCTAAAAGCTAAGATTTAAAAGCCAACAGCTTCATCACGCAAATTCCGTAAGTTTTCCTGCCAGCAGCTGGATATGGCGCATCTCTTCTTTTATGATATCCTGGATCCTGGATTTTCCCAGTTTTTCCGGCACAAGTTCCTTGATGCCCAGGTAAAATGAAATGGAATCTTTTTCCGCAGCAATGGCTGCGGTCAGGATCCCTTTCATGCTGGGTTCTGGCTGCTCTTTTTGGAAAAACACCCGGGTGTCTGCCAGTGCCTTGAGATACCGTGTGTTTTCATCATCCGGATCAAATACTGTGGCTGCCGCTTCTGAACCGTCCAGTTGCGCCTTCATGGCGGCAAAGGTTTTTTCATGGTCATCTTCCATGTCTGCCAGGGAAGTTAAAAATTGTTTGTGAATGTCCTGGTCAACCAGATTGGCAGCTTTTCTGTAGAACCGGGCGCCATTTTGTTCAATTTCAATGGCAATGTCAAAAATATCGTTAGCCGTGAATTCATTGGCCATGCCTGCGTACCTCCCTGTTGCGGGTTTATTCCGACAGTTTTTCCTTCAGGGTTTTCGCCAGAGTAACGCCTAAGTCAAAGCAGCGCGCAAGATCAGATGCATCCGGCACATAAAGTACCTTGACCCCGTCACTGACCATATCCCATTTCATTTCCTCAAACTCTTTGTTCAATATCTTGACCGCCTCACCGCTCCAGCCGTAGGAACCAAATGCCGCGGCAATTTTGTTCTGGGGCCGCAACCCTTTAATATAGGTCATGACGTCGGCAACCACCGGGAAAATCCCGTTGTTTAGGGTAGGGGAGCCCACCGCCAGTGCGCCGGCATCCAGTACCTCGGTCATGATGTCTGATCTGTGCCATTTGCGGGTATTCATCAGCCGCACATGCACCGCTTCTGATTCAATGCCGCTGGTGATGGCCCGGGCCATTTTGGCGGTGCTTTCCCACATGGAATCAAAAATTACCAATGCCTTTTTTGCGGGCTCCTGTCGGGACCATTGGTCATAGGCGGAGATGATTTTTGCGGGGTCTTTGCGCCAGATGATGCCGTGATCCGGACATATCATGCGGATATCCAGGTTCATTTTTGCAACATCCGCAAGCAGGGCCTGCACCCGGGGGGAGAAATGCAGCAGGATATTGGCATAATACTTGCGGGCATGGGGCATGATCTCCTCTCCGATTTCATCATCAAAGAGTTTATCCCCTGCATAGTGCTGGCCAAAAGCATCACTGGAAAACAAAATTTTTTCATCAGGCATATAGGTGAACATGGAATCAGGCCAGTGCAGCATTCTGGTCTCCAGAAAGGTAAATGTCCGGTTCCCCAGTGTGCGCGTTTCTCCTGATTCCACCACCTGGTAGTTGTAGTCTTTTTTATAGTGACTTTTCAGGTTTTTGGCCCCCATTTTGGAACAATACAGTGGTTTGTCTTCTCCGATTTTGTGCATTACCAGGGGTATTGTTCCTGAATGGTCCATTTCCGTGTGGTTGCTGATCACGGCATCAATTTTTTTCGGGTCCATGATGCGGCCGATATTGGCCAGCATCTCCTCTCCAAAACCTGATTTCACCGTATCAATGAGGATGTTTTTTTCCCCCTGCACCAGAAAGGCATTGTATGAGGTGCCTTCATAAGTGGAATACCCGTGAAAATCACGGATATCCCAGTCCCGGCACCCCACCGAATAGATCCCTTCTGCTATCTTAACGGGTCTAAACATGGGACCTCCGGTTATTCCACTTTTTCAAAATATTCCTGTTCCGCACCGCAAAGGGGGCAAACCCAGGATTCAGGCAGATCTTCCCAGGCAGTTCCCGGCTCAATGCCATTGTCCATATCTCCTTCTTCCGGGTCATATACATATCCGCACGGGCATTCCCATTTGTCCATTTTTTACTCCTCCATTCATTTTTAGAGTTACATGTTTCATGTTCTTGTCCAGGCTGTGGCCCATTGCCAAAAACCATTTGGACATATCACAAGTCTTGCAAAGAGTGTGCCTGAAAACAGAACACGGCAAATGATAAAAAATGTTTTCACTTTGGAGTCTATTATTATAATATACCCTGGGTAAAATCAATGATGATTTGGGAAAATGCAGCATATGCAGGTATTTACAAAACAGTCAAAAATAGATGTCCCGGTGGCGCAACTGTTTGCCTGGCACGCTAGAGACGGTGCCATCATGCGGCTCACCCCCCCCTGGGCACCGCTGAAGCTTAAATGGCGGCAGGGGAAAGGGATCGACAAAGGGGTACGGGTAGGGTTTGAGATGCGGGTGCTGGGTTTTCCCATGGACTGGGAGGCTGAGCATATAGATTTCCATGAAAATCGGCTGTTCAAAGACCGGCAGACAAAGGGCCCGTTTGCCAGATGGGAGCACACCCATCTTTTTTATCCTGACGGCCGGAAAAGCACCATCATGGAGGATCAGGTGGCCTTTCAGCTGCCCATGGGATTTTTCGCCCGCCCTTTTTTGGGCTATGTGCGCAAAGAGCTGAGCCGAATATTTGATTACCGGCACCGGGTGCTGGCATATGACCTGACACACTATGCAGACAAGGTCAAGCGCCAGCGGATTCTGGTGTCAGGGTCGTCCGGCACCATCGGTTCCATGCTGGTGCCGTTTCTGCGCACCTGCGGCCATGAGGTGATCCGCCTGGTGCGCCGCAGCAATGATCTGGCATCAGATGAAATGTTCTGGGATCCGGGCAAAAGGATTCTGGACATGGCGGCAGCCGGGCCTGTGGATGCCGTCATCAGCCTCAACGGCGTGGATATTTCCCGGGGAAAATGGACCGAAAAACAGAAACAGAAGATCATTGACTCACGAATTCAGCCAACCAGGCTGCTGGTGGAAAAAATGGCTGCCATGGACCGCAGACCCTCTGTGTTTATTTCATCATCTGCCATCGGGTATTACGGGGAAGGACAGGATGCGGTTCTCACCGAGGGATCTGCCATGGGGGACTCATTTATTTCCCGGGTCTGCCACAGGTGGGAGCAGGCTTCTTTGCCGGCAGCAGATGCCGGTATCCGCACTGTTCAGCTGCGCATTGGCGTGGTACTGACCCCGGCCGGCGGTGCCCTGGCCCGGATGATGCCCGCATTCATAACCGGGTGCGGGGCCCGGCTCGGTTCCGGACACCAGTACATGAGCTGGATCAGCATGGATGATACTTTAGGCGGTATTCTGCACATCCTGGAAAACAGTGAAGTAAAAGGCCCGGTTAACCTGACAGCGCCCCATGCCGTTACCAACCGCAAGTTTACAAGAACCCTGGGCCAGGTGGTGTCCCGGCCGGCATTTTTTGTGATTCCCGGTTGGGCCGCAGCCCTGCTCTGGGGAGATATGGGCAAAGAAACCCTGATGACCAGTGCCAGGGTGAAGCCCGAAAAACTGCTGGACACAGGATTTGTATTTCAGCACGAAACACTGGCCCCTGCCCTCAGGCATCTGCTGGGCCGGTGAAACCCATGACCAGATAAATACGGATTATTTCCATGACAGCGCCTTTGAAATTATTATTTTCTTTTTTGATGATAACAGCCCTGATTTTCGGGTTTGTCCATATCTATTTTCCTTTGCAGCACTTCAGCTTCGAGCGCCTGCACATCTTTTTGTTCAACCTGTGCACGGGCGGGTCCATTCTGCTGTACTACACCCAGGGAGAAAAACAGGTGTCCGGTACGGTACGGCTGTTTTTCGCCGGCTCTCTGTTATATGCATTTTCCGCATTTTTAAAACTGTATCCTGTAACCCTTGTGGTGTCCATTTTTTTGTGTCTGCTGGTGGAAAAGATCCGGGTTGATGCATTTTCCTGGGTTCCCAAAGATTTTTTCCAAAAAGAGGTGCCTGTGTCACAAAAATTTCACCATGCATCTTTGCTGTGCCTGTCCACCGGCATCGGCATAGCCTCTGCGGTAATCTTGAACAATGAATATTTTCAATGGGTTACCATGGAAAAGCTGGTGTTAAATACCTTTTTTCTGGGGTTTTCATTTCCCTTGTCATTGATCACCTTGTCCCTTGTGTTTTCCATGCTCAAAAATATTGAAGGATCAGGGTATAAGGTGTTCATGGAGCTGTGCTTCTGGACCATCACCCTGGGGGTGATCATTTTTTTTGTGTTTATCCTGCTGGAGCGGTTCATCCCCCAGATTTTTGTGACATCCGCCCTGTTTGCCGCCGTGGTGGTGGTGTTTTATCTGTATTACACCTTTGCCAAGTCCATGCAGCAGAAAATGTTTCTGACCTCGGGCATCGGGTTTTTGATTTTCACGGCCATTACCGGGATCGCTTATATATTTTTCCAGATGTCGGAAAGTTATGATCCTGAAAAGATAAAATGGCTTTTGCACCTGCATGTGTTCGCCTCCCTTTACGGCTGGAACCTGTGCGGCCTGGCTGTTATCTGCCGGTTTGATGATTTTCCCATCCAGCTGCATTCTCCCACGGTGATTTTTGTCCACTGGCTTACCGCCATTGTCCTGGCACCCTTAGGGGTATTTTACGGGTGGTTTGCCATTTTGGCCATTATCGGGTATGCTTTTATTACACTTGTTTTGTTTTTCAGCAGCAACCATACACAGAAGATGCCTTTATGAGCAGCAACAGGGAAAATATCAAACGGTTTTTCAAGCAGTTCAAAACCAATGCAAAAGTACTGGTGATCATCAATGCAGATCCGGATGCCATTGCCTCTGCCATGGCGGTCAAGCGCCTGTTGTGGCGCAGGGTATCAGAAGTGGCCATCGCCCATTTCAACCGCATCAGCCGGCCGGACAACCTGACATTGATTCAGCTCGTAGAATCAGGACTTGTGGATCTTGCCTCTGTGGACAAGACCCAGTTTGACAATTTCATCATTGTGGATTCCCAGCCGGATCATAATGCGGCATTTTCCGGCAACACCTACACCGCCATTATCGATCACCATCCGGTGTCCTCTGCTGATGCCGCCTATACAGATATAAGACCCGGTTACGGGGCCTGTTCCACCATCCTTTGCGAATACTTGAAATCCTGGAAAATCAAGCCATCCCCCAAACTGGCAGCTGCCCTGATGATGGGCATTAAAACCGATACCGCAGACTTCACCCGCCAGGCCACCATCAAGGATATCCGGGCGTTTCAGTATCTGTATAAATTTGCCGACAACAATATCGTCACCAAGGTGGAGCGGGCGTTTTTCACAGACGAAGACCTGGATTTTCTGGGAAAGGCCATCAAAAATAGGCAGAAGGTGAGTAACCGGGTTTTCTACCATGCCGGGAAAATTTCCAAGCCGGATGAACTGGTGGTGGTGGCCGACTTTTTTTTGTCCATTGTCGGGGTCAACTGGTCCATTGTTTCCGGGGTGATGGCGCGCAAACTGATTATTATTCTCAGAAATGACGGCCTGCGCAAAGGGGCAGGCAATACCGCAAAAGAAGCATTTTCCAAATACGGTTCCGCAGGCGGTCATAAAACCATGGCCCGGGCAGAACTTTCCCTTCACCTGATCCGAAAGGATACCGGCACTGCAGCCCGGAAATTTCTTGCCGGCTGGATAATGGAGCGGATTGAAAAAACCGCGGGGAAAAAAATTGAATAAGCTATGGAGGCATACATGTCCGAAAGCGTCAAACAGATACTGAATCGCTTTCAATCAGATGCATACATGGGCAGACAGGGCAGGGTTTATACGGATACATCTGATTTCATGCGCATTACCGGCGGAGATGTGATTGTTTTTGGAGACGGACATTATCTGGTTTTGCGTGATGAAGTGGAGAGAAGTTATGGGGTCGAGGATCCAAAATACTGGGTAAAAAGATGCAGACATCTTGAATCAGGAGAACGCCGCCTGCTCAAACTGGTGTTTTATGAAAAATTTTTTCTTCGGATGGGAGACATCAAAATTACATGTTATCGCAGTCCACGCAAAGAAGCCCGTATTCTTGACCTGGTGCGGGGAGATTCCCGATTTATGCAGGGATTTTCTGCAGAGGATGAAAAGGGCAATACCATACGTGTGCTGGATGTTGTAAAGGGCAAAAGGCTTGACAATTGGATATATGGGCTGGATGTTGATCACAAAACCTATTTTTTTTCGTATCTCCCGCAGATTTTGGAAAAATTTATTGGCGCGTGTGAAGCAATTGCATATTTACATGCCAAAGGTGAAAAACACGGCGATATCAGGCGGGATCATCTATGGCGGGAAACCCGCAGCGGTGATTATGTGTGGATTGATTTCGATTATACCTTTGATTTTCATGAAAATCCTTTTGGCCTGGATGTGTTCGGACTTGGCGGCCTGCTTTTGTATATCGTTGGCAAAGGGTTTTATTCCCAGAAAGATATCATCAGGATTTTTGGTGATGAAAAGCAGGCCCCGGATATGGAACCAGGCGATTTTCTGCTGGTGTTTAAAAACAGACTGGCCAATCTGCAAAAAATTTTTCCCTATATTCCCAAAGAACTGAACTGGGTTTTGATGCACTTTTCGGCCAGTGCCAGTGTCTACTATGAGACAGTGGATGAATTTTTAAGCGAACTGCGGCCCTGTCTGAAGAATATGGGGTAATTGATGCAGTGGCTGTTGCATGTTTTTTTCGGGAATGTGTAAAATAATCGCGCAAAAAAAGGTGTTACCTGGGGAGGTTCGTATGGATACCAATAAAATTCTGGTGGCAATTGATGGGTCTGAAAATTCAAAACGGGCGGTTGAATATGTGGCAGATATCGTCAAAGGCTGCCGTGATTTTGAGATTACGCTCTTGCATATTGAGCGGCTGCCTGACCGGGATGTTTTTCCGGAGGAGGATGCCTGGAAAAAAGAATGTGTGGCACACCGCCTGAAGATAGAATCTTTTTTGTCGGAAAATAAAAAGATGATGGCAGAGTACAGTATTCCTGAAAAAATGGTGAGCACCGATTATATGGAAAGTTGTGATTCACCGCTGGCAGGAGAGCCCTCATATTGCAGCCGGGGTACAAGCATTGCCCGGGATATTCTGCATGTGGCAGAAAAAGGGCATTTTGACACGGTGGTTATCGGCCGCAGGGGGGTATCAAAAGCCGAGGAGTTCATGTTCGGCAGTGTGTCCAACAAAATTATTCATTCAGGAAGAGACTGCACCATCTGGGTTGTGCAATAAAGTGTGTGTTTCAGGCCAGTTCATTTTATGGTGCACCCGATAAATAAACATAACAATACGGGTTTTCCTGTAAAACGATTGCAGGAGATACCCACTCGTCACCCTGCGGCGGTGAAAATTCTGCCGTAATGCCCATGGTCCTGATCAACAACGCAAGAACGGTTGAAAGGGTTCGCATTCTGCTGTTATCAGCGTTTATCCGCGGCAGTGCCCATCTTTGCATTGTTCGTCGCAGTCTCAATATTTCCAATGGCGCTTCGCCTTGCCGCAAAGACATGGTTGTCATGCATCCAAGGTAAACATAAATGTTAGATCAAGGTAAAGTACATGTTTCTACCTATTGTTTTCAGGCCCTTTTGGGTTCATCATAAAAGAAAATTAACAGGTAAACGGTTGATGAGGTGAAATGAGATGCAATCTCAAAATAACCCAAAAAAGTAACCCGGAAACATTACAATGAGGAGACAGTCAAATGGCACAAAGAAAACAGGTCTACAAATGCGAAGCATGCGGAAACATCATTGAAGTCCTTAATGGTGGGGAAGGCGATTTGGTATGCTGCGGGGAGAACATGAAGCTTTTTGAGGAAAAATCCGCCGCAGAGGAAGGCAAAGAAAAACATGTGCCTGTTATTGAGGCAGCAGACGGCGGGGTAACCGTGAAGGTGGGGAGCAATCCCCATCCCATGGAAGAAAAACATTACATTGAATGGATCGAAATCCTTGATGGTGATGATTCCTGCCGCCATTTTCTAAAACCCGGCCAGGCGCCGGAAACTTTCTTTGCCACCAAAAATCAAAAGGTTACAGCCCGCGAATACTGTAATGTCCATGGTTTGTGGAAATCGTGATTAAAGGAACGGCCATTTCCATGGGAAAGGGCGGCATGCTTTGTTGCCGCGAAATCAGGGTGTTTTATGACAGATAAAAAAAAAGAAGATGCTGAACTGGATGTCTGTACTCAGGCTCCTGAATTTGCCGAACATGCAAGACCCAATGAACCGGCTTCAGATGCCTGTGATGACGGAAGAGCAGGAACCCGAAACCAAAAAAAAAGGGAGGTGAATGCCATGACAGACGATAAAAAGAAAAACCAGGATGGTGAAGATCTTGTTGAGGAAAGAAAAAAAGAACGTCAGGAGACTATGGATAAAATGTCCATAGATACCTCTGAGGCCCACACCTATGATAAGAGTAAATCAGACGATGGCGAAAAATGTTCATAACGCCATAGCAGGAAACAGCGGTCGGACCCTTAACCGGCCGCTGTTTTTGCAAAAGGAAAGACATGTTTTGCTACCAATGTGAGCAGACGGCCAAGGGAACAGGGTGTGATGTTCTCGGTGTCTGCGGGAAAAAACCGGAAGTGGCTGATTTTCAAGACCTGCTTTTATACAGCCTCATGGGGCTCTCCCAGGTGGTACTTGAAGGCATCAGGTTCGGCATACATGATCGGCGATATGGTGCGTTTACAGTTAAAGCCGTCTTTTCAACCTTAACCAATGTGGATTTTGATCCCCAACGGTTTGTGGCGCTTATTCATCAGGCTGTTGCGTTGCGGGAAGAAATTAATAAACAAATGGAAAGCAGCGGCTATGAATTGCGGCTGGAAGAAGGTCCCGCCACATTTGCACCGGCAGTAACCCGGGAGGAACTGCTCGGCCAGGCTGCATCTGTGGGATTGTTTTCATACCCGGCGGACAGCCCGGATATTCTGTCATTAAAACATACGGTGTTGTTCGGCATTAAAGGGGTGGCCGCCTATGCAGACCATGCCCGGATTCTGGGACATGAAGATGATGATGTATACCATTTTATATTCAAGGGGCTGGCTGCCATCCAGCAGACAGGACTGAATCTGGACGATTGGTTAAGACTGACCCTTGACTGCGGCAAGGCGGCATACCGGGCCATGGAAATATTGGATGCAGGCAATACAGAAACATTCGGACATCCGGTACCCACAAAGGTCCCCCTGGGGCATAAAAAAGGCAAGGCCATTCTCGTATCCGGTCACGATCTCAAAGATCTGGCAGAACTGCTCAAACAGACTCATGGCAAGGAAATTAATATCTATACCCATGGTGAAATGCTCAGTCTCCACGGGTATCCAAAACTAAAAGAATATGACCATTTTTACGGTCATTTCGGTACGGCATGGCAGAACCAGACCAAAGAATTTCCTGATTTTCCCGGCGCAATCCTGATGACGACCAATTGTCTCCAGCGGCCCCGGAAAGCCTACCAGGAAAACCTGTTTACATCCGGTATGGTGGGATGGCCGGGGATATCCCATATCCCGGACACCGATTTTCAGCCGGTGATCGACCGGGCACTGGCACTTCCCGGGTTTGAAGAGGATACCGACAAAGGCGCAGTCATGGTCGGGTTTGCCAGAAATGCCATTCTTGATAAGGCCGATGACATACTTGCGGCTGTGAAAGCAGGCAAGATACGCCATTTTTTCCTGGTTGCCGGTTGTGATGGCGCCAAACCAGGACGTAATTATTATACCGAGTTCGTGGAAAAATTACCGGAAGATTGCATTGTTATGACCCTTGCCTGCGGGAAATACCGTTTCTTTGACAAGGATCTTGGTGATATTGATGGCATACCGCGTCTTTTGGATGTGGGGCAATGTAATGATGCCTATTCCGCTGTCCAGATCGCACTGGCACTTTCAAAGGCACTGGATACCAATGTCAATGACCTTCCCTTTTCCATGATTTTATCCTGGTATGAGCAGAAAGCGGTCTGTATTCTTCTGGCGCTGTTGTATCTGGGCATTCAGGATATCCGGTTGGGCCCCAGTCTTCCGGCGTTTATCACACCCAATATACTGAAATTTCTGGTGGAAAAATTCAATATCATGCCCATAAAAACACCGGACGAAGATATCAGGGAAATCCTGGGATAAATCCGCACTGACCGCAAAGGAAATACCAATGCAAGTAAAATTAGATAACATGCCTGTGCGATTTACACCCGACGGCAAATTGTATGTTGTGGATGCCATTGCAGCCCTTGCGCAGATCCATAAGGCAAATGATCTGTGGAAAACCCTTCAAAAAGAGAAACCCCAGGTAAAACAATATGTTGATTACCATCATGGTGAGGGTGATAAACCGCTGCCCATTACCGACAGTGACGGATGGAACCATATACAGGACCATTTGTTTGATCACCTGATTGAAACAGAGCTGGAGTAAAAATTATCCAACTGATTACTTGACATCCTCACTGTCCAGATTTTACCTCATCATGTCAGCACATGCCTGACCGGGGGTGCCGCCTGTTGTGAATACGTAAATACGCTGACAGGCGATACCACCCGGGGGCTGCTGGTTTGCCGGGCTAAGCGTGTTTGCCGGTTCAGCGTAAAAATCCCTGTATGATGCGGTTGACGGCCTGGTCATAATCGAGGCCGAGACTCATGAGCTTCATTAACTGGTCATTGGCGATTTTGCCGATGGAAGCTTCGTGGGTCAGCTCCGCATCCGGGTGCAGGGCCCGCAACGCCGGTATGGTCTGGTTGATACCATTGTCCATGATAATAGCATCGCATTCAATATGACCGTAACATCGGGCTTCTGCCGTCAGATTCACATAAAAGTCCTGAGATGAGCTGCCTTTTATTACAGAGCGGGAAACAATATTGGTTTTGCTGTCTGTCCCTGCCAGGGTGATTTCATTTCTGGATTCTGCAGACTGTTCTTTTTCGGTCATCACCCGTTCCGTGATCAGCAGCACACTGCCGGCACCGATAGTTGCCTCATTCACGCGTTTTGCTTCATCCACACCCCCCAGCTGGGTCAGTTCCATCTGTGCCTGGGCATTCTCCTCCATAAACACCTTTGTGAAGGGATTTAAAATACGTTTGCCGCTGCCCTCGCCGATGGCAATATGCTTTTCAACATATGTGACCTTTGCACCGGCCTTGATGTGAAATTCATGGATACCGGAATGGCCTTCTGATTCATTGCTGCCGCAGTGGATACCACATCCGGCAACAATGGTGACATCAGACCCCTCCCCGATAATAAAGGTATTATACACCACATCATGCAGGCCTGCCTGGGACAGAATTACCGGGATATGAACCGATTCATTCACCGTACCCGGCTTGATATCGATGACAATGCCATCTCCTTTTTCATTGGTTTCGATATTGATGTTGGCGGAAACCTCCCGGCCTTCCAGTTTTCCGTTTTTCCGGATATTGTAGGCCCCTTTGGGGATACCTTCCAGATCAGCGACCTCTTTTAACACTTTTTTATCGATAGCATTGAGCATCATTTTCTCCTTGGCATAATTCATCAAATGTACAGACACTTAAATCTTCCAGCATGGGCATGGCACCTGCCAGATCGCCGGTATAGGCGATTTTTCCTTTTTTGATCAGCAGCAGGGTATCGGCAGCTTCCAGAAATGTTTTATTGTGACTGACAACAATGGTCGTGGTGTTGTTTTCTTTTTGTTCGCGCTTGAGCAGATCCACCATGGGACCGATGGTCCAAAGATCAATGCCGGTGTCTGGTTCATCATAAATAGCTACCTTTGGATTTCTGGCAATCACGGTGGCCAGTTCGATTTTTTTGATCTCACCGCCCGACAGTTTGCTGTCCACTGGCTTGTCTAAAAAATCCATGGAACAGACCCCGACCCTGGAAATGATATTAACAAGTTTTTCCTCATCATCAGATCCCAGGGAAATGGATAAAAGGTCCCGGAAGGTTGTTCCCTTGAACCGTGCCGGATGTTGAAATCCATAAACAATGCCGGCGTTGGATCGTTCATTTATGGGAAGACTGGTGATATCTTTTCCGTTGAAAATAATCTTTCCTTGTGTGAGTGCATTGATGCCCATGATTAATTTGGCAATGGTGGTCTTGCCCGATCCGTTGGGACCGGTGATGGCATAAAACCCTCCTTGTTCAAACGTAAAACTCACATCATTGATAATTGTCTGCTCGGACTGCGGCTCTTTGCCTGAATCCGATGCAGGGACTTTAAAGATAATATTCTGTAGTTGCAGCATAAATACTCTCTTTTTTTGGGTTAAAAGTTTTTTTTTGGGTTAAAAGTTTTTTGAATTAAAAGTATTGTTATTTTCATTCCTGATCCCGGGAGGTAATTTTGGCAAGTTCCTCTTCAATTATCCCCTGGAACAGATACGTTTTATAGGTATTTTTTTCAAGTGGTTCGGCGTTTTTTGTCACAGCAGCGGCTGCCGCGGCAATGGTCTGTCTGTTGAGTTGGGATCCAATGATGGTTTTTTCCACAGCACTGCTGCGCCAGGGGATGGGGGCTGCTCCGGAAAGCACTACCCTGGCATCCAACACCATATCACCATCCATTTCCAGGGCCAGGGCCGCACCAGCCAGGGCAAAATCCCAGGCACGCCGGGCCCTTACCTTTCGGTAGGAACTCTTCAGGTTTTCTGATACAGGCGGTAACACCACCTGGGTGATGATTTCTTCGGGTTTCAGCACGGTTTCGGCCAGGGGGGTGAATGATGGCAGAACATGGAGCTGCGCCACAGGAATGGTGCGGTTTTTCTCCGGGCCCTTCACCAGCACCCGGGCATTCAGGCTGACCAGAGGCGGGGCTGTATCGGAAGGATGCGTGATATAACACAGGTTGTCATGACCGAATATGGCATGGAACTGATGCTGGCCGTGTCGGGCGTAGCACAATTTCCCGCCTTTTCTGAGACAGTCAAATTCCCCTCTGTAATACCAGCACCTGGGTTTCTGGCACAGATTTCCCCCAATGGTTCCCTGGTTGCGCAGCTGGGGACTGGCCACTTGCCTGGCCCCCTGTGCCAGGCCGGGGTACATGCTGTTTACAAGGGGATTTTGGGCAATATCGGAAATGGTGGTCATGGCCCCTATGGTCAGACCGCCTTCCGGTGTTTTTGTGATCCCTTTGAGCTGGTCCAGTGCTTCCAGGCTGACCATCCTTGCGGGGGTGATGATACCTTCGCGCATGCAGCCCAGAAGATCGCTTCCACCGGCACAGACAACGGCATCGTCTGTGAGGGCATCAACCGCTTCTTTCACTGTCCGGGGCTGAATATAGGAAAAATTGGGCAGCATGGTTATGCCTCCTTTTGCCCACTAAAACGGCGGCAGATTTCAATGGGATTGAGAGGACTCTGTGTAAACTGCTTGCCGGTTGCCATGAAAACTGCATTTGCAATGGCCGCTGCCGTGGGTATGGTCGCGGGCTCGCCAAGTCCTTTGGTACCGGTGTTGTTGGCTTCCGGATCATCGATTTCTATGGGAAGGCTGATCATTTCCTCAGGAACATCAAGGGCTGTGGGCAGTTTGTAGTCATGCCAGTTTTTATTGCACAGTTTTCCGGTCTGGGTGTCATCCAGCAGCCGAAATTCTGTCAGCCCGAATCCGATTCCCATGACGATACCGCCGAAAACCTGGTTGTCATAGGTCAACCGGTTTATTACCCTGCCGCTGTCATGGGCGCCCAGAAACTTTAACAGCGTAATCTCCCCGGTTTTTGTGTTGATGTCAAGCTCACAGAACTGGGCACCGAAAGGATTGATGCGTTTACCTTCAGGATTGGCCTGCCTGTATCCAACCCCTACAATCACCCCACGTTTCTTGAAACGGCTGATATCGGTGACCATGATTTTTGTATTCGGATCTTTTCTGGATACGATGTTGCGGCCTTGGTATAATAGATCTTTTTGATCCGCTTCAAGCTCCCGGGCTGCCATTTCCAGAAGCTGTTGTTTGACCGAAATGGCTGCATTTCTAACGGCAGGCGATTCTGTGGGTACGGTCTTGCTGCCGCCGCTTGCCGTGGCATACTGTGTGGTGCCGGTATCGGCATTTTCAATCTGGATCACCCCCGGATCAATCCCCAGCTCTTCGGCTGCAACAAAGGCCATGACGGTTTTGGTTCCGGTACCGATATCGCTTGCCCCCATGTTCAGATTAACCGATCCATCGGAAAACAGCTTGATGACTACGGTGGAAGGAGGACTCCCGCCGCCTGCAGCCCATACGCATGCACCCATGCCCACCCCACGTTTGACAGGATGGTCTTTTTTGTTCTGTTGCTTTGCCCTTTTCATCGCATCTTCCCAGCCAAAGGCCAGGGCCCCTTTTTCAATACAGGCCGAAAGACCGGTGGTTGTATAGGGCATGCCTCCATTGCCCTGGCTGACCAGCGGAATATTTTTAAGCCGCAGGACAACGGGATTCATACCAATGGCATTTGCCAGTGCATCCATCATCTGTTCCAGCGCCCAGGCCCCCTGGGGGTGACCGGGCGCTCTAAACGGCCTTGCCGGGCCGGTATTGGTGTATACATCCGTGGAAATGGTTTTTACATTATCGCAGGTATACAAATCCCGAATCAGCCAGTCAGCCAGCTCGACTCCCCCGGCAGGGTATGCCCCGCTGGGACCGGTGCATGCAAACTCCAAGGCGCTCAAGGTGCCGTCATTTTTGATACCCGCCTTCAACCGCATGCTGGTGGGCGGGCGGTTTCCTACGCACAGAAAGGTTTCTTCACGGGTAAGGAACAGTTTGACCGGCCTTGCACTTTCTTTGGCCAGCAGTGCGGCAATCACACTGTATTTGCCCCCCCAGAGCTTGCTGCCGAATCCGCCCCCCATGTACCGGCCGATAATGCGGACCTTGGAAAGTGGCAGGCCGAGGGTTTTTGCTACATCTGCCTGGACAGAATACACACCCTGGGTGGATTCCCAGAGGGTTACCCGGTCTTTTTCCCAAAGGGCAACACAACCGTGCAGCTCCATGGGGGTCTGCAGTTCACAGGAAGTATCAAACCTTTGCTCCAGAACAATATCTGCCCGTGCAAACCCTTTTTGGATATCTCCGCGCTCATACATGTCCCGGCTCACCAGGTTTTGTTTTTCATGGATCCTGGGAGCATCCTTGTCCAGGGATTTGTTGTGATCCACCACATGGGGCAGCTGCGTATACCTGACGGTAATAGATTTGGCTGCATCACAGGCCTGGTACCAGGTGTCTGCTGCAACTGCGGCAACCACCTCACCCTCAAACCGGCAATGGGAATCAAAAAAATCTGCAGCATGGCCGTTGTATTGCCATGTGAGCCCTTTGGCCGCAGGGGAGCTGCCCGTGATAATGGCCCTGACCCCGGGCATTTTCATCGCTTTTTTGGTTTCAATGTCGTTGACCTGTGCATGGGGAAAGGGGCATCTGACAATAACCCCATATATCATGTGGGGCAGTTTCATATCCGACGGATAGATGGCGGTACCGGTTATCCGTTCATAGGCATCCACCCGGGGCCTGCGCGTGCCCACGATGGTGGTTTTACCCCAGAACGGCGGTTCA
>JAABSB010000029.1 GCA_011390615.1 Desulfotignum sp. | reverse complement strand
AATCCCAGGTAAGGGCGGCCACGTCATCAGGGGTGTATCCATATGTTTTTTCATACCGGTCAATAAAGGCTTTGGTTGCACCTTTGGCACCGGCTGCTGCATAATGGGAGGAAAAAAACAGGCCATAGCAGGCTTCCCCGCAGAGTTCAACCAACTCAGCTGATCCCCAGGAATCAGATCCCACAATGGGGCCTTCCCAGCCCAGGTCTTTGGCCTGGCGGACGATCAAAGGTACTTCATTGTAATACTGGGGGGTGAACAGCACCTGGGCACCGGATTTCACAATCTTGGTGAGCTGGGAGGAAAAATCGGTGTCCTTGGTGGTAAAACTTTCATAGGCTACCACACTGCCGGCCCCATGTTTTGCTTCCCAGGCCTCTTTGAACACTTCAGCCAGTCCCTTGGGATAGTCGGATGCCACATCATAGAGAACCGCTGCTTTTGTGAATCCGAATTCATCTGTGATGAAATTTGCCACAACCGGTCCCTGGAAAGGATCCAGAAAACAGCCCCGGAAGACATAGGGCCGGTCCAGGGTGGTGTCGGGGTTGGTGGACCAGGGGCTGATCATCACAGTTTTGTATTTGTTTGCCACCTCTCCTGCAGGCACCGCCTGTTTGGAGGACTGGGGTCCGATGATGGCCAGCACATCATCCTGGGAAATCATTTTGGTGTTTGCTTTTACAGCAGATTCCGCCTTGGATTCATTGTCTTCAATGACCAGTTCCACATCGTACTTTTTACCACCCACTTCCAGACCGCCGGCTTTTTCAATATCTTCCAGCCACATCTGGGCAGCGTACTTGGTTCCTTCCCCCACCTTGGGAATGTCACCTGTCAGGGGGGCGTTGATGCCGATTTTAATGATGGTTTTTCTGGCAGAAAAGGCCAGTGAAGAAAACAACATGGCCACAGAAAAGGCCACAACCGTAAGAACAGCAATTTTTCGCATACTTCCTCCTTTACAAAAATACGATTAAAAAATTTGGATTTTCCATGGCAAAATAAACCCGATTGCAAAAATCCAAAATATCAAGGCCCAAATTTTGGTAAAACCGTATGAAACAGATGCGCCGTTACCCAGAAAAGTCCGGAATACAATGCATCTTTGGATAAAATATCACTTACCTCTATATGTAAAATCACGGATGAAGTAAAGAAATAATATGCATGATTTGGCAACTGTTTTTGTTATTTGCTTGGGGGATCGATGTCAAATTCAGTCATTTTATACAGCAGGGTTTTATAACTGACCTTGAGGATTTTTGCAGCCCTGGACCGGTTCCATCCCACTTTGTCCAGCACAAAGGTGATCACCTCTTTTTCCACCCGGTCTGAGGCCTTTTTTTTGATTTTTTTCAAGGATATGTCCTCAAACAGTTTATCGGAACTGGTGGACAGATCCACAAACTGGGAGATCAGGCCGGTCTGGTCATTAACAAAATCCGGGTGCACCGTGTTCACGCGGCCGGAATTGGGCTTTGCCTGGACAGATATCTGGGGAACAATGCCCTGGGGCTCTTCTGCGGGCATTTCATCAAATATTTTTTCCCATGAGTTGAGGACCATCTGCTTTTTGATACAGTTCTGCAGCTGCCGGACATTGCCGGGCCAGGGATAATTGCACAGCCGTGTCATGGTATCTGGGTCAGGTTTGCTTCCCTGGCTGTTGGGGTATTCAGACTTATACAGCCGGAAATAATATTCAACCAAGGCGGGAATATCTTCTTTGCGTTCCCGCAAAGGGGGAATATCAATTTTAATGATATTAAGCCGGTAAAACAGGTCTTCTCTGAACTGTTTCTGTTTAATCCGCTGCTCTAGGTCATGGTTGGTGGCGGCTATCACCCACACATCGGTTTTAAAATCCTGGTCTGACCCCAGGGGAGAAAACTCACCGCTCTGGAGCACATGGAGCATTTTGGACTGCAAAGACAGGGGCATATCCCCGATTTCGTCTAAAAAAAGCACCCCCTTGTGGGCAGCCTGGAACTTCCCGGGCCTTTTTTTGTGGGCACCGGTGAATGCCCCTTTTTCATATCCGTACAATTCACTTTCAAGAAGGGTTTCAGGCAGGGCCGCGCAATTGATTTTTACAAAACTGTGTGCGGTTCTGGGGGATTCTCCATACAGATTTTGTGCCACCACCTCTTTGCCTACCCCTGTTTCCCCTGTGATCAAAACATTCAGGCAGGTATTGGCCACATGGTTGATCAATTCCTTGATCTTGAGCAATGATTTGCTGACGCCGATAAGCGGGGTTGTGGTCATGATACAATGTTACTCTTGTTTGTTTTGACTGCCGTTGTCCAGGAGCCCGGTTATTTTTTCTTCAATTTTGAACAGGTCCACCGGTTTGAACAGCACCAGGTCTGCACGGGCTTCAGAAGCCAGGGCACCGGGCTGGTCACCATAACCTGTCATGGCAATAATTTTAAGATCAGGATATTCTTTTTTCACAATGGAAATCAAGCCGACACCGCTGATGTTGGGCATGACAAGATCGGTGATCAAACAGTCAAAATCATGTGTTTTTTCCCTGAGCAGTTTTAATGCGGCAAAACCGTCCACAGCTGTTTTTACTTCATACCCCATGGAATTGAAAAATTCATAAAAAGTGGACAGAATATCTTCATTATCATCAACAATTAACAATCGTATGGGGTCTGCCATTTTTTTGTGCCTTTATACTAAAGGGTGTTTATTGCTGGTTTGTATAAACAACAATTAGTCCATATAATAGATGGATTAATACATGCAAGCAAAAAAAATAAAAAACCATAAAATTGTTGGTCCGGTGCAACTTGCGCAAAACACCAATTAATACTATAAGGCGTGTGAATCATTGTGGTTGCATAAAATGAAAATGTATGGATGAACAGATCCACACGAAACACAACAAGGAAACCTTAATGAAAAAAACCACCATACGCAGCACAGGGATGTTTGTCCCCCCCAATGTGGTGACCAACCATGATCTTGAAAAAATCATGGACACCTCTGATGAATGGATACGCCAGCGCACCGGTATCAGGCAGCGCTACTGGATAAATGAAGAATGCGGTGCTTCCGATCTCGGGGCTGAGGCTGCCAGAATGGCCCTGGCAGGTGCCGGATGGCAGCCTGAAGATGTGGATTTTATAATTTTTGCCACCTTGAGCCCTGATATCATGTTTCCCGGGTCCGGATGCCTGATGGCAGCCAAACTGGGCCTTGACAGAACACCTGTCCTGGATATCCGCCAGCAGTGCACAGGGTTCCTGTACGGCCTTGCCACGGCAGATGCCTATATCAAATCCGGCCTTGCAGGCAGGGTGCTCCTGGTGGGGGGGGAAGTCCACTCTTCCGGACTGGATAAATCCACCAGGGGACGGGATGTGACGGTGATCTTCGGGGATGGTGCTGCAGCAGTCTGCCTTGAGGGGGTACAGACAGATGAGAAAGTGGGACTGCTGGCATCAGCTTTGCATGCAGACGGTAACCATGCCGGGTCTTTGATGGCGGAGCTGCCTGCCTCAAGGCTTCCCCAGCGCATGCCGCCGGGTCTGCCGACAGACGATCCCCGGTATTTTCCGGTAATGGACGGTCCTGCCATTTTTAAAAAAGCGGTGCGCATGCTGCCCCGGGTAACCAATGAAGCGCTGAAAAAAGCAGATATCGGTCTGGATGAAATTGATCTGGTGGTGCCCCACCAGGCCAACAAACGCATAAACCAGGCATTCGGGCAGTTCATGAAACTGGATGAATCCAAAATTTTTCATAATATTGAAAAATACGGCAACACCACCGCTGCCAGCATTCCTCTGGCCCTGCATGAGGCCATGGCCCAGGAACGGGTTGGCAGGCCCGGGGATACGGTATTGTTTGTGGCCCTGGGTGCCGGCCTGACCTGGGGGGCGTCTATTTTCCGGTTCTTTTAACCCATTTTCCCGGCAGACAGGGATCTTATATAAAAAGCAGCTGTGGGATCCACATGGGTCAAATCATGGTCCAGATTGCTGTTTTGGTCTGCCATTTTTTTGCGGATGCCTGAGGCCAGCACTTTTCCCAGTTCAACCCCGAACTGGTCAAAAGGATTGATGCCCAGGATAAATCCTTCAAAAAC
Organism: Desulfotignum sp.; assembly: GCA_011390615.1. Classification (GTDB taxonomy): domain Bacteria; phylum Desulfobacterota; class Desulfobacteria; order Desulfobacterales; family Desulfobacteraceae; genus Desulfotignum. The sequence continues at coordinate 24,325 of JAABSB010000029.1, read as the reverse complement.
GGTCCTGGCCTCATAAAATGAGACCAGCATGCCGATGCTTTCCGGTGACAGGTCATCTATGACCAGCAAAGATGAGGGCCGGTTACCGCCAAAGGCCCTGGCAGGTACCTCATGGTCCAGGCCTTCGGCCAGGGCCAGTGTCTGGGCAATGAGATTGGCCCATAACTCCTGATGGTTATACACCCCTTTGGCGGTGACCTGACGTCCCTTATACCCCGGGCAGAGCACCCCGATGAATTCCACGGGAAAGGCCGGGCCCTGGTGGGCCAGCTGGAAAAATGAATGCTGGGCATTGGTGCCGGGTTCTCCAAAAACAATGCTGCCGGCAGGCCGGGGCAGGGGAGTACCGCTCTTATCCACCCCTTTGCCAAGGCTTTCCATGTACAACTGCTGGACATGGGGTGCCAGTTTTGAAAGGGCGCAAGAATAGGGGATAATGGCCTGGGCCGTGTATCCTAGGATCTGGATGTTCCAGATGCTGATGAGGGCAGCCATGAGGGGAATATTTTCACCAGGGGGTGCATGCAGGGTATGGCTGTCCATGATACTGCAGCCTTTTAGAAATCGGTCAAACAGGTCAGGACCGAATGCCAGGCTTAAGGGCACTCCGCCCACAGCAGAGGATACAGAATACCGGCCCCCGATATAATCAAACATGTGAAAACTTGCCAGCACCGGATTGGATGGGTCATCCCCGGGGCTTCCTTTGGCGGTGATGGTCACCAGGTGGTGTTTTGGCAAAAGGCTGTGCCGTTCCAGAAAAGCCCAGACCTGGGCCAGGTTGGCCATGGTTTCCGTGGTGGTGTATGACTTGGAGACAACAATCCACAAACAGGTCTCCGGATCGATGCGTGTGATCACCTCCCCGAAATTGTCAATATCCACATTGGACAGAAAATGCAGACGTATTTTCGGGGTGTGGGCTGCCTTAAGGGCGTTATACACACATTCACACCCAAGGTAGGATCCGCCGATACCCACCACCACGGCATCGGTGAAAGCCTGTCCATGTGTATTGGTGATGCTTCCTTCGCGGATGTCTGAACAAAAAGAGCGCATGGCCCGGGATACCTTTTGCATCTGCTGGATAATTTTTGGCTCAGCCGGGATCAGGTCAGGGTCTGAAAAAGACCGGCAGGCGGTGTGAAGGGCAGCACGGTTTTCCGTGGTGTTGACCTTTTCCCCTGCCGCCATCCGGGCAAACATCTGTTTTGCACCTCTTTCTTCAGCCAGGTCACACAGGATATTTTTTACCGTCTTGTCCAGGCGCTGGCGGGAAAAATCAAAAAAAAAGCCGGGCAGGCCCAGGGAAAATTCCCCCAGCCGCTCCGGATTTTTGATCATCTGTTTTAAATGATAATCCGGGGTTTCAAACCGGGTGGCTTGTTTTTGCAGGGATCTATAGCTGTCTGATGCATACATGGGCGTTATCGGTATCCTTTAATGAAGATGGAACCACCTTGGTATGACAGTTTCATCAAATTTTGGTTTTCTGTACACCTGGTATTTCAGATTACCTGATTTTTCACACCGAAAATTTTACTGACCGGCTCTTAAATTTTTACCAGCATTTATCCGGGGTGTAAAGAGATTATCCTTGATTCTGAGACTTTCCGGCCGCTGTTTTTGCCGGTTTTTTTATAAAAACAATCAATAATTATTGACAGCTGGCTGTAAGGGCGATTAATACTTATTCCCATGAAACCAACCGATTATGTAATCAAAGAAAAACTGTTGGCAAAAGGGGTGACCATGCCCCATCCGGATACGGTTTATATTGCCGATGATGTGCATCCGGACCGGATTTCAGGGGACGGGGTAACCATATACGGCGGATCCAGGATCATGGGTAAAAACACCCTGATCCTTCCGAAAGCAAAAATAGGGTATGAAGCGCCCGTGACCATGGAAAACTGTATGGCGGGAAATGATGTCCGGCTGAACGGCGGGTTTTTCCAGGGTGCGGTTTTTTTAGGCGGCAATGTATTTGGATCCAATGCCCATGTGAGATCCGGTACCATCCTGGAAGAGCAGGCCGGGGCTGCCCATACAGTGGGCCTCAAACAGACCATTTTGTTTCCCTTTGTCATTTTAGGCAGCCTGATCAATTTCTGCGACTGCTTCATGGCAGGGGGCACCAGCCGCAAAGACCATTCTGAGGTGGGATCTTCTTTTGTGCATTTTAATTATACCCCCAACCAGGACAAGGCCACCGCTTCCATGATGGGCAATGTCCACCAGGGCGTGATGATGAACCAGCATCCCATTTTTCTGGGGGGGCAGGGGGGAATTGTCGGACCTGTGCGCATCGGATTCGGCTGCCTGACAGGGGCAGGCACCATTGTCCGCAAAGACGAGGAACGTTCTGACAGAATGATTCTGGCAGGAGGCACAAAATCGATTTCTCTGCCCAGGCGGCCGGGGCTGCATGCCGGGACTGTACGGATATTTAATCACAATATCCGGTATATTGCCGCCCTGACAGCCTTGGGTGCCTGGTATATGCATGTACGTCCCATTTTTGCAACAGATGAATTGTCCGGGAAACTGGTGACAGGTCTTCAGAAAACCTTGGCCGGGTGTATCCGGGAGCGTATCAGGCAGCTGGAAAAATTTTGTGACACACTGGGATCATCTTTGACCTGCGACCAGGTCCTGGCAGGGATGCACACTGCAAAAAAATATTTCGACACTGCCCCGGGTCAGGGAATCATGACCCGTGATGGTGAAACATTTGTTGCCCGGGTGGCAGACCTGGCAGCAGAAAACAGTACAGAATATACAGCATGCATCCAGGGCCTTGCCCCTGAAATCAAAGCCATGGGATCTGAATGGCTGCTGGGTATTGAAACCAGCATGTCAGACCAGCTGCAGATCTGACATTTTTTTATATGAAATAACCGTGCAACCTGCCTGATTATTTCATGATTTGTTGTGCCTGTCAGGGCATGGCCGATATTTAAGGACACACATATACATGACACGATTGTTTGGAACAGACGGTATCCGGGGCCGGGCCAATATCCCTCCCATGACCTGTGAAACCGCACTCAAAACGGGCAGGGCAGCCGCAATGCTGGCCCTGAAAATGGGCCAGAACCAGGTGGTCATCGGCAAGGACACCCGGATTTCAGGAGATATGCTGGAGGCGGCCCTGGCAGCCGGTGCAGCTTCTGCTGGTGCGGATGTGGGCCTGGCCGGGGTGATCCCGACTCCAGGCGTGGCCTTTCTGACCACCTGCCGAAAAGGGGTCGGGGCTGGCATTGTTATTTCCGCATCCCACAACCCCTTTTATGACAACGGCATTAAAATTTTTCAAAAAGGCGGCACCAAGCTCACAGATGCGCAGGAAGATGCAGTGGAAGCCCATATCCATGATGCGCACATTGTTCCACGGGATAAAGTGGGAAAAATATCTATGATTCCGGATAGTTTGGATATGTATGCACAATTTTTACTGGACAGGTTTCCTTTCAGGAAACTGTCTGGCCGTATAAAGCTGGTGGTGGATGCATCCAATGGTGCTGCTTTTGCCATCTGCCGCAAGGTATTCCATGACAGGTTGTTTGATGCGGTATTCATCCATGACCAGCCGGACGGGTTCAACATAAATAAGGATTGCGGTTCCCAGCATACACAAGATCTCCAGGAACAGGTAAAGGCACGGGGAGCGGACCTGGGTATTGCCTTTGACGGGGATGCGGACAGAATGATCGCCGTGGATGAAAAGGGCCGTGAGATCACAGGGGACCGTATCCTGGCTATCTGCGCCAGTCATGCCAAATCAAAAAACCAGCTGAAAAACAATGTTGTTGTAAGTACAATCATGAGTAACATCGGTTTAACAAAAGCTCTGGATACGCTGGGTATCGACCATGTCACAACCGGTGTGGGCGACCGGAAAGTGCTGGAAGAGATGCAGCGGTGCGGTGCGGTCATGGGGGGAGAAGATTCCGGCCATATGCTTTTTCTGGAAGACCATACCACCGGGGACGGAATCTTGTCAGCGCTGCGCCTGATGGCGGTGATGGCAGACACCGGCAGGTCCCTGTCAGATCTGGCAGAAGTGATGCAGGTGTATCCCCAGGTGCTGAAAAATGTCACGGTGAATGCATCCCGTCCGGATTTTACACAGATCAGTCCCATTGCCGATGCCATAGCACAGGTGGAGGCACAACTGGGTGGAAAAGGGCGTGTGCTTGTGCGGTATTCCGGTACCCAGCCCTTGCTGCGGGTGATGGTGGAAGGACCGGATAAGGAGGTGACAGCTGCGTGCTGTGAAAAAATCTGCCGTGCCATCCGGGAAAATATTTGAGGACTTTCCAGACAATCCATCCTAAAAAGCATAACCGGTTACTGCACCATGCAAAAACTGCCGCCCCCATATTTTTATAAACAAACAGGGCCTGACATCATCTAAATGTCAGGCCCTGGGTTTTTTTTTACATGTGCGGAAAATAATTAGGATTATCGGTTAATCTCTTGCAACCCCCAACAGATGCAGCAGGTGGATGAACAGCCCCATAAAATCCAGATACAGGCTCAGGGCGCCCATGATGGCGCCTTTGCGGACCATGGCGCCGGTGGCGTTGTCCGGCAGGGTGACAGCCATGTTTTTGAGTTTCTGGGTGTCATAGGCAGTCAGGCCGGTGAATATAATTACAGCAATGCAGGAGATAATGGTCTGCATCATGGTGGAACCGATAAAAATGTTCACCACCATGGCGATGATCAGGCCGATGAGCCCCATCATCAGAAACTGGGCCATGCCGGTGAGGTCTTTTTTGGTTACCATACCGTATACACTGGCTGCTCCGAATGTGGCCGCGCATATGAAAAAGGTGGACACGATGGATGCAGCTGTGTAGATCAGAAAGATGGGGGTAAGTATCAACCCGTAGGCCACTGTCAGGGCCACATAAAGTCCAGTTGCAGTGGTGGCCTGCATTTTCTGGATTCTGGCTGAAAGATACCCGCATATAACAATCAGCCCGATGAACAGTACAATGGGCATGATCGGGTTGCCGTGGAATACCTGAAGCAGTGCCGGGCTGCGGGAAACAAAATAGGATGTAAAACCGGTTAGCACCAGACCGATGGTCATCCAGTTGTAGACACTTCTGATAAAAGTATTCACCTTTACCATGGCGCCTGATTGTGCAAATGTTGTGTTCATTTTTTCCTCCAAAAAATTTTGGGTTTACGTATTCGTTTGCTGCCAATATAACATCAAACCCTGAGATTTCAAGATTATTATTTGGTTATGTGTCGATTTTGCGGGGCATACAGACACCTGCTGAAAAACGGGAAAAAAGAAAAGTTTACATAATATATATTATCAGACCTTATATGCGGACAGCATTCCGGGGCCGGGTTTTGCCGGTGTTGACTTTTTGACCGGATCCATTCTATAAATGTGGCCTTTGATTTTGCAGGGGTGGATTAATTTTAGGAATGGCAGAACACAAAACCAGCCGCATATATTCGGTTTCACACCTGACCCGGGAGATAAAAACACTTCTCGAGGAACGGTTCCCCTTTGTCTGGGTCACAGGTGAGATATCCAACTATGCCGCCCCGTCATCAGGCCATTCCTATTTTTCTCTGAAAGATGCCGGTGCGGTCATCAATTGCGTGATGTTCAAAAACCAGAAACGCACCCTGCAGTTTTCCCTTGAAAACGGGTTGAACATCGTGGGGATGGCACGCCTGACTTTGTATGAACCCCGGGGAAACTACCAGCTGATTTTTGAACACATTGCACCTGAAGGTGCTGGTGCGTTGCAAAAGGCGTTTGAACAACTCAAAAAAAAACTGGCTGATGAAGGCCTTTTTGACCCGGTCCACAAACAATCCCTTCCGTATCTGCCGGGAAAAATCAGTGTTATCACGTCCGGCACAGGTGCTGCTGTTCGGGATATCATTCACATTGCCCTGCGCCGGTTTCCCGGGTGCTGCCTGCAGGTTTTTCCTGTGGCGGTCCAGGGTGGTGAAGCGTGTGATGACATTGTATATGCAATCAACACGGTAAACCATTTCCAGCAGGCAGATGTGATCATCCTGGCCCGGGGGGGTGGATCTCTGGAGGACCTTGCTGCCTTTAATTCCGAACCTGTGGCACGGGCTGTCTTTGCATCCCAGATACCGGTAATCACCGGGATCGGCCATGAAACCGATGTCACCATTGCCGATTTTGTTGCCGATGTCCGGGCCCCTACCCCTTCGGCTGCCGCAGAACTTGTGCTGCCGGAAAAAATCCGGCTGGTCCGGCACATCATAGATATGCAAATGTCTGTGACCCTGTCCATGACACAGAAACTGGATTTTTTACACCAGAAGGTGGATGACCTGCACAGCCGCTTGAAAAGCCCGGCCCAGGTGATAGCCAATTTTAAACAGATCCTGGAAACCTGTTTTTTCAGAATGCAGCATGCCCTAAACCGCCGCATTTTTCACAGCAGGGAAAAATTGTCCTGGATATCCCAGGGCCTTTTCAGGGCTGTGCCCGGGATCCGTATTCAGCAACAGCAGGTGGGGGATCTGCAAAAAAATCTGGCCTTTGCCATGAAAGCCCGGCTTGACGGGCATACAAATAACATCTCCCGGGCTGCAGCCAGCCTGGAGGCCCTGAATCCTGCATCGGTTCTGGACAGGGGGTACAGCATTGCCCGGACAATACCGGGGAAAAAAGTTATCCTGGATGCCGAACAACTAGCGGTACAGGATCCGGTTGAATTAATTTTATCCAAAGGACGTATCCTGACACGTGTGGAGAAGAAGATAGATGGCAAAGATCACATTTGAAACAGCCTTGAAACAGCTGGAGGCAATTGTAAAGGAAATGGAATCCGGGGACCTTACCCTGGAACAGGCAGTGAAAAAATATGAAACCGGCATTGAAAAAGTCCGTTACTGCATGCAGATCCTTGACAGTACGGAAAAAAAGATCACCCAGCTCACCCGGGATCTTGATGGGTCTGTAACAGAAATTCCCTTTGACCATGAATGACACTGTTTTCAACCTGCACACCTTTCTTGCAGAACATAAGTCCCTGGTAAATGATCACCTGGAAAAAATTTTACACGAACTTGGTTCTGACCGGAAACTGGTCCAGGCAATGACCCATTCTCTTATGGCCGGGGGAAAGCGGCTGCGCCCTGTTCTGGCACTGGCATCAGCCCGGGCCTGCGGCAGGGATTTCACCCTTGCCCTGCCCGCGGCCTGTGCCCTTGAAATGATTCACACCTATTCTCTGATCCATGATGACCTGCCTGGCATGGATAATGATGATCTCAGGCGTGGCAAACCCACCTGTCACAGACAATTTGGTGAGGCCACAGCCATTCTGGCAGGTGATGCGCTGCTCACCCATGCTTTTGCCATACTGGCCCGTCCCCATGGTCTGTTTAGCCCGGTTCCTGAAACACAAAACCTGCTGGAACTGGTTGCCGTCATTTCCCGGGCTGCCGGGGTAAACGGCATGGTTGAGGGGCAGATGCTGGACATGCACCCGGAGAGGGAAAACAAAATCAAAGGGAATAAACCCTGTTCACTGGATCATCTGAAAAATATCCATGCCCTGAAAACCGGGCAGATGATTCTGGCCAGTGTTGTTTGCGGGGCAGTGAGCGTCAATGCCCCTGCCCGTTTCAGAAAACCGCTTGAAGTCTATGCCTCCCATGTGGGGCTTGCATTTCAGGTCATGGATGATATTTTAAATGTGCAGGGAGATCCTGAAAAAATGGGAAAAGCGGCAGGAACTGATGTATTAAAAGACAAACTCACATTTCCGGCGGTCATGGGACTTGGCCAATCCAAAGCCTATGCAAAAGAATTGACGGATCAGGCCATAGATGCCCTTGACCGGTTTGACGGCAAGGCCGATCCCCTGAGAGCCATTGCCGGATATGTGATCAACCGGGACAGATAATATGCTTGAAAAAACTATTGATGACATCCATGACATAGATGATGGTATTGCAGAAAATAATGACAACAACAAGGTAACCCAGAACATGCCGCTGCTGGAAAATATTACAACCCCTGCTGATTTTAAAGGCCTGTCCCGGGAACAGCTGCCACGACTGGCTGAACAGATCCGAGAACGCATCATCCAGGTTGTGTCAAAAAACGGGGGTCACCTGGCTTCCAGCTTAGGGGCTGTGGAACTGACCCTTGCCATCCACTATGTGTTTGATCTGCCTGCCGACACCTTGATCTGGGATGTGGGGCACCAGGCGTATGCCCACAAACTGATCACCGGCAGAAACCGGCAGTTTGACACCCTGCGCCAGTATAAAGGCTTGTCAGGATTTTCCAGAATCAAGGAAAATTCCTGTGACGGTTTTACCGTAGGGCATTCATCCACCTCAATTTCCGCAGGCTTAGGGATCTGCTGCGCCAAATACCTGAACCAGGATGATTCCCATGTAATCTCCGTTATCGGGGACGGTTCCATGACTGCCGGTCTGGCCTATGAAGGGCTGAACCAGGCAGGGGATTTAAAGCGCAAGCTGATTGTGATCCTCAATGACAATGACATGTCCATTTCCCGCAATGTGGGGGCGTTGTCCTCCTACCTGAGCCGGACTTTTTCCGCCAAATATCTACAGACCATGCGCAACCAGTTCGGGGCGTTTTTAAAATCTTTGCCCAGGATCGGGGAAGACATGTACAAGATTGCCAAACGCTCAGAAGAATCCTTTAAGACTTTTGTTACCCCGGGCATGCTGTTTGAGGCCTTTAATTTTGATTATTTCGGTCCCATCAACGGCCATAATCTGGACCATCTGATCGACATTCTGGACAATATCAAAAATGCGGCTGATTCTCCGGTGCTGCTGCATGTCACAACCGTCAAAGGCAAGGGATATGCACCGGCAGAAAAAAATCCAATATACTTTCACGGGGTGGGATCATTTGTTGTGGATACCGGCAAAACCAGCAGATGCCCCCGGGAGATACCATCCTATACCCAGGTGTTTGGAGAACAGATGGTCCAGCTGGGAAAATCTTTTCCCAGTCTGGTGGCAGTGACGGCTGCCATGCCTGAAGGCACCGGCCTCAAAGACTTTAGCAGCCAGTACCCGGACCGGTTTTTTGACGTGGGCATTGCAGAACAGCATGCGGTGACCTTTTCCGCAGGCCTGGCTGTCAAGGGGATCCGTCCTGTGGTGACCATCTATTCCACTTTTCTTCAGCGGGCCTATGACCAGATTCTCCATGATGTCTGCATTGATGCCCACCCGGTGATTTTTGCTTTGGACAGGGGCGGCATTGTGGGAGAAGACGGCCCCACCCACCATGGGCTTTTTGATTTTGCATACCTGCGGCCCATGCCCAACATGACGGTGATGGCACCGGCAGATGAAAATGAACTGGCCCGTATGCTCAAAACCGCTATTCTCCATGACGGCCCCATTGCCCTGCGCTATCCCCGGGGCAGTGCAGAAGGTGTGCCTGTAGCAGATCCTGTTCTGCCCCTGGAAATTGGAAAAGGCACTGTGGTATGTGACGGTGATGACCTGTTGATCATCGCCATCGGCAGAGGGGTGGCAGAAGCCCTTAAAGCCAGGGCCCAACTGGCATCAGAAGGCATTTTTGCAGCGGTTGTCAATGCACGGTTTGTCAAACCCTTGGATGAAGACCTGCTGCTGGCAAAAGCCGGGGAATGCAAAAAAATTATTACTGTGGAAGAGCATGTTCTGGCAGGCGGTTTTGGATCTGCCGTGCTTGAAATGTTCATGGACAAAGGTCTGACAGATTTGTGCATCAAACGTATCGGCATTGATGACTGCTTTGTGGAACACGGTCCCCAGGATGTGCTGAGAAAAGCGTATAAAATTGACGTAGATGCAGTGGCAAAAGCTGGTCGTGAACTGTATGGCCAAAGATAAATATCCGGGCGGATCCCGCTGCCGGCTGGACCAGCTGCTGGTGGAAAAGGGCCTGATCTGTTCAAGAAGCCGGGCCAGGGCTATGATCATGGCCAAAAAGGTACTGGTGGATGACCATCCCTGTGACAAGCCCGGAACCCGGGTGGACCCCCGGGCAGATATCATTGTTAAAGAGGCGGACCACCCCTATGTCAGCCGGGGCGGTATCAAGCTGGAAAAGGCCCTGACCACCTTCCCTGTGGATGTAAAAGACAAGATCTGCATGGACATCGGGGCATCCACCGGCGGGTTCACCGACTGCCTGCTCCGGTTCGGGGCCAAAAAAGTGTATGCCGTGGATGTGGGATACGGCCAGCTGGCATGGACTTTGCGCAATGACCCGAAAGTTGTGGTCATTGAGCGCACCAATATACGGTACATGCCTTTTGAAGCCGTCGGCCGGACAATGGACCTGGTTGTGGCTGACACAGCGTTCATTTCTCTGAAAACAGTCATACCTGCGGCGGAAAAATTCATGGGTCCCGGATGCCGGGTGATTGCCCTGATCAAGCCCCAGTTTGAAGCAGGAAAGCAGTTTGTCGGCAAAGGCGGTGTTGTAAAAGATCCTGAAATCAGGCAGAAGGTGGTGGCAGATATCTCGCAGTTCTTCTCAGACAAAGGGTATATTGTGGCAGATGTGATCCCCTCCCCTGTTCCGGGTCCAAAGGGAAATACCGAATATCTGATTTTTCTGGTTTTCAACGGGCAGTAAAAAAAACACTATGAATTTCATGCAATTTTTATTATTACACTTTTATTATTTAAACAGGACCTATTTATTAATTGTTTAAAGGAGCAGTAATGAGCGAAGACATCAAAACCATGAGAAATGTGGCATTTGCAGGCCATGGAGGTGCAGGCAAGACTACTCTTGCTGAGGCTATGCTTTTTAAGGCCGGGGCGACCAAGCGCTTAGGAAAGGTTGAAGAAGGCAATACAGTGATGGATTTTCAGCCTGAAGAAATCAAAAAACAGCAGAGTATCAACACCTCTTTTATAAAATATACCCATAATAAGCATACCATCACATTGATGGACACTCCTGGTGATCAGAACTTCTTCTCAGCTGCCAAAACCTGTTTTCCGGTTGCCGACGGCATGGTCTTTGTCATCGACGGTGTGGGCGGGCCCTCTGCCATGACCGAAGAGGCTGCAGCATCTGCTCTGGAATACAACCTGCCCGGCATGGTTATTGTTAACAAACTGGACCGGGAAAGATCGGATTTTGCGACCTGTGTTGATGGCTGCAACATTTCCCTTAAAAAGAAAATCATTCCCGTGTGTTACCCCATCGGTGCTGAAACCGGTTTCAAGGGAATCGTGAATATTGTCACCGGGAAGGCTTTTGAATATGATGCTGACGGCAAGGCCGCCCAGGTGGATATACCAGCAGACATGGCCGATGACATGGCTGTGGCAAAAGAGGAATTCATAGAAAACATTGCAGAGCTGGATGACGATCTCCTGGAAAAATACCTGGAAGGCGAAGAACTGTCTGAAGAAGAAATACGGGGTGCTTTCCGCAAAGGTATTTCAGAAGCCCAGTTTTATCCGGCCGTCTGCACCTCAGCCGTTAAAATGATCGGTATTGATATGGTGCTGGACTTCATAAACACCTATATGCCGTCACCTCTGGACAGAGGCGACTGGGTCGCAAAAGACAATGAAGGCAATGATGTGGTGGTGTCCCCGGACCCGGATGCACAATTTTGCGGCTTTGTTTTCAACACCATTGTGGACCCCTATGCCGGCCGCCTGTCGCTGATCCGGGTTATTTCAGGATCACTTGGAAAAGAGGGCAATTTTCTCAATGTTACCAAAGACACCAAGGAAAGATATTCCCAATTGCTTGAGATTGCCGGAAAAGAACAGAAAACCATTACCTCGGCCGGGCCCGGCTCCATTGTGGCCATGGCAAAACTCAAGTCCACCCTGACCGGGGACACCCTCACAGGGGGCACAGAGATACAGATTCCAGCACCGGCGCCCATGCCGCCGGTCATTTCTTTTGCCATTTCCCCCAAGTCCAAAAATGACGAAGACAAGATTCATGAGGCCCTGCGCAAAATTCTCCAGGAAGATACAGGGCTTGTGCTCAAAAGAGAAGATGAGACCAGACAGACCATTCTTTCCGGCCGGGGACTGGTGCATATTGAAGTTACAGCTGAAAAAATACAGCGCAAATTCAATGTGGCCATGGAGATCAATACCCCCAAGGTGCCATACAGGGAAACCTTCAAGAAAAAGATCCGGGTCCAGGGAAAACACAAAAAACAATCCGGGGGCCATGGCCAGTTCGGAGACTGCTGGATCGTTCTGGAACCTCTGCCCAGGGGAGCCGGGTTTGAGTTTGTGGACAAGATCGTGGGCGGGGTGATTCCCAAAAACTATATTCCTGCGGTTGAGGCCGGTATCCGGGAAAGTTCCCAGTACGGTATCCTGGCGGGTTTTCCCTGTGTGGATTTTCGCACCACCCTGGATTTTGGGTCCTACCATTCTGTGGATTCTTCGGAAATGGCCTTTAAAACAGCAGGCTCCATCGCTTTTAAGGCGGCTGCAAAAGATGCAAAACCCGTGTTGCTGGAACCTGTCATGAAGGTCTCTGTAAAAGTACCGGATGCAAACACCGGTGATATCATGGGCGATCTCAATTCCCGGCGGGGCCGGGTTCTGGGCATGGATTCAGAAGATGACAAGCAGATCATCAATGCGTTGGTGCCCATGTCTGAAATGCTGCGGTATGCACCGGATTTAAGTTCCATGACCGGCGGCAGGGGCACCTTTACCATGGAATTTGCCCAGTATGATGAAGTGCCTTCCGACCTGGCACAAAAAGTCATTGACCAGGTGAATGCACAAAAGGAAACCAACTGAAAAATCAGATCAAAGAACCTGTTTTGTGAACAGCCGGGGGCCTGATGCTTTTATAGACAATCAGGTCCCCGGCATATTTGCTGTCTACTACAGGGTGTCCCCGGTCAGTCGCGTGTAGATTTCTTTATAGGTCCGGACCGTATTGTCAATGATCTCCTCAGGCAGTCTGGGTCCTGGCGGGGTTTTGTCCCATCCGGAATTGACCAGCCAGTCCCGGACGGTCTGTTTGTCAAAACTTTTCTGTCCACGGCCAGGGGCATAGTCATCCAGGGGCCAGAAACGGGAGGAATCCGGGGTGAGCACCTCATCGATGAGAATGATCTCGCCGTCCAGCATACCGAATTCAAACTTGGTGTCTGCAATTATGATTCCTTTTTCCAGTGCCAGTGCAGCACCTTTATTGTAAATCTCCAGGCTCAGGTCCCGGATTTTCTCAGCGGTTTTTCTGCCCAGGATATCGATGGTCTGTTCAAAGGAGATATTGATATCATGGTCTCCCACCTCTGCTTTGGTGGACGGGGTATACAATGGTGCCGCAAGTTTGTCCGATTCTCTGAGTCCTTTGGGCAGCGCAATGCCGCATACCTGACCATTTTTTTGGTATGCACCCCACCCTGATCCGGAAATGTATCCCCTGACAATGCATTCCACAGGCAGCGGATCAGCCTTTTTCACCAGCATGCTGCGTTTTTCAAGTGCATCCCTGTAGGGCCGGCAGATGGCAGGAAAGGTATCCACATCGGTTGTGACAAGATGGTTGCCCACAATATTCGCCATTTTTTCAAACCAGAAAACACTGATCTGGTTCAGCACCCTGCCCTTGTCCGGAATGGGATCCGGCAGCACCACATCAAAGGCGGACAGCCGGTCTGTGGTGACCAGCAGCAGCGTATCTTCAAAATCAAAAATATCCCTGACCTTGCCCTGGCGTTTCAATGGCAGGTCGGCAAAAAGTGTTTCAGGGATGACCGTCATGGTGTAATCTCCTTGTTTTTTTTTAAATCAGATTTTATACGCATGGGTTGCATGCAAAGAAAGTATTTTATATCATGAATCTGTTTTTTTTTCCAGATCACACAACCGCATTTTTACATGAAAGAAAAATCTGCCGGACTGCTCTTTCATGTTTTGCAGCATCCGTCAAAGCATGGTTGTTATTTATAACCACCTGCCGGGTCAGTAAAAATACACTTTCCCGGCGGGGTGATCATGTCACACTAACCTTACCCTGGTGATCGTGGACTGACCGCTTGACGAATGCCGGGGATCATATTATTGTGGGCAAAAATGGTTTGTGACTGCACAGGTGTATTTTTGCAAAAGGATTCCCATGAGAACATATTGTTTGGTATTTATTTTCTGCCTGGCTGCTGCCGGTTGTCCAATCTTGTATGCCGCTGACAGTGCCCACTATACCCTGAAAGATTTATGCCGGGCTGCCAATGATAATGCCCGGACTATCCTGATTGCCACAGATGAGGTTTTTATTGCCGAGCAGGAGAAAAAACGGGCGTTATCGGTTCTGGTCCCTCGGGCCACCGCCTTTGGCAGCCATACCAACCATAAAGACACAAGTTTTATATCACCGGACACCACGACTGTCGGTGTGAAACTCACCCAGTCTTTTACCCTTAACGGCAAGGAGCTCATTGCCTATGATGTGACCAAAAAAGGCATAGACAAAAGCCGTTTTACCTTAGAAGGCATCCGGTCTGATTACCTGCTCCAGGTGGCATTGTCCTATTTTGATACCCTGGAGGCCAAGCGGCTTCTGGAAATCGCTGATGCCGATGTCCAGCGCCTTGCGGCCCATAAAAATGCGGTAAAAGAAAAACTGCGGGTCGGCAGTGTCACCAGGACAGATCTGTACCGGGCGGAGGCTGCATTGTCCAGGGCCATGAGCGATCGGGTGATGGCCGGCAGTGCCGTAATCCAGAACAAGGCCCGCATCGTTGAACTTACAGGCATTGGTGAGCCTTTTGTGATATCTGATGAGGATATCACGCCCCTGGAAGGGTTTGACCCAACCCTTGCCAAAATCCAGGAAACTGCTTTGAAAAACCGCTATGAAATCCAGGAGGCAGAAAAAAATCTGGAAATATCCGACCAGACCGTTTCCTATGAAAAAGGCGATTACTGGCCGAAACTGAGCCTGGAAACAGGATACAGGGAATCAGACACATCCTACGGCAACAGTGGTGCGGCCGGCGGTCTGGCGGGAAATATTGAATCAGATGCAGAAGATACCTATATCCAGGCAGAACTGGTCTTTACGTTGTATGACGGCGGGTTGCGCAAGGCACAGATCAATCAGGCCATGGCCAGAAAACGGCAGGCAGCACAGGCCTTGTCACAGAGCCGAAAAGAGATTCTCCTGGAATCCACGGTGGCTTTTTCTGATTATGAAACCGCCAGAAAAGTGTTGGTAAACCTTGATGATGAACTCAAGGCTGCACAGGAAAACCATAAGGCAGTCCAGATGCAGTACCAGTACGGCATGGCCGATATCATAGACATGATGGATGCAAATACACTCCTGGTGCAGGCCGAACGCAGCATGTCCAATGCCCGGTATGCCATGCTGCAGACAATGTATAGAATACTGCATACCCAGGGAGAATTACTGGCCTATCTGCTTGAATAGGCCTGGTATTGTGATTTTTTTATGAATATTTTGTGAATAATAACCAGACAAACCTGTTGTAAGGAGGAAAACCATGTATGAGATAATAGCAAACCCTGAAGACTATCAGATTGATCAGTTGATCAACGGAACAGACAATGCCAATATCGAATTGACCAAAGATGAACGCAACAAATGGGCTGGTGAGGTGGTAAATTTCAGTGAAAAATTGATGGAATTTGCAAAAAAATCAAAGGAACTGGCCAGGCTGCTAGACTCGGATGAAAAAATATCTGCAACCCCTGCTTCTTTAAAAACGCTTAAAATTCAGCTATTTGCCATCAACGATGCCTTGAATTCCGCACTGGAAATAGCTGATAAACTGGAATCTGATATCATCCGAAAATAATACCGCCCGTTTATGCAAGCATTTTTTGCCGCAGCAGATGGTCTGTGAGTACCAATGCCAGCATGGATTCACAGACCTTGTTGATCCTGGGGATGGCACAGATATCATGCCGTCCTTTTGTGGAAATGGTTGTCTCACACCCATCCTGGTTGAGGGTTTTCTGGGTACGGCCGATGGATGGAATGGGTTTTACATGCACCCGCACAACAATTGGTTCACCGGTTGAAATGCCGGCCAGAATTCCCCCGGCATGGTTGGATAAAAACCCGGTGCTGTCCATCTGGTCATTGTTTTCAAATCCGGTCATGGCAGCTGCCGCTATGCCGGCACCGATCTCCACAGCCTTGACAGCACCAATTCCCATCATGGCCTTGGCAATATCTGCATCCAGCTTGTCAAACACTGGATCACCGATGCCGGCAGGAACCCCGGTTGCCGTGATTTCCACCATTCCTCCCAGAGAATCCCCCTGCGCTTTAACGGTTTTGATACGGTTTTCCATGGCGTGGGCCGCTGCCGTGTCCGGGCAATACAGGTCATTTTCTGCAGCTGCGCCGGCATCAAAATGCCGGACCCGGATCCCCCCCAGGGCCATGGTAAAGCTGCAGATCTGTATACCGTAAGGGTCCAGCACCAGCTGGGCCACGGCCCCGGCTGCCACCCGGGCTGCGGTTTCCCGGGCCGATGCCCTGCCCCCGCCCCTGAAATCTCTTATCCTGTATTTTTTTTCATAGGTGAAATCCCCGTGTCCCGGCCGGAACAGACCGGCAATATCTGAATAGGCAGTGGATTTTGCATCTGTATTGTGGATAAGGATGGTTATGGGGGTGCCGGTGGTTCTGCCCTTAAAAGTGCCGGACAGTATCATCGGCGTGTCCGGTTCCTTTCGCCGGGTGGAGGCAATCCCGTTTCCTGGTTTTCTTTTGTCCAGAGCATTCTGGAGTATTTTTTCGTCAATGGGCAGGCCGGGGGGACAACCCTGGATCACCACGCCTACAGCCGGGCCATGGGATTCTCCAAAAGTGGTGATCGCAAATGCCCTGCCAAAGCTAGAACCGGACATGGTCCAATCTCCTTTTTATCATCCAGGCAATCTTTCGGGGGGGATGGCAGGTAGTATCCACTGTCATATCTGCCAGTTTTTCATACAAAGGGGTCCGGCTGGCCAGGGTGGTGCAGGTTTCTTCAAACAAAGACCCGGTGGTAAACCTTGGCCTGGATGCCGGTGTGTGTATGTCAGCGGCCATGCGCTGGATAATGGTGTTCACATCAGCAAAAAGCCACACCACAAACCCGGCATCTTTGATGAGCGACCGGTTTTCCGGCGCCAGCACCATGCCGCCCCCTGTAGCAATAACCTGATTTTTTTTGTGCAGGATGTGTTGTAAAATCTGTGTTTCCTTTTGTCTGAAATACGCCCATCCTTTTTCTGCCACCAGTTCTTCAATGCTGGTGCAGCAGACGGATGCAACCAGATTATCAGTGTCCACAAACCTGCAGGGCAAAATATCTGCCAGAAATTTTCCCACACTGGTTTTGCCGCAGCACCGGTATCCAATGAGCACCGTGTTCATATTTTTTTTACAGCTTTTGCATTACAGGGCATCAAACAGATCCCAGAATCCGGGAAAAGATTTTCCCACACAGGCGGGATTCTCTATCTGCATGCCCGGCACCACAAGGCCGGCAACGGCAAACGCCATGGCAATACGGTGGTCGTTAAAGGTGTTGATAAAAGCACCTGCGGGCTTGCCGCCAATGATCGCAAGCCAGTCTTCTCCCTGGGATACCTGGATACCCATCTTTTCCAGCTGCGAGGCAACCGCATGGATCCGGTCACACTCTTTTTCCCGGAGATGTCCGATATTGGTGATCCTTGTGGTTCCTCTGGCAAAGGCTGCCACAACGGCAATGGCCGGCACAGCGTCCGGGGTGTCTGACATGTCCACATCCACCGCAAAAAGCGACCTGCCCTTGACAGCCACACGGTCATCATCGAAAAACAGGGAGCATCCCATTTTTTCAAGGATATGGATCTGTTTGAAATCCCCCTGCAGAGACCGGGAAAAGATATTGGCCACCCCGATTTTCTGTCCTGTAACAGCCCCGGCTGCCCAAAAATACCCGGCATTGGAAAGGTCCGGTTCCACTGCATAGCTGCCGGCCGCATAGGCCTGGCCGCCTGAGACTTCATATGTTGTGGCATCTGTTTTACGTGCATCCACCTGAAACTGTTTCATCACATCCAGGGTCAGGTCAATATACGGGGAGGAAACCGGTGGTGCAGCAAGTTTTATGGTCAGGCCTTCGGCCATGAAAGGCCCGATCATGAGCAGGGCGGACAGGTACTGGCTGCTTTTTGAACAGTCCAGACGGGTACCCCCCCCTGCCGGCTTTTTCCCTGGATGGTCACCGGTGGAAATCCCTGGGGGGTGTCTGATCCGGCATCAATGCCGATCTGGTTCAGGGCATCCAGCAGTTCTTTCATGGGACGGGTGCACATGCGGGGATTGCCGGTGAAAGTGTACGGGGTGGTTCCCAGACCGGCGATACCGGCCATAAGCCGCATGGAGGTGCCGGAGTTTTCCAAAAAAACAGGGGGGTCATATGGCCTGGGGCATCCGGAAAAACCCGTGACTGAAACGCTATCAGGACCGGTTTTTGTAATGTCCGCCCCCATGCAGGACAATGCATGCATGGTTAAATCAATATCCCTGGAAGAAAGCAGGTTCTTGATGTTAGATGTTCCGGCCGACAATGCCGCACAGATGAGCATGCGGTGGGAAATACTTTTGGATCCCGGTATTGTAACGGTCTGATCAGAGATCTGCCTGGGAAAAATCTGTTTCATATAAAAAAAAATATACCTTGGTTAACAAGATTGAAATTTCAGGTGGTCCAGAACCGATTGCCGCATTTTTTCCTTATCCGGAAAAATCCCGGTCCACAAGACAAACTGGGCTGATGCCTGGGCCACGAACATGGCCAGTCCGTCAATGGCCGTGCACCCTTTTTTTCGGGCAAGGCTGATCAGACGGGTTTCCAGAGGAGAATACACCACATCCATGACCACTGTGTGCGGGGTGAGGCATTCACCAGGACAGGACAGTACATCTGTATCCGGATCCATACCCATGGCGGTGGTGTTGATGATGATATCAAAACCCGTACCTGCGAGTTTCTCCAGGGGAACAAATCGGGCATCATAGACCGTGGCCAATGCCCTGCCACGGTCTTCAGACCGGTTGGCGATTGTCAGGCACCCTTTTTGACTATGAATACCAAAGGCCACGGCCCGGGCCGCCCCCCCTGCCCCGATGACCAGAACCTGTTTTTGTGCAATACCGAAAGGCGCCAGGGGCAGAATTGCCGCCTGGCTGTCGGTATTGTATCCCAGCAGCCGGTTTTTTTGGTTGACAATGGTATTGACCGCACCAATAGCACGTGCCTGATCATCTATCCAGTCCAGGTGGTCCATGACGGTCTGTTTGAACGGAATGGTTATGGATGCCCCCTGGATATGCAGCTGCCGTATGGCATTGACCGCCTGTTTGATATTGTCGGGGGCAAACGCCAGGTACACGGCATCTATACTGTTATCGGCAAAGGCCTGGTTATGTACCAGAGGGCTTTTGGAGTGGGATACCGGATTGCCGAGCACACAGAAAAGCCGTGTATCTGCTGTAATTGTCTGCATGGTTATCTCTTTTCTTTGACAAAAGCCGGGCAGTCTTTCATGGGGACCTTGTTTTTTGCCTGTGCAATCACTCTTTTTTCACAATAAAAGACTGGATACGGTTGCCGTCCATATCCTTGACCGTTGCCGTCCATTTGTCAATAATAATGGATTCTCCGGGCTGGGGAATCCGGTCAATCTGCTCGAGAAAAAAACCGGAAAATGTGTCATAACTTGCAGATTCCGGGATATTGATTTCAATCTCCTTGTTCAGATCATCCACATCAATCCTCCCTGACACCAGCCATTTATTGCCTTTGAGGCGGACGATATCCGGCACCAGCCGGTCGGTTTCATCAATGATCTCCCCGAAGATTTCCTCCACCACATCCTCTAAAGTCACCAGGCCGGATACCCCGCCGTGTTCATCCACCACAATGGCCATATGGCTTTTTTTGGCCTTGAATTCCTGGAGTAAAGAGTCCAGTTTTTTGGATTCAGGAATAAAATAGGGTTTCTTCATGATGGTTTTGATATCCAGAGTTTTAATTTTTTCTTCCGATGTGGTCAGTTTCTGAAAACTGGCAAACAGATCTTTCAGGTGCAGGATACCGATGACATTGTCAATGCTGTTTTCAATGACCGGGATACGGGAGTACCCGGTTTTCAGGATTGCCTGAATATCCAGATTCTGCTCCACATCCACCACATACATGTCAGCCCTGGGGGTCATGATTTCACAGCAGGAGGTGTCATCAAATTCAAATATATTGGTGATATACTCTTTTTCCGCTTCCTTGATCTCCCCTTCCTCCTCCACCACTTCCACCATGGTCATGAGCTCATCTTCAGTAACAGCGTGGTATGCCGGATTGACTGCGCCATGGAGTTTGGGAATGAAGTTGAGGACCAGAATCAGGGGCAAAAAGAATTTGGAAAGCCAGAAAAGGGGGAAAATGACCCCCTTGGCCACCAGCACGTTATTCTGGGCGGCAAAGGATTTGGGGAAGATTTCTCCGAATACCAGAATGGCCAGGGTCATGATCCCGGTGGCAATACCCACGGCATTGGATTCAAAATAGGCAATGGCAATGGATGTGGCCAGTGCTGACCCCCCGATATTCACCAGGTTGTTGCCGATAAGAATGGTGGTTAAAAGGGTGTGGGGATCCTGTTTCATTTTCAGGATCAGGTGCCCGGTTCTGGACCCGTCTTTTGCTATATGGAGTGCTTTGATCTTTGAAATGGAAAAAAGCGCGGTTTCAGAAGATGAAAAAAAACCGGACAACACCAGACAAATGATCAGCAATGTCACATTAAATGTCATCAAGATGATTTTTGTCCTTCAAAATGTATTGATATAAACATCACTTTAGTAAGGTTTTGTGCTGTTTGTCAAATACCGATTTGCCAGACTGCCGGATTCTGCAACGTCTAAAAGATCCAGGGCGATTTTAGCCGCCCGTCCGGCAGCACCGGCAGATCCCAGCAGCAGCCTGACCGGGGTAAGTTTTTTTCTGTACTCCGCCAGGTTATCGAGCATATCCAGGGTTGTGGCGCATATGTTTGCGGGATTGGCATCTGCCTGCAGCAGTTCAGGCATCACCTGTCTGCCGGCAATGATATTTGCCAGGCCGGCATATTTTACCTTCACCAGAACCTTTGCAATCCGGAAGGTGACCGAAGACATCTTATATATGATCACCGTGGGGATTTGGCACAGGGCGGCTTCAAGGGTGACAGTGCCGGATGCCGCAATGAGCATGTCAGCCTGTGCAAAAATCTGCCCGGGACTGCCGCTGATAATCTCAAACTGACCGGATGCTTCATGGAATGCCATTTTTTTTTTGATGCTCTCCAAAGGGATTGACCCGGCAGCAGATACCAGAAACCGGGTGTGGGGCTGATATTTTCGGATCATTTGCGCGGCTGTCAGCATCAGGTCCAGATGATGGTGAATTTCTGCTTTTCTGGATCCTGGCAAAAGACCGATGATCCAGGGATCTGAAGGTCCTGCCGTCTTTTTTGCCCTGGGTGTCACAGCATGGGGATATTGGTCCATCAAAGGATTTCCCACATAGGTCGCAGGTATTTCGGCTTTTTTATACAATTTTTCTTCAAATGGAAAAATCAGACCGGCATGGTCCACAAACCGCTTGATCTGCCGGATGCGGGAACGGTTCCATGCCCAGATTTTCGGGGTGATATAATAAAACACCCTGGTTCTGGTGCGGTTTTTGGCAAACCTTGCAGCCCTGAGGTTGAATCCCGGGTAATCAATGAGAATGAGCAGGCCGGGACGGGTTGCCATCAGGTGCGCTGTGAAACTGTCAAAGGCTTTTTTGATGGATCTGATTTGAAACAACACCTCTGTCAGCCCCATAGCGGACAGGTTTTCAATGGAAAAGAACAGATCCACGCCGGCCTCCGCCATACAGGGGCCGCCGATGCCGGAAAATGTCAGTGCTGCATCTTGCTGCTGCATGGCCCGCACCAGGGTCGCCCCGTGCACATCACCGGAAGGTTCTCCGGTCAACACCATTATATGACCATTGGACCTGCTCATGGGATATCATCATCGGTCAGGGCCGCAATGGCAATGTTATGGCGATCTGCCAGATCCACCATCTGCCGGCGGTCAAATGCCAGAGATTTTTCAGCTTCCAGAACCAGCACCGTGGCACCGGCTGACACCATGGTCGTGATGGTATCAGCGCCTGCAGAGGGCAGGTCAAACCGTAGGTCCTGCTGGGGTTTGGACAGTTTTACCACCACAGCCCCGTTTTTTTTGGCAAGCTGCCCGCCCCGCATGATGGCGGCATCTGTTCCTTCGATGGCCTCCACAGCCAGAACCGTGCCGTTGCTGATTACGATGCACTGGCCGATATCCAGTTTTCCGATAGCTTTTGCCAGCTTCCACCCCTGAAATGCATCTTTTTTTTCCGCCTTGTCCAATGACCTTTTCGTCCAGCAGCCGGCCGGACTGAGCAGTTCTGGCAACAAAAAAGTGGACGGCCTGATCGTGATGCCTTCTTGCTGCATCAGGTCGGCAAACGCGCTTAAAATGGTGTTGTCATGGCTGTACCCGGTTTTGGCAATAAACGACAGGGCCTTGAAATCAGGCCGTATATCCTTGAAAATACTGGTTTTGTGGATGGTGCCCAGCATCACTGCCTGGTGGATCTCATGGCGTTTGAAATATTTTACGAGCCTGGACACCTGGCCCAGGTACAGCCATTGAAATGCATCCACTGCATCTGCCAGGCCTGGGTCTGTTTCGGAAAAAAAACCGGCGCCAACGACCTGTATCCCTTTTTGGGCGGCTTTTTTTGCAAACAGCAGCGGAAACTGTCCGCCGCCTGCGATGAGTCCGATTTTCATCTGTTTTATCTGGTAATGCCCCGGCTTGAATTAACAATAAAATCTGTAAAATTCTGTACCTCGGGAATCTGCTCCACTTCCGCCTTCACCCTTTCCGATGCCTGTTTCACCGTCAGTCCGATCCTGAAAAAAATGCGGTAGGCTTTTTTGAGTTCCCCCAAGGCAAAAGCGGAGAACTGGTGCCGTTTGAGTCCCACATTGTTGAGGCCGTGCAGGGCAGCCCTGTCTCCAGCTGCAATGACATAGGGCGGAATATCCTTGACCACGGCGGACTTGCCGCCGATATAGGCAAAGTCCCCGATCTTGACGAACTGGTGAATGGCCACAAGCCCGCCGATGGTGGCATGGTCCCCTATTTCAATGTGCCCGGCCAAAGTGGAATTGTTGGCAAGAATAACCTGCCTGCCGGTTTTGCAGTCATGGGCGATATGGGTATAGGCCATCAGGTAATTTTCTTCCCCCACCGCAGTGATGCCCCCGCCGGCTTCCGTTCCCCGGTTGATGGTAACAAATTCCCGGATAATGGATCCCCGGCCGATCTTCAAATAACTTTTTTCACCATGAAATTTCAGGTCCTGGGGGGCGCCGCCAATGGCGGCATACTGAAATATCTGGCAGTCTTCACCTATGGAAACATAGTTTTCAATGGTGGTATAGGGACCGATGGTGGTGCCGGATCCGATATGCACATCAGATTTGATAATGGTATAGGGACCGATGGTAACGTTGGTACCGATTTCAGCCGACCCATCGATAATGGCTGTGGGGTGAATCATTGGAACTCCGATTTGTTTATGGTGCTTTCAAGTGAATCAAGCCGCTTTTCAAGGGACAAAAGAGATTTTCTCATGCCCGGCAGCCGGGTGATGATATTGACAACTTTAAGCCAGGTTTTATGGGGCATATGGGGAATGCCGGATACAATTTCATTTTCGGAAACAGAAGCGGAAACACCGGCATACGGCCCCACTATGGCATTGTCACCAATTGTCAGATGGCCGGATATACCGGCTTTTCCCGCTATAATAACATTTTTCCCCACCCGGGTAGAACCGGCTATGCCTGCCTGGGCCACCACCAGGGTGTTGTCCCCGATGATCACATTATGGGCAATATGCACCTGGTTGTCGGTTTTTACACCGGACCCGATGCAGGTGATGCCGAGAGTGCCCCTGTCAATGGTATTGCAGGCGCCTATCTCCACATGGTCCCCGATTTTTACATACCCGGTGTGGGACAGTTTGACGTGGGTACCGGCATCCTGGACAAATCCATACCCGTCAGATCCGATCACCGACCCGGAATGGATGGTGACATGGTTTCCCAGGCAGGAACTGTCCATGAGGGTGACATTGGGCTTGATAACACAATGTTCTCCCACAACACATCCCTCTCCGATATATACATGGGGCATGATATGTGCCCT
>JAABSB010000028.1 GCA_011390615.1 Desulfotignum sp. | reverse complement strand
TGAACGGACCGTCAGAGCCGGAGGGGGCCTGGTGAAATATGCCGGGATGCTTTGAAGTCAGAGAATGGATCGCTGTATTTCATTATTCACATGGAACCAGGTCCCCGCAGGGTCTCGGGCCGGGCACAGGATACCACCCGGGGCGGGGTTTTGAACAGATCGTTGCAGCAAACCGTTGAAAATCTGGGATGCTTATAGCAAATATCCAGATATTGCAACAAAACTTGACTTTCTAAAACCTCAACCATAGTCTTGATATCATTGATTCTTTCATAACTCAACCAGAATTTTCATTGACTGCAGATACCCAGAGGAGATCAGATACCCGACTGCACCGGCAAAACAATCATCATCGATGATCTGCGCAAACGTTTCAAGATGCCAAATTCAAACAAAGTAGGAAAAAATGAATAATATTGACGTCTTAGACCGACAAAAGAAAAATGGAATGAGCTGGGTCAAGAAAGGTTCACTCAGTTCGACAGCCATAAGAACTTTAATAGAATTTCAAGTAGCAGCTTGATGGGATGAGACATTTAGGTCGGCAACGGTCGAAATATTTTTGTTTCCATTTGACAGGAAGGGTTTTGCTTGTCATTTTTATAAAGAATTATCTAACCGGGTCGAGAGAGGAGATATATGAAGCAGACAGTTTTGATATATGCGGTGGTTGCAGGGATATTTTTGTGGCTATTTGCCGGGATCTTGCCTGCCGGGGCAAAAGAAACCCGGATTCTGTTTCTGGGTGATTCCATCACAGCAGGGCTGGGGGTGGAAAAGGAGGCGGCTTTTCCAGCGGTAGTGTGCAGGATGCTCAAACAACAGAGGATTGACAATGTCACCGTGATCAATGCCGGCATCAGCGGTTCCACTACGGCATCCGGGCCGTCCCGCCTGAAATGGCATCTCAAGACCAACCCCCAGGTCCTGGTGCTGGCACTGGGGGCCAATGACGGGCTGCGGGGCCTGCCCCTTGACAGCATGGCTGAAAACCTGGATGACACCATTGCCCTGGCCCTGGAAAACAACCTGTGCGTTATCTTGGCGGGCATGGAGATCCCCCCCAACTACGGGCCGGAATACACCGGACAGTTCCGGCAGACATTCCAGGACCTGGCCAGCAAATATCAGATTGCTTTGATTCCGTTTCTGCTGGACAATGTGGGCGGAGTAGAGGACATGAACCAGGCGGACGGGGTCCATCCCAACCCGGCCGGCCACCGGCAGATTGCTGCGACAGTGCTGCCATATATAAAGGAGTGCCTGTA
The DNA here is from genome assembly GCA_011390615.1 of Desulfotignum sp. GTDB lineage: Bacteria > Desulfobacterota > Desulfobacteria > Desulfobacterales > Desulfobacteraceae > Desulfotignum. Next base: position 27,317 of record JAABSB010000028.1, on the reverse strand, counting down.
ATGCTGGCAGTGAACCAGGTGGTCAAATCCTTTCACCTGCCCGGTTCCGGTCGTGTGACGGTGCTGGACCAGGTGAGCTTTTCCCTGGATGCCGGCCGGACACTGGCCATCACCGGCCATTCCGGCAGCGGTAAAACCACGCTTTTGTCGTTGATCGCCGGGCTGGATACCCCGGATGACGGATCTATTCTTCTGGACGACATTGACATCTGTCAGATGAATGAGGCAGACCTGACCCGATACCGTGCCCAAAAAATCGGCATGATTTTTCAGTCTTTTCATCTTATGCCCCATCTGACTGCCAGAGAAAACATCAGCCTGCCCCTGGAAATTCTCAGGCAAGACCGGATCAATGCCCGCACCGATGCCCTTTTAGAGCAGGTGGGGCTGACCCATCGGGCCGGTCATCTGCCGGGCCAGCTTTCCGGCGGGGAATGCCAGCGGGTGGCCATTGCCAGGGCACTGGTTGTCCGGCCTGCCCTGATTCTGGCGGACGAGCCCACTGGCAACCTGGATACGGACACAGGAAAAAAGGTGGCAGACCTGCTGTTTGATCTGGTGCAAAAAGAAAACAACACCCTGGTGGTGGTGACCCATAACCAGGGTCTGGCCAACCAGTGCCATCATGTGAAAATCCTTTCCCGCGGGAACCTTGTCTGATGCTCTGGGTCCGTCTGGGTATCAGGGAACTGCTCCGGAATAAAGGTTTTGCCCTGTTTTTTGTGGCCAACCTCACCGTGGGGCTGTGCGGGTTTGTCGCAGTCCAGAGTTTCAGCCTTTCCCTGGACCGGCACCTGGACGACAACCTGCGCAACATTTTAACCGCTGATCTGGTGCTCACTGCCAATTCTCCTTTTACCCAGGCCGAGACAGACCTGGTGCACCAGGTTCTGGGTCCGGACCGGATGAAGGCTCGGGTAATCCGGTTCTTTACCATGGTCAGGACCAGTGATACCACACGGCTGGTTCAGATCATGGCGGTGGATGCATCCTATCCCCTTTACGGCGGGTTTGTACTGGAACCAGGCATTGACCGTGCCGCTATCCACGAAGGCCCCGGGGTTTTCATGACCCGGGATACTGCCCTGACTCTGGGCATCCGGGAACAGGATGCCGGCCAGGTGACAGGTTTGCAAAAAGAAGCCGGCCCGGCCCCGGATCAGTTTTTGACCCTGGGAAACAAGGATTTTTCTGCTGTCGGTTTTTTTGCCGATGATCCGGACAAGGCCCTGACCACCCTGGAACTGGCCCCCAAACTCTATGTGGGCATCGGACATTTGGCAGAAACCGGGCTGCTGGATTTCGGTTCCAGGGTCCGTTACCATACCTATCTGCGGGTATCGCCGGACACGGATGTGCCCTCCCTTTCACAGGAACTGCGCCAGGGCTTTGCCGCCCTGGCCCCGGACCAGCCCCGGATCAGTGTCCGGGACAGCCGGGATGTCAGCCAAAGCCTGTCCCGTGTCACCGGCCATTTCACCGGATACATGGCCCTGGTTTCCCTGGTGGCACTGTTCCTGGCCGGTATTGCCGCTGCTTACCTGTTCCGGGGTTTTTTAGGGGGGAAACACAGGGAAATTGCCGTGCTCATGAGTCTGGGGGCCAGCCGGTCCGGGGTGTATCTGTATCTGTTTGTCCAATTGGTATTTCTGGGCATCCTGGCGGCAGCCATTGCCATTGCCCTGTCCTGGCTGCTGCTGCCGGTGTTCCCCGTGCTGCTCAAAGACCTTGTTCCCCGGGGAATCCACATTGGAATGGCGCCGATAACTTGGCTGATGGCTTTAGGTCTGGGGGGACTGGGCAGCATCGTGTTCTGTCTGCCTGTGCTGGTGAAAATCCTGTCAATCAAACCCCTGGTGCTGCTCCGGGGATCTCTGGCTGCACCGGGTGTGAACGGTTGGTGGCAGGCGGCCGCCTTTCTGCCCGGCATCGCCTGGTTCTGCCTGGGGGCGGTGCTTGTGGCAGGGTCTGTTACCACCGGAATCATTTTCACGGCTGGGTTTGCCCTGGCATTTCTGGTGTTTGCCGGGGCAGGGTGGCTGGGCGCCATAGGTTGCCGGTACCTGGCCGGAACCCGGCACCTGGTGCGCAAAATGGCGTTCTTGAACCTGTACCGCAATATATGGTCTTCTCTGGCCTGTTTTGTCACTATTGCCATGGGGGTGTTTTTGATCTGCCTGATTCCCCAGGTGCAAAAGGGACTGCAGACAGAGATCCAGCGGCCCCAAGGATTGAAAATTCCGGTGTTTTTTCTCATGGATATCCAGGAATACCAGACCCGTGATCTGGAAGTGTTCATGGAAGCACAGAACGGGGTCCTGGAAAATCTGTCCCCCATGGTCAGGGGCAGAATTCTCACCGTCAACACCACCCCTTTTCACACCCGTGAAAACAACCGAAAAGCACAGGGACGGCCCCGGCGCATGGAGCATAATTTTTCCTTCCGCAGGGACCTGGACCCCTCTGAAACCATTGTTCAGGGAGATCCTTTGTCCCGAACTCCCTGGGATTTCGGATCTGAAACACCTTTTGAGATTTCCGTGGCCCAGTCTTTTGCCGAAGACCATAAACTGGCCATCAATGATGTGATGACATTCGATATTCAGGGCATGATGCTGGAAGGCCGGATCAAAAACATCCGCAAGGTGCGTTGGAACAGTTTCCAGCCCAATTTCTTTTTGCTGTTCCAGCAGGGGGTGCTGGATGATGCCCCCAAAACCTGGCTGGGAGCGGTGTCCCGGGTCCCGCCGGACCTGCGGCAGCACCTGAAAAAAAACATTGTGGAAAACTTTCCCAATATTTCCATCATCGATGTCACCCAGATGATCGCCACGTTGACCTTTATTGCGGACCGTCTGTCCGTGTCTGTGCGGTTCATGGCCTGGCTGGCCATTGCAGCCGGCCTTGTGTCCATTTTTTCCATTGCCCGGCACCAGGCCCGGAGCCAGGCAGTCCAGACCAACCTGCTCAAGGTGCTGGGGGCCGGATTCAGCGACATTAAAAAAATATCTTTGCTGGAGTTCGGCAGTCTGGGATTTGCCGCAGCCTTTGTTGCCGCGCTGCTGAGCATCGGGTTTTCCCGGGCCGTGTCCTGGTATTTCTTTGACAGCCTGTGGCAGCTGGACCTGCTTTATATTACGGGCATCCTGGTGCTGACCACCCTGATCTGCATGGCAACAGCAGTGGCTGCCGCAGGAAAAATTTTACAGACCCGGCCCATGATGCTGTTGAAAAAAACATGATCAGCCTGCTTTTTTTCAGATGCGGTTCCGGGTAAGGTGTGGCAGTGTCATTGACAGGACAAATGAAGTGAAAAGGAGCGTTGCCCATGAGGCGCAAAGAAAAACAGATCACGAACACAGCAGATATTGAACAGATACTCAAACAGGGACAGGTGTGCCGCCTGGGTTTTGTGGACAGGAATGTGCCCTATATTGTGCCCGTGAGCTACGGGTATAAAGACCAGGCCCTGTATTTTCACAGTGCCCCAGGGGGCCGGAAAATTGATCTGATCAAGGCCAATCCTCTGGTATGCTTTGAGGTGGATGAACTGGTGAAAATAAATAAAGCAGCCAGAGCCTGTGACTGGGGCGTTTCATTCAAAAGCGTCATCGGCATGGGCACGGCCCGGATCCTGGAGACCCCCGCAGAAAAGAAAGCCGGCCTGGATAACATCATGGCCCATTATTCAGGCCGGTCATTTGACTATCCGGAGGAGATGCTGGCAAAAACCGCTGTGATAAAGGTAACCGTCCAGGAGATGACCGGTAAACAGGGATGAATTCAGAAATTGTCGTGATATAAAATGGTTATGATCAAAAATTGATCTGCCATTTAGCCCCGTAATAAATGGTTTCAGCATCATTGGCTTCTTTTCCGTCAAACCGACCGATTTCCGGTACCACGAATACGCCAGGTGCCAGGTTGATTGTTACTATTCATACTTTCCTTGACAGAAAGCATCCTCCTATCCTAAGATCCGTCAATGATCATTATGGCCACCATGGAAAATCTTTTTTTATCCTAAAGGGAGGTACCATGAAAATTTTTGGCAGAGTATTCATTGTTGGATTATTGGCTTTCTTTCTCGGGCTGACCCCAAATGCGGGAAAAGCAGCCGAGCAGAAGAGCGTTGCCGAAAAAATCCTGGAGATACTGATGGACAGGGGAGATATCACCCCCCAGCAGTACCAGGAACTGAAAAAGGAAGCCCAGGCCGAGCATGAGGCCCTTAGCAGACCCAAGGAAGATGACTGGGACGTCAAATGGGAAAATGGCCTCAGCGCTGAGAGCCAGGACGGCAATTTCTCCATTAAGCTGGGTGGCCGGGTTCAGGTTGACTGGGCTTCCATATCCGGGGACGATGAGGTCGAAAACGCCCTGGTCGAAACGCCCTGGGCGACGGCTTCGAAGGATTCGGCACAGAATTCAGACGGGCAAGGCTCTTCATGTCCGGCACGATTTACAAGGTGGCCGAGTACAAGGCCCAGTTCGACTTTGCGGGTGACGATGTCACGGCCAAGGATCTCTATCTCGGCCTGACCGATCTTCCGGTGGTGGGCAAAGTCCGCGTGGGCCATCAGAAGGAGCCCTTCTCCCTGGAGGAACAGACCAGCTCCAAATACATCACCTTTCTGGAGCGGGCCCTGCCCAATGTCTTTTCTCCCGGCCGCAATATGGGGGTACAGATCATGAACTCGGCCCTGGACAAGAAACTGTTCTGGGGTGCGGGAGTTTTCTGGGAAACCGAAGACGGCGCCGAAAATTTCAATGACTTCGCAGATTACAATATCACCGCCCGTGTAGCAGGTACACCCTGGTACGCGGACGGCGGACGGCGGCTCCTGCACCTGGGTCTGGGTTACAGCCACCTGTTCCGGGATGATGAAGAGACTGAATTTCGCTTTCGCCAGCGGCCCGAAGTCCATCTGGCACAGGCAAGAACCGTGGACACGGGCGATACTAAGGTCTTCGACCGCTTCTATGACAGCGGCGATCTGATCGGGGCCGAAGCAGCCGTGGTTTTCGGATCCCTGTCGGTCCAGGGTGAATACATCCAGGCCGTGGTCGACGGCGCGAACGAGGATTACGACTTAAACGGAGCCTATGTCTATGCCAGCTATTTTTTGACCGGAGAGAGCAGGCCATACAAAGGCGGTTCTTTCAGCCGGGTCAAACCCAACAACAACTTTGACCTTCAAGGTGGTTTAGGGGCATGGGAAATCGCGGTCCGGTGGTCCTATCTCGATCTGAACGATGGGGGCATAGACGGCGGGGAGGAGACCAACTACACCGTGGGCGTGAACTGGTACCTCAATCCTGCCCTGCGGGTCATGGTCAACTATGTCTATGGTAACGTGGAAGACCGCGAGATTGGCGGCACCATAAGCGATGCAGACATAAGCTCTGTTGGCGGACGATTTGCCATCGATTTCTAAGTGTATTCCTCTCAGGATGAACCGCACTTGCGGTTCATCTTGAATTTGATCTTTGTAACAAAGTACACATATATGGAAAACTGAGATCATCGGTAAGATTTTTCCAGGCGAACTTGAAATTGTCGTTTCCCTGTTTACCTTGGTTTCATAGAAACCGTTGGTTGAAAGGGGGTTCCCCATGCCGTTTGTTTCCATACCCGGAATGCCGGGCAAAATATATGTGCCGGAAAAGCGGTCAGCCTGTGCTAAGAAATTTCCCTGTAAAGATTGTTTTTCCTGTGAACACTGCTCTGATGACCGATGCCGGGTGTGTAGAGAGAAACACTCTCCCCGAACAGATAAATGAAAACAAGGAAAAATGAGACAGGCCAAGGTCCCCTTTTTTTGCCGGCCCGGCATGCAAAACATAGCTTGCAGGCAGGGCCGGTTGGCATTATTCAATCTGATTTTGTTACGGGCATGGGCAGAGATGTCGGTTTCTTTTCATGCCGAAAGAAAGGTGCAGATGACGGCGGTTCCAGGGTGTTGCCCAGGATCAGGTCACACGCCTTTTCCGCCACCATCATGGTCGGGGCGTAGATGTTGCCGTTGGTGACACAAGGCATGACCGAGGCATCTACTACCCGCAGGTTTTCCACCCCGTGCACCTTCATGGAGGAGGGGTTTACCACCGCCATGGCATCGGTGCCCATTTTGCAGGTGCAGGAGGGGTGCAGGGCGGTTTCCGCATCTTTGGCCACCCAGTTAAGGATATCCTCATCGGTCTGGACATGGTTGCCCGGAGAGGTTTCTCCGGCATTGAATTCGTTGAATGCCGGCTGGTTCATGATTTTTCGGGCACACCGTATCGCTTCCACCCATTCTTTGCGGTCCTGGTCCGTGGACAGGTAATTGAAGCGCAGGGCCGGGTGCCTGCGGGGATCGGTGGAGATGATTTTCACGGATCCCACGGCATTGGAATACATGGGGCCCACATGTACCTGGTATCCGTGGTCCTGGCTGGGCCGGGAGCCGTCATAACGGATGGCCAGGGGCAGAAAATGAAACTGGATGTTGGGGTAGTCCACATCCTGGTTGCTCCGGATGAACCCGCCTGCTTCAAAATGGTTGGTGGCGGCGGCCCCTGATCTGTGGAACAACCATTTATAACCGATGAACGGCTTTTTCCACCATTTCAGGGCCGGGTTCATTGACACCGGTTTTTTGCTGGCATATTGGACATAGACCTCCAGGTGGTCCTGCATGTTTTCTCCTACGCCGGGCAGGTCATGTACAACGGGAACCCCTAAGGCGGACAGATCGTCTGCATTGCCCACCCCGGACAGCTGGAGGATCTGGGGGGAGTTGATGGCTCCGCCGCAGCAGATCACTTCCCCTGCCTGAATTGTTCTGGGCCGGCTGCCTTTGCCTTTGACAAATTCCACACCCGTGGCTTTTTTGCCGCTGAAGGTGATTTTTGTGGTCAGGGCCCGGCAGACCAGGTCCAGGTTGGACCGTTGTTTGAGAACAGGATGCAGATAGGCCCGGGCCGCGGACAGCCGTCGTCCTCTGTGGATGTTTCGGTCAAATGCCCCGAACCCTTCCTGCTGAAACCCGTTCACATCATCGGTCAGAGGATATCCCGCCTGTTGGGCGGATTTGAGAAATGCCTGGAACAAAGGGTTTTTACACGGCCCGGTTTCCAGGATCAGGGGGCCTTTGGTGCCGTGGTACTGGTCCGGCCCTTTGAGGCGGTTTTCCGCCCGGATGAAATAGGGCAGGTTGTGGGTGTAATCCCAGTGTTCCATGCCCGGATTTTTGGCCCATTTTTCATAATCCATGGCATTTCCCCGAATATAGATCATGCCGTTGATGGAGGATGACCCCCCCAGCACCTTGCCCCGGCCATGGAAGATTTTGCGCTGAAGCATGAATGGTTCCGGTTCACTTTCATAACACCAGTCATAGAATCTGTTGCCAAGGGGAAAGGTCAGGCCGGCAGGCATGTGGATGAACACATCCCAGATATAATCGGGCCGGCCGGCCTCCAGCACCAGCACGCGGCAGGACGGGTCGCAGCTGAGCCGGTTGGCCAGCACGCATCCGGCTGATCCGCCGCCGATAATGATATAGTCATATGATTGTTTCATTTTTTATCTTTCCTTTTTTCCTGTCTGCTCCAAAAAGTCTGTTTTGCATCGTTCTGTCTCTGCATCAACAAGCTGTCTCTGCATCAAAGGGGTATCTGTCGCAACGCATCTGTCTGGCTGTCCTGGTTGTGGATGACAAGGCTGAGAAATCCATTGACCAGATCATCCACCTCAATCTGGCCGTCCCGGACCAGGGCCTGGAGTGCCAGGCCCTGGAGGGCGGAGATAAAACAAATGGCAGCGGCCCGGTTGGCCGGTTTCGGGCAGATCCGGTCCAGGGCCGCCTCAAACGCATCCACGAACCGGTCGTAGGCTGCCTGGACCTTGATGATCACCGGTCCCCGGATGCCGCTGAATTCTGCTGCCAGGGATGCCAGGGCAATAATGGTATCCGGCTGGTTGTAGAACCGGTCCATGAAGATATCCATGATCCCGTGAATCATGGTGTTGTAGTCGGCATGGGGTTGTTCCAGAAATCTGGTGTATTGCGCAAAGCTCTGGTCCAGTTCCGCTACCACATCATCAAGGATGTCGGTTTTGGAATTGTAGTGGTGAAAGACTGCTCCAGTGGTCATGCCGATGTGAATTGCGATGTCCTGGATGGTTGTCTTGTGGTACCCCAGCCGGGCGAACAGATGGGTGGCTGCCTCCAGAATCCGTTTCCGGGTCTCGATGCGCTTGGCTTCCTTTTTGTTGACCAAAGGTGTCATGATGCTATTCCAAGGCGTTTCAGGGTTTTGGAGGTGGGTTTTCCCGTGCTGTCCCATCCCCGGGTCTTATAATAGGCCTGCCGCATCATTGCCATATCGTTTTCAGAAATTTTATGCCCTCTGGCCGGACCATCTGGCAGCGGTTCCTGAGCAAACCGCCGGGGCAGGGTGTCGGATGCTGGATCCATGCCCTGGTTCAGGTTGAACTGCCGGGTGAGATTCCAGATGCGTTCGCCCACCTGGTTGAAAATGTCCGCAGAGAACCCCGTGCCCGTAGCAGCGGACAACAGGTCTGCATAGGTATGGGCACTGATGCCAAAGCTGCCGAAATCACATTTTACCAGAGTGTCGGTGCCTGCGGAATAATTCTGCAGCGTCACCACCATGTCTGCTTTTCCTTCCGAAGACAGGGGGTCAATTTTTTTGCCGTCCCATTCGCCGGCCAGCTCGTAAGGAACCGTGAATCCCCGCTGGTGGCAACCGCCCCGGTCTGCTGTCATATAGGCCAGTCCCATGCCGGACACACCCCGGGGACCCCAGCCAGGGGTTTCCAGGCCCTTGGTGTGCAGGGCCAGGTCAGAGGCGCTGCCGCCGATTTCTTCGGCTGCAGCCCGAACCCCTTTTGCCAGCATTTCACCCAGGCCGGGCTTTTGAAAAGCCATGGCCCGGATTACATGTTCCGCCGCCGCCACATTGCCGAAGGTCAGGTCTATGCCGGGAGGGGGGGAGACCAGGCCTTTTTCACAGGCTTCCATGGCAAAGCTGATGAGGCTGCCACTGGACATGGCATCCAGCCCCAGCAGATCGCATAATTTCACCAGATGGGCCACGGCCCGGATATCGGAGATCCCCAGGTTGGATCCCATGAGGGCGGCAGATTCATACTCCACTATATCGGTGACCATGCCTTTGAATTTTCCGGTCCTTACCGCCCCGATTTTTGCGCAGCCTATGGGACATCCCATGCAGGCGTTGGTGCCCAGCCAGAGGTGTTTTTGCTGACCCTGGTCTCCTAAGGCAGCAGCTTTGTCAAAGGTGCCGAACTGGTAGTTCCGGCATGGCAGCAGCCCGGTTTCACTGGCAAATTCTACGGATGCGGCTGTGCCGCCCTGTTTGAGTGTCTGGACATCCGGGCTGGCGGTCAGTTCTTCAAGGGCTTTTTCACAGGCTTGTTTAAACCGGTGCGGGTCATAAACCTTTACCAGCCGGGTGCCGCGCACTGCCACCGCTTTCAGGTTTTTGGCCCCCATTACGGCGCCGGCGCCGGCCCTGCCGGCCTGGCGGTTGAATTCACAGGCGATAAGGGCAAACAGCACCCGGTTTTCTCCGGCCGGGCCGATGTTGGCAATTTTAATGGTCTCATCATTGAGTTCTGCTTTGATACTGCGGTTGGTTTCCAGGATATCCAGGCCCCAGAGGTGTGCAGCATCCCGGATTTCCACCTTTTCGTCATCAATCCAGACATACACAGGTTTGTCGGCCCGGCCGGTGATGATGATGCCGTCATATCCGGCATATTTGATTTCCGGTGCGAAACTGCCCCCGAAATAGGAATCCAGAAACAGATGGGTCAGCGGGCTTTTGGTTACCACACAACCCCGCATGGCAGGGGCTGATGTGCCGGTCAAGGGTCCTGTCATGAACATGAGCATGTTTTCAGGACCAAGGGGATCTGTGTCCGGGGATAATCCGTCTGCCAGCAGTTTTGCGCCGAATCCTTTGCCGCCGATAAAGTGTTGTTTCAAGGTATCAGAAACTGCCAGGGTGCTGCTGCTGCCTGTAGATAGGTCAATGGACAGGAAGGTATCTGCATAAGCATCAGTCATGGTGTTTCTGCTCCTTGAGAGGGTCTGAAACAAATTCCAGTGCCCCAGTGGGGCAGGCAGCCACGCAGGCCGGATATCCCTGGCACAGTTCGCATTTTACCGCCTTTTTCGTATCCGGATCCAGGTGTACCATGTCCACAGGGCAGTACTGGACGCACAGGGCGCATCCAATGCATTGATCCGCATCAATCTGTACCACACCTTCCGGGGTCCGCGTGATGGCATTCACCGGGCATGTCTGCATGCAGTAGGCATTTTCACACTGGCTGCACACCACCGGTAGATGGTAGAGGTGTTCGCTTTTGTGGCGGATATCCAGCCTGGCCCGCCTGGGGTTGAACCCGCCGGTGAAAGCAAGGCTGCATGTCAGCTGGCAGATGCTGCAGCCAATGCATTTGTCAAAATGGGTATGGATAAACGGAATGATGGCCGCCTCCTTTTTTTGGTAATTTCCTGCTTACGAAATATCACGTATTACGTATTATGTAAATATTTTTTTGCGGAACATCAAAAAGTATACCCGATGGAGAAATGGATCCTTCCGGAATCTTCGCCTGTTTCAGGATTGAGGCGGTATCCGTAAAGCAGGCCTACAGGCCCCACAGGGGTCATATAACGCAGGCCCGAGCCCAGGGTGAATTTAAAGTCTTCATCGCTGCCGGATTTAGTGGTGTCTTGCAGGGAGCCTGCATCAACAAACAGGGGCAGCTCAAAATTGCTGCCGATATCAATGCGTGCCTCCATGGAGGCGGCAATCTGGGTCTTGCCCCCCAAAGGATCACCAAAGGCATCAACTGCCAGCTCATTTTCGGCAAACCCCCGTACATCTGAAATCCCGCCTAGAAAGAACAGCTGGTCATCGGGCAGATCAAGATCATCAGAAAAACTCTGGATGGTGCCGTACATGGCCTGGAACGCCAGTACCAGCCGGGAAAAGGGCTGGATATAGTATTTGGCCTTTATCTGGTATTTCACAAAATTGTCCAGGTCTTCCAGAATATCCCGGTTGTAGCCGGCAGATGCATTGAGATAGAACCCGCTGGTGGGTTTTGCATAGGAGTCCACCGAAGACCAGGTGAAAAACGGGGTTGCTGATATAATCCCCCTGGGTTCGTATACATCAGGATTCACACCGGCTGTCGCGCCGGTGGCATACTGTTCTCTGGATTCCAGGTTAAAGGCGGTGCCCACTTTCAGGTGCGGGGTCAGCTGTTTTTCAAATGACACAGATGATCCGTATTTGCGGGTGCCGAAGTTCTGGTTTTTCAGTTCTTCTTCAGCGGCGTACACATTGACATCCGAATAAATATGTTGAGACAGAAAATCAAAATCCGTTATACCCAGGATGGTCTCATACCCGATGCCGGAAACCCGGGCATCCAGATACAGTTTCCGGTTGGTTCCCAGCAGGTTCCTGTTACCGGCAGACACCCCTATATAGGCATCTTTGGCTGTGTCATACCCGATGCTTGTGTCAAGAAAATAAGGTTTTTTCTCCTCCACATCGGCCATGAAAAACACCTGGTCAAGATTTTCCCGGATTCCCACAGCTTTGAAATCCGCCCGTTCAATGCACTGGATATTTCTGATCTCTTTTTGCAGGGAAATAAAACTGTTCAAAGAAACAGGTTCTCCCTGTTCAAGGGTATTGTGCCGGAGTATCACCGAATCTTTCGTGTCAAAATTACCGAACACCCATACCCCGCCCACCGTGGCCCGGGTGTTCGGCTCCACCTGGAATGTGACCTGGTAATCTTTTCCATCCAAATCGATACGGGTCTGGACATCTGCGTAAATATATCCTTTTTCCGCAAGGAACGAAAGAATTGCCATGCGGTCTGCATCCACCTGTGACGGGATGAACGGCTCTTTTTCCCGGGTTTGCAGTATCTGCATGATGTCTGATGCAACCATCTCCGGCAGGCCGGAAAGCGTTACCCGGGTGATATGCCTGCGGTATCCTTCGGCAACTTCAAATATTACATCGCCGAACATCCTGTTTTTTTTGTCTGCTGCATCCCATGCAACATCAGCAGACACCTGTGTTTGTGCAAACCCGTTGCTGTCATAATAGTTTTCAAGAATCTGTGTGTCATCCGAAACCATGTTCCGGGCAAAGGGACCGTCGTAGAAAACTCCTTTTTCCCGGGTATTCAAAAGGGCTTTAAGATTTTCGGTATCCTGAAATTCTGTCCCTTTGATGACAGATGATCTGACAATATAGCGGGTGTTTTCATTGATGTGTATCTGGATGTGCCGGACCGGTTTGTCATCTTTTATTTCAGTGTCAGAGGTGAAATATACCTCGCAGTCCCTGTAACCGGCCTTCCGGTACCTGTCTGTGATGTTTTTAATGCTGCGCTTCAAACCGAAATCATTGCGGTTTCCCTTTGTCCAGATGGTTATGTCTTTTTTCAACGTATAGGTCATAAATTCTTTGTTTCCAAAAAATGAAATACGGTACAGTGGACCTTCCTTTATCTGGATCTTCACCCTGGTAGTTTTTTTGTCGGTATCCGTTTGCACATCATAGGTGATGGCAGCCTCGGCAAAGCCTTTTTTTCTGTAATAGGCCACAAGGTTTTTGATATCTGCTTCCAATTCATTCTGGATGGTTCTCTTGCCTTTACTCCAGAAAAAAAGCGGCAGTTGATAGGATTTCATGCGCATTTTAAGCCGGGTGTCTGAAAATACCGTATTGCCTGTAAATGCAATGTCCACGGTTTTAAGGGGCACATGCTTTTTAATTTCAATCAGAATGTCAGTCTGCAGTCCCTGGTAAGGTGCAGCGCTGATGTCCACCTTGGCATCCACATACCCGTTTTCTGCCATCAGTTCCTTGACCGCCTGGCTGTTTTTTTCCACATGTTCCGGGACAAAGGCACTGCCTGTGGCATAATCCGTGGCCTTGACAACAGCATTGCCAAATACCGGAAATGCACCGTCCACGGTTATTTTTCTGACCAACATAACCGGGGTCAACCGGAAAACAAGGGGGATGGACGGGGCATCCATATCCTGGTCGGGCACATCGATCCGGCTGAACTGCCCGGTCTGTTTCAACAAGGTGATCGTGGTATCCAGATCGTTAGCTGTGAAAAGACTGCCCGGCTGAAACCGGATCATTTCCATGGCCATGGATCTTAACTTTGCCTGCCTTTTTTCTGTACCGCCCAAAATTTCCAAACGGATCTCTGAGATGACCGGCCGGCTGTCACTGGCCGGGGCTGGGATGGCACAGATAACCAGCCACAGCATTGCAAGAAAAAAAATAATGCCTTTTTGGACTAGTATCTGTGCTGATATTTTTTTATCAAACCGCATCATTATTTATCTGAACTCCAGCTTGAGGGTGACTTCCGTGCCGAAATCGCCTTTTGAATCATTGAACGCCCTGAGCAGGACATTTTCCAGCATTTTGTATTCCGCAGCATTGGTATGGATGGTCTCTTCTTCTTCCGTCTGCATGGAATAGATGACTTTCAGGCGGTCTGACAACTGCTTGCCCATGGTGACATTCACATTTGCCCCCTGGTCTCCGGATTCATCCAGTCCCAGTTTGAATTCATCCAGCGGGGTGGATGATTCCACGCCCTGGCTGACCATTTCAGAGGCTTTGCCCGTAAAAATGCCGGTATATGAGCCGCCCCCCTGCCCCAGCTCCTTTGTGGTCTTGCCGATGACAAGCAGGGATAAAATATCCTCATGGGTTTCAGCCGGATCAGAATAGAGCCTGAAATTCAGGTTGTCAGTTTTTCCACTGATATCCATGTGGATCATCCATTTTCGTATCTCCGTGGTTGCATGCAAAGTGATTTCCGGATCAGTTTTGAACCGGTCCACAAAATCGATGATCCCTGTTTCAATTTCAAACTGTCTTTTCTGATACACCACCGTGCCCTCCAAGATCTCAGCCCGTCCTGTAATTACAGGATTTTTCAGTGTCCCGGAAATATGCACATTTGGTTCCACCAGGATAAAAGCCAGGTTGTTATCCAGCACAAATGGGTCTTTGTAATCCACATCAATATCAATGGCGGTGTTTCCCATTATGGAATTGTCAGGTTCAGATTTTTGGTTTTCTTTTGATGCAGCCATTTTCCGGCTCTCCAGGGCCTCGGCCAGATCAAAGGCAAAATCCTTGTAATATTCCCCTTTGATCAGCAGTATGGTTCCGGTAAGGGCGGATTTTTCCCGGGTTCCGGAAAAGGTTATATCTGTGTCAAAGGCTATTTCTGCAGTATCTTCCAGGGAAAGGGCAATATTTTCAGCGGTCAGCCTGGCCCGGCCGGATACCGGGATGAATTTTTCCAGTTCCAGGTCACCGGAAATTTCCAGGCTGCCCTGGCCGAGCTTTGCCCCCATATTTTCGATTGTCATGTGGTGGTTGGACAACCTGACTGAGCCGTTAAGCCCGGATATGGCAAGATTTATTTGGGGAATCGGATACGCCAGGTCCGCCAGTGTAAACTGTGCAGTTATATCCGGTTGGGCAAAGGTGCCGTCAATTTTTGCATCAAGCGTGACAACCCCGCTTGCGGGTTGCAGATTGTCTGTGATTTCCGGGGGCAGCAGGATGTTCACCCGGCCCCGGGACAGCATACGCCCGGTTACCAAGGCCTGTACCCCATGAAACCCGGCGGTTTCCAAAAACCGGTCCAGCCGGGTGTCGGCAAATGTCAGGTCCAGATCAAAATCAGCGGTATCCGGGTTAAAGGATGCTGCAAGATCGGTTGTATGGTCCAGATTCACAGCCAAGCCCAGGATCTTTTGATCTGCATTTGTATTATCCTGTTTGTCCAGATCCAGGACAGCCTGGATGTTTTTCAGCGGTATGCTGTCTTTGAAAACAGCAGAGGGGCTGCCGGATGAACCAGCTGCAGCGGCAGGTGCTGCAGCCCCGGTATAATTTAAGTGAATATCAAGGGCAGATTCCAGCATGTCCACAAACAGGTTTTCTGTGTTGCCGGGCGTGGATGACACCGGCAGGGTGATCTCTTTTCCTGAAAGGGTCAGTGCCATATCCATCTGCCCACCCTCTCTTTTTTTACTGTTTTTGAAATCTGCGGTAACAGAAAGCGTGCCCTCAGCCTTTCCGGCTGTGTTCAAGACATGGCCGGGGATCAGGGCGGTAATATTGCCTTTGGATGTCACCTGTCCTGTCAGGGTCCCGGCGGTCCCGGTGTGACCGGCTGTTTGTAAAAAAGGTGCCACCTGGGTGTTGTCAAATGTCAGATCCAGGTCATAGTGGGCATTTTTCGGATCAATACCGGAGGTCATGCGGATGGTGCTGCCCGCCTGCAGGTCTATCCGGGTTTTTCCCAGATCGATCAGGGCCTTTATCTGTTTCACAGGCAGAAAAAGGGCACTGCTGCCGCCGATTTTTTCAAGGTGCAGCCCAGGGGGCGTAAGATCCAGAGCAAGATTTGATGCCAGATCAAATATTTGTATCTGATCGGATTTTTTTGATCCGGATGCCACCGGGATTTCGAGGTTTTTTGCATCCAGTGCCAGGCGGCAGGTCTGCAGAATGCTGCCGGAAAAACCGGCATCTCCGTTCAAAGAGATTTGTCCGCCATTGATCCGGGTTTTGAGGTCCTGGATATGGAAATGGTCCGGGGAGACCGTAACCCGGCCGTTGAGGTCTGAAACAGTGATCCGGGGGGAGGGCAGATGCCAGGCCAGATCTTTCAGGTCCATGTCTGCATTGATCATAGGCGTGTCAACCGTGCCCCCCACATCAGCTGCAACCATGAGGCTGCCATTTAGCGCATCCAGCTGGTCTGCAACCGATGGCGGCAAATCAGCCGGCAATTTGCCTGCAACCCGGACCCATCCGTCAATACCTCCATGGATACCGGTGATACCGGCTGCCGACAGCAACGGCCCAAAATCACTGCGGCTGAAATCAAGATCAGCTGTATAGGTATTTTTTCCCATGTCCAGGGCAGCTGCAAGTTCCGCCATATTTTCCAGGGATACAGATATGGTTTTTTTTCCCAGATCAATCTGAGCCCCGATTTTTTGAAAGGGGATGTCCATGTGCTTCACCGCCGCCGTATCAAGGGTGTTGCCGACGGTGTAATCCAGGTTTGTATCCAGATCAAATGCAATGGCGGTATCCAGATACTGCAGGTCAATTTTCGGGTCAGCCGAGGCAAGAAATTGTCCGGGATTGATCTGGCCGGCAGTTTTAAGGGATACCTGGATCACCTCTTTGGGGGTAAATCCTTTGTCGAAGATCCGGGTTGTGCCGGAAGCCGAAAGTTTCATTTCCTGTCCCCGGGCAAGGAACCGGGTGATTTCAGCCCGCCCACTGTTGTCCAGTTTTCCTTCAATCTCCAAAAGGTCCAGTACAATCCCGGCGGCTCCAAGATCCCGGCCTGCCAGGTCGGCTGTGATATCAGGCGCGGTGACAGATCCTGCAGCATTGACAGCTGCTGTCAATTTTCCTGTAACCGGGAACAGTCCAAAGGCACTGGTGGCGGCATCCAGGTCTTCTGCGGCAAGGGAAATATCCATATCCAGGGTGTTTTCTCCCATATGGTACCAGCCAGAAGCCTTTGCCTGCAGGGTTTTGGTATCCACAGTCAGTTTGTCCAGGGTGCAGCGCAGGCTGTTAATTTTCCCGGACAGGCTGGCATCCGCATCCATGGGGTCTGTTGTTCCCTGATCATGTTTAAACCCGGTAAAGGACGCTGCCAGTTCATAATCTGCTGCAAGGGTTTCCAGGGAGACCCCCTTGCCCCGGATATCTCCACGGGAGGAAAATTGTCCGGAAAATCCGGGCATCCACGGGGATAGACGGGCAAAGTCCCCTCCCTGCTGATCAAATGACACCATATAGGCCAGACGGTCCATATCCCGGGCCGGTTCCAGAAACCCGTCAGGAAAAAGCGATGACAGATCTGTTGATCCGGAAAAATCCATTCGGCTGCCCAGCAGGCTCACCTGTCCCTGTGCAATGGTCAGCACCTGTTCAGCCAGATCCATTGCAACATCCAGGCTGCCTTTTTTAAAGGCCTGTTCCATTTCCAGGTTCTCTCCCTTGATCTGCAGCTGCACAGACGGATTGTTCAGGGACCCGGTGCCGTTTATTGACAGATCCAAGGTGCCTCCGAGATCCGGGATGTTTTCTGATATCTGTGACACCCGGTCAAGGTGTGCTGCTGCATCAAGTTTCAGATGCATTTTCCTGGTGCTGAAAATATCTTCAACAGATCCGGATGCGGTGAGAACTCCCAGGTCTGAATCTAGATCAATGACAATATCATTTATATCATTTTCTTTCAGGATACCGGCAGTTGTAAAGGTTCTGATATCAATGGCTGTTCCGGGATTGGAGAGGGATATGCCGCTGATGTTTACAAAAACTGCAGCTGTCTGCTGGACCAGATCGGCATCCGATATTTCAACGGTGACAGCTGCAGCTGAAACAGTGTTTTCAGGATCGGAAAAGACCACAGAGCCGTCCGTGATCCTGGCCTTTCTGATCTTTACATTAAACGGTATGCCGGCTGGGCGTTGGTCCTCTCCCTGGATTTCTTCAGGCGTGGCATCCCCGGCAACAAGGGCATCCACAATATTTATTCTGCCGCTGCTGTCAGCAGTAATATGCAGTCTTGGCCGGTCAATATGCAGGTTCTGTATTTCCAGAACCTTTTCAAACAGGGCACTGAGCAGGATATCCAGTTTGAGGGAGTCAAATGCCAGGCAGGTATTTCCCTTTGGATCCTGAAGCGCGAGGTTTTCCAAATAAAGAAATGATCCGCCAGCCAGTACATCAATCCGTTCTGCTTTCAGTGTGCCGGGGATCAGGGTGTTGATGTGACCCAGCAGAAATTTTTTTGCATGATCCGTGCGGCTGTATCCGTAAAGCCCGGCCATCACTGCAGCAAAGCAGATCAGAATGACAGCTCCTGTAACAAGTATTTTTTTTTTCATTATCAGATTATTCTGTTATCTTTTCCATGGTCATTTTCAGCTTTCAGTAACATCATCATGCCCAATAGTATATCATACCCCCCAAAAATATCCCAATGACAAATTTCAGGCACGCTTGACTTCCAGCGGCAAATCACATACGACTTTCTGGTATATCCGTGTAACTCAAATTTTAAGTGGGGCACTGTGACAAAGATATCTCATCTGATTGTGCAACAGGAAATGACCGGGCACCTTGCGTATGAAGGGAATTTATTATATTTGATTTATTCAACCAATTGCGGCATATTATTTGCTAAAGTAAAACCATATTGCACAATAAATTTTACCACTGCATGCAATGATTGATTACAACCGGAACGTTGCCTCCTGCTGATTTTCCCCATTGTGCATGGAAAATAAGGGCCAGAAAAAACGTATCAATCATGATACGTTTTAAGCATAAGGAGAAAAAGGTATGAAACGTATCAGGTCAGGTTTCTGGTTTGCCCTTCTTGTAACAGTGGGGATGTTTTTATGGTCCGGTAATGCGATTGCTGCCAAACCCATTATCCTGGGGGCTCCTTTGTCCACAGCCTATCTTTACGGCTGGGATGCGGAGCGGGGTATCCGGCTGGCCGTGGATGAGATCAATGCAGCAGGCGGTGTATCAGTGGGCGGTGAAAAAAGGCCCTTTGCCGTGGAGGTGATCGATACCCGGGATCTTGAACCCGGGGTGCCGGTGAGCGAGGCATTGATGGCGGTGGAACGGCTGATTCTCAACAAGAATGCAGATTTTATCGTGGGCGGTCCCAACCGGTCCGAGGCGGCCCTGGCTGCCATGTCTCTTTTGTCCAAACACAAACGGGTGTCCATTGTTACCTCCGGGGTGCTCACCCCGAAGTATCACAAAACAGTGGAGGCCAATTACGACAAATTCAAATACTGTTTCCGGATCCATGGGGAAGCTGTTAATCTCATCGGCGAGATTATTGCCAATTTCGCTGATCTCAAAAAAGAGCACGGATTAACCAAGGTGTTCATCATGGCCCAGGATGTGTCCCATGCCAGGGGCGCAGCAGAAGTCATGGGAAAGGTGGCCGGCTCCAAGGGTTTTGAGGTTACGGGCACGGAAATTTTTCCCACCGGTGCCACTGATTTTTCCATGGCCCTGCTCAAGGCCAAATCAACCGGATCCCAGATTATCAATATTTGGATGGATATGCCGGAAAGTGCCATTCTGCTCAAGCAGTGGTATGATCTGAAAATCCCGGCCCTGCCCTTTGGTTCCACCCTGGCCGCGGCAGAACAGCCCGGATTCTGGGATGCCACCGACGGCAAGGGGGAATACACCCTGTGCAACGTGGTAAATGCGGGCAATGCCCCGTCCGAAGCCACTCCCTGGACCATGAAATTCTACAACGCCTATACAGAAAAATGGGGAGTGGAACCGGAAGGCCTGGGTTCTTCCTCATCCTATATGGCGGTCTATGCCCTCAAGGATGCTATTGAACGGGCCGACACCATTGATGCGGACAAGGTGGTCACCGCCCTGGAGCAGATCGATATGATGGGGGTATACGGCCGGCTCCGGTTTGATCCCAAAACCCACCAGGTCATTCCATCCACGGATCCAAAGGAAGGGGCTGTGGGCTCCATCCTCCAGTGGCAGGACGGCAAACGGGTGGTGGTGTATCCCAAAAGCATTGCCATGGGCGAAATCCTGCTGCCTCCCTGGATGAAATAACAGGCGAATTGTATCAGCGGATTTGCTGTTCTTTTGAACCTTTGAACCTGGAAAATTTTTGTTATGGAAATTCTTGTCTACGGGACCATAAATTCTGTGTCCCTTGCCCTGATGGGTCTGGGGTTCGCCATGGTGTACGGCATCAGCCGGGTGCCCAATTTCGCTCATGGTGCCCTGTACATCATCTGCGGGTTTGTCACCTGGACCCTGCTCCAGAAACTGGGTTTGCCCTATGGGCTGGCCATTGTGCTGTCCCTTGCTTTTAACGGAATTCTGGGCATTCTCATGTACCGCCTGGTCCTGATCCGGGTGCGGGGCATGAACATATCGGAAATCATCAGTTCCTATGCCATCGGTCTGGCCATTCTGGAGGGCCTGCGCTACGGTGGTTTCCGGGGCATGACCTATACCCTGCCCGTGTTCATGGAAGGCATGGTGGTCATTGGCGGGGTGCCGGTTGATTATCACCGCCTCGTGATGGTGGTGATCGGCATCCTTCTGGTGGCAGGGTTGTGGTTGTTCACCCATTTCACCAAACTGGGCCTGGCCCTCCAGGGCATGGCCCAGGATGAGCGGGCAGCCCTCATGCTGGGCATTGATTCCGATTTCATGGCCATGCTGGCCATGGGATTCGGCGCGGTCCTGGCCGGGGTGGCGGCCATCGCCATCCTGCCGCTGGGCAATATTGTGGTGGAATCCGGGTACCATGTACTGATCATGTCCATTGCCGTGTGCATTGTGGGGGGGCTGGGCTCCTGGATGGGAGCTTTTTTTGCCGCCTTCATCATCGGGTATGCCCAGATTCTGAGTGTGGTGTTCCTGGGGTCGCATTTCCAGATGGTGGTGGCCCTTCTGGCCATTATCTTGACCCTGATTTTAAAACCGTCCGGCCTGTTCGGCCAGCAAAAGGAACTGGAGGACAGGGTATGAGCAAAGAAAACAGAAGAAAAGAACGCATCGACCGGGGAATCAAGGTCCGGTCCGACGGGCTTTACGCATTGATGTCCTGGCGGGAGATGGCCTACCTCATTGCCCCCCGGTTTATTTTGATTGCAGGGCTCCTGGCTTTGCCCCTTCTCATGCCGGGTCTTTACTGGCAGCGGGTCATCTCCATTGTCTGCATCTATGCCATGGTGGCCATCAGTTTTGACTTTCTGGCACATTATGTGGGGCTGGTCTGCCTGGGCGGGGCGTTTTTCATCGGTGTGGGCGGATATATCGCCGGCATCTGCAATGCGTACTTCGGGATGCCGCCACTGGTGACTATTCCTTTGGCTGCCATTGCCGGCGGGGCTTTCTGCACCCTGCTCCTGCTGCCCTGCCTGCCGTTGAGAGGCGTGTATTTTGCCATTGTCACCCTGATGTATCCCTTGTTCATGGCACGGATCATCGAGGCATTCGACCTGTTCGGCGGCACCGACGGTATCCTGGGCATAGACAGCTTTCCTTCCGCATTTGTGGAGCAGTATTTTGTGGTGGGGATCCTGCTGGTGTTCCTGTTCGGGCTGCGGCGCCTGGTGACCACGGACATGGGGTTGATCTTTACGGCGGTGATGGACAATGACCAGGCCGTGCGGGCATCTGGCATCAACATCACCCATTACAAAGCCATGGCTGTATTTATCGCCTCGGCCATGGGATGCCTGGCCGGGGCCTGCCTGACCCATATCTACATGTGGTCGGGCATCTCCCAGTTTGCCCTGGATTTTTCCATACTGCCCATTGCCGCCACGGTGATCGGCGGGGCAGGGACCCTGGTGGGACCGGTGATCGGGTGTCTCATACTGGTGCCGGTGTCGGAACTGCTGCGTGATTTCGGTACCCTGCGCATTGTGTTTTATGCCACGCTGCTTGTGGCATTCATATTGTTCCGCAGCGACGGCATCATGGCGTTTGCCAAAAGAAAATATGAACAGATTGAAAGGTGGACCCGGATATGAGTAAGCAAACCAGACAGGACCAGCCCATTTTGCGCATGGAAAATGTTTCCAAGGTATTTGGCGGGGTAACCGCATTAAAAAACGTCAACCTGGATGTGTTTGAAGGAGATGTCCTGGGTATCATTGGTCCCAATGGCTCCGGTAAAACTACCATTGTTAATTCCATTACAGGGTTTATCACCCTGACATCGGGCCGGATCTATTTCAAGGGAGAAGATATTACCGGGAAAAAAGCCCATAAAATTGCGGATATGGGGGTAACCCGGACTTTCCAGATCATGCGTCCCTACTACAGCTTGCCGGCATTCAAAAACCTGGTGATCCCGCTGTTTTCTCCCCGGGCCAAACGCACTGGCGGATGGCGGGGCGGCGGCACACTTGGTGACCGCAAGACCATTGCCATTGATATCCTGGAGGAGATCGGATTTGAAAGGGATTCCTATATCCCCTTTAAAACCACCTCCACCTTGCCCACAGGATATCTCAAACGCCTGGAGCTGGCCCGGTGTCTGGCGCTTCAACCGGAAGTCATTATTTGTGACGAGATATTTTCAGGGCTTTCCATGAGTGAAATCGCCTCCATGGTACCTTTGATCGAACGGCTCCAGGATGACGGCATCACCATTGTGATGATCGAACACCGCCTGCGGGAATTGTTTCAGGTGGCCAACCGGGTGATGGTGCTCAATTTCGGAGAAAAACTGGTGGAAGGGGCACCGGATGAGGTAATGGCGGACGAACGGGTCAAAGAAGCCTATTTCGGGTCTGAAAAAATGGAGGAGGTCATGATCTATGCTTGAAGCAACAGATCTCATGGTGTTTTACGAAAACATGCTGGCATTGAACAACATCAGTATTTCCTGCCGGGACAACCAGATCGTGGGGGTGTTCGGTGCCAATTCCGCAGGCAAATCCACGCTGATGTATTCGCTTTCCGGCATTATGCTGGATATCCGGAAAAAAGAAAAAATGGCCGGCGGAGAGCGGATTACCCTCACCGGACAGCTTTTGTTCCAGGGAGAAGACATCATGAACATGAAGCCCAGCAGCCGGGCCCGGGCCGGTATTGTTCTCTGCCCGGAACGGCGTCGGCTGTTCAAGGAAAGCTCGGTCATGGAAAATCTGCGTATCGGCGGGTATCTGGCAACCAAAGAACAGGCAAAGCAAAGCCTTGCATTTGTCATGAACCTGTTTCCCGCCCTGAAAAAATTGAAAAAGCGCCTGGCCGGATTTTTAAGCGGGGGAGAGCAGCAGATGGTGGCCATCGGCCGGGCCCTCATGGCCCAGCCCAAAGTTTTGCTGCTGGATGAACCCCTGCTGGGACTGAGTCCGCTTATGCAGGCCACATTGATCAGGGCTGTAAAAAAGATCCAGGAGGAAAGCGACATCTCCATCATCGTGGCCGAGCAGTATGCCAGACCGGTTTTTCCCATTGTGGATTATGCCTATATCCTGGAAAACGGGGCCGCGGTCATGGAAGGCACCAGAGAAGAACTCATGGACAACCCGGATGTGAAATCCGCCTATTTTGGTGTGTCATAATAAGGAGTACCAATGGTCGATACAATACCCCTTGAAAAAGAATTGTCCTATTCGCGGTTTGATATGATGAGCGACACCTACCCGGACAACATTGCTGTGGTGTACCTGGGAGAACGGTTTTCCTACCGCCGGCTGCGGGATCTGAGTGAACGGTTTGCCGGAGGTCTGCAATCTCTGGGGGTGGCCAAAGGGGGCAAGGTGCTGCTGTATATCCCCAACTGTATCCAGTGGATCGTCGCCTTTCTGGGGATCCAGAAGGCCGGAGCGGTCATGGTCCCGGTGTCTCCCATCTACACTTCCCATGAAATCGCCTATATGATCAAGGATTCCGGCGCTGATACCATCATCTGTATGGACACCAATTACGGGTATGTCCAGGAAACCTTCGGTCAGACCGGTTTGAAACAGGCCATTGTCACCAACCTCATTGATCTTCTGCCGGTGTGGAAGCGTGCCATGGGGGTGATCCTGGACAAGGTGCCCTCTGGCCGGGTGACCTATGATGAAAAGGTGGTGCCCTTCATCTCTGTGCTCAAGGCTTCTCCCATTACAGAAAAGCCGGTCCTCGATCCTGTGAAGGATCTGTCCTATATCCTTTACACCGGCGGGACCACCGGATTTCCCAAGGGGGTGCCCGGCAACCATATCGGTGCCACCTCCTATATCAATGATGTCACCTTTGATGTGGCAGGGGAACACCTCAAGGAGGGCGAGGATGTGTATATCGCCATCAACCCGCTGTTTCATATCATGGCCCTGGGATTTTTCATGGCCATCGGCCTGAACAAGGGCAATATGGTGGTACTCATGCCCCAGCCCCAGGTGGATGCCATCCTGGAGTCCATCCAGCAATACCGGGTGCGGTGGTTCCTCGGCGTGCCGGCCCTGTATCGCATGATCCTGGAAAATGACCGGGTGGACCAGTATGATCTGTCGTCTCTGAAGTATTGTTTCTGCGGAGGGGATGTACTGCCCGGCAAGGTGATGAATCGGTTCAAGGAAGCCTACGGCCTGCCCATTTACCAGGTGTACGGTTCCACGGAAGTGGGCCATGTGACCTACAGCAAAATCGGGACTGAACCGTCTTCAGGTTCAATCGGATACCCCCTGCAGAGCCGTGAATGCATGGTGGTGGATCCGGTGACCCTGGAATGTGTGGAACATGGGGAAAGTGGAGAATTGTTTGTGTCCTCTCCCTATGCATTGAAAGAATATTACGGCAAACCTGATGAAACACAAAAAACCTATATAAAGGTCAATGACAAGGTCTACTGCCGCATGGGGGATTATGTGTCCTGCCGGCCGGACGGCGAACTGGTATACATGGAACGGTCTGCAGATATCATCAAGCACAAGGGGTACCGGGTGTCTGCATCGGAAATTGAGGCTGTGCTCCAGGACCATCCCACGGTCATAAATGCCTGTGTCATCGGCGTGCCTGATGAAAAAACAGGAGAGCGCAT
Organism: Desulfotignum sp.; assembly: GCA_011390615.1. Taxonomy (GTDB): domain Bacteria; phylum Desulfobacterota; class Desulfobacteria; order Desulfobacterales; family Desulfobacteraceae; genus Desulfotignum. Next base: position 2,599 of record JAABSB010000028.1, on the reverse strand, counting down.
CAAGGCCATTGTGGTGCTTAAGGAGGATGCCCGGGGCGTGGGCGGGGTGGAGCTAATCAAATGGTGCGCCGATCGGCTGGCCTCCTACAAGGTGCCGGGATATGTGGAATTCCGGGACATGCTGCCCAAATCCAAGGTGGGCAAGCTGCTGCGCCGGGAGGTCAGAGACAGTGAGGTGCGCAAAATCACCGAAAAAACTGCAGGATGATGCCATGACATCTTTTATGCACCATTACCGGCTACCATGAAAGCCGGGCCGTTTTCCTGGAAGACCTTTCTGGACCGGCACCGGCACCGGATCCTGGATTTTGCCAAACCCATGACCCTGGACCTGACCCAAACCGACATCAACCAGGTGATCCTCCGGTGCACCGAGCTGCTCAGGTCATCCGATGTGCGGATTCAGGGTCCACTTGATGAACCAGTTTTTCTCTTCGCGGTCCACACACACAATGCCTGAATTCTGAAACCGGATTACCTGGAGCTCCGGATTCCCGCCCGTCAGAAAGGATACCAGCCGCTCCATATAGGGGAGATGCCCCACGATCATTATATCGGATGCCGGATCAATCCGGGATCCCAAGCCGGTGACATCATCCAGCGGACCGATGCCGTCCAACTGCTCCAAGGGTGTATCCTTCTTCAAAATATCCCTGAAAATCCGTGCAGTCTGTTCGGCACGGGTCTTGGCACTGTGCACGATTTTTGATACCGGCACCTTATACATCCGGGCCACGTCGGCAATTTTTATTGTTTCCTGCCGGCCGGTTTCAGACAGCCCCTTTGCCGGATCTTTTTCCTTTGACAGGCTTTTTCCGTGCTGCACCAGATAAACAGCCATGAGAACCTCCTTTTACCAATTTTCATTCGAATACAAATCTTAACGGGTTATCTGCTGTTTGGCAAGGGGATGGCGCTATTATAGAAAATCGGATTCCTTTCTGTTCAGGATTTGGTGTAATAGACCTTTACAGGCCGGCAAAATGTTGATAATCAGTTTTTCATTCAGGCACTGCCGGATTAAAGATGGACAATGAACCCGATGAAAATCGATCGCTTGTTGAACAAAAAACAGTTCCCCCGGTCCAGTCGATACGAAACAGACTGGATGCTGGACAATCAGATGGGGCCCAACGCGGTATGGCTGGCAGAATGGCTGTGTGATGCCCTGCCCCTGGAACCGGGCATGCGGGTCCTGGATCTGGGGTGCGGCCGGGCCATGACCAGTATTTTTCTGGCAAAGGAGTTTGGCGTACAGGTGTGGGCCACGGACCTGTGGATCACCCCGGACCACAACTGGCAGCGGACCCTCCGGGCCGGGGTTGCGGACAAGGTGTTTCCGTTGCGCTCGGAAGCCCATGCACTGCCCTTTCCGGCAGGGTTTTTCGATGCTGTGGTGTCCATTGATGCCTACCAGTATTTTGGCACCGATGTGCTGTACCTGGGATACCTGAGCCGGTTTCTTAAGCCCGGCGGGATGCTGGGGGTGGTGATGCCGGCACTGATGCAGGAGATGGGGGATGTCATCCCGGACCATCTGACCCGGCCCCAGGCCAACGGCAAGGTTTTCTGGGAGGATGGGTGCCGCAGTTTCAAAACAGCTGACTGGTGGCATAAATTGTGGGCCGGGGACAGCAGCGTCACCGATGTCCGGATGGAGATTCTGAGCGACGGCTGGCGGCTTTGGCGGGATTTTGAAACCGCCCTTGAGATGGCTGGCAAAAGCATTTTCCCGTCTGATGCCCAGGCCCTGGATATGGATCAGGGGCGGTATATCGGATTTGTCCGGGGGACGGCCCGGCGGACCAGGGTCGAATCCATGAATCTGTATGACCCTGCCATCGGTGCCCGGGTAGGAGTGGACCAGTAGTCGGACCTGGCTGATTACCGTAAATCCATGGACAGACTGCTGGCGCTGGATGCTGATATCCTGTGTGAAGGGCATTTCGGCATTTTTCAGCCAAAAGAGCGGGTGCGGCAGTTTATCGAGGAACATCGGAAAAAAAACCAGCCGGGATAATTCCTGAGTATCCAAATGGGTATATCAGACATGGTGAACCGGCGCACTGACTTCTGTTTGACAGATTATGCATTATTTGTTATTTTTATGCATATGGAGGTGTGCCATGAGAACCACTTTGGATTTACCTGAAGATTTGGTGAATGAAGCTATGCGGGCAACAAATATCAAAACAAAAACAAAAGTCATTACCGTTGCCTTAGAAGACCTTGTGAGGAAATCAAAAATTTCCGCCTTGAAAAAATTCAAAGGCAAGGTTGCGTTGGACATGGATCTTGATATCCTGAGAAATCGTAAGTCAACTACCCCGGCCTGAAGGCCGGAGCTTGTAAAAGGCTCCATGGTTGACCAGGGAAATGTTCAAAGTTTAATGGCAAAGACAAAAAAGGAGAACATTAAAAGTTGCATAGAGAGCTAAAGACCAACGGCGGGATGCTTCCTCAGTCCCGCCCTCTTGAAGCCCGGGTTGCAGACAACCTTCAGGGGTGTGGACGAAACGGGTCCGGGCATACAGCCGCTGTGCAACAATCCCGAGGGGAGAGTTCAACCGATGCCAGGGTTGAACCGTCACCCGCCGTG
>JAABSB010000027.1 GCA_011390615.1 Desulfotignum sp. | reverse complement strand
TGAATAATTTTTTAAGCCTACCTGATAACAGAAAGGCCCTTTCTTTTGCAAGGGATAACGACCCGGTCTTCAGGCTTCTTTTGATTTCATTTGTGCGGAATATTGGTTTGAGGTCTGGGGGTATAATTAACCTGAAATAATACCCTGATTGTCTTTGGATAAGATGTTCCATGCGGCCACCATTTTGTACCAGGAATTTGTACCAAAACTCCTTTTAGTGACCCCCGGAAACACAAAACCCCCGATTAACGGGGGCATTGTAATATCTGGTAGCGACGCAGGGACTTGAACCCCGGACTCTGCGGATATGAGCCGCATGCTCTGACCAGCTGAGCTACGTCGCCAAAAAAACCCCAAAAATATAACATGATCGTGTATGCATTGTCAAACCTTTTTTATTTTTCAGCTTTTTCAAATCCCAGGAGTTCCACCGTAAAATTCTGGAGATTTTTGGGCAGGTCTGAAAATACCAGCATGAACGGCACGGTATCCCCTGGATGCAGTTTTGCAGGGGTTCCTTCATTGCCGTCCGGGGTTTTCAGCCGGGCGATGATATCGGCAACATTTCCGGATTTCAGAACCTCTTCAGACACGATATTGCCGCAAAATGCCGTCTGGGTCATGGCTGCAATCTTGTCTTTCTGGAACAGGGTTCCTTTCACCTGGATATTGGTGTAGGCGATCTGGGCCGGATTTTCAATTTTACCGGTGATGATAAACAGTTCCCCTGCTGTGTCATTGGTTACAAAACGGCCGGTCACACTTTTCTGGTCCGGGACCGGGTCAGGTGCAGGCGCAGGTTCAGGTGTTTTTTGGGGCAGGTACTGCTGGATAAAAGGGATTTTGATTTCCGATATAAACGGAATTTTATACCCCAGACTGGTGGCGGCAACATACCCGCCGGCTGTCAGCAAAAAGAGCAGCAGCAGAACGAGGACAGGCGCACTCAGGGCGGATCTGGCCTTTTTTCTGGTTCTTTTTGCAGTCTCTCCCATCTCGGCGTCAGGGTCTAGGGGCTGGATCAGGGGTGCCCGGGCCGGCCGACGGGGTGCGGGTGTTTCCTGATTCAGGTCTTCACTGCCTGGTGTCTTGCTGTCCTGGTCATTCAGATCGGTTTCGTCATAATCTTCCAGGCCAAGATCATCTTTGGACTGAAAATCATAATGGGCTTTTTCTTCCAGGGCGGTGTCATCTGTCACCTCTTGTGGTTCTGTGTCCTGGTCCAGCACCTCATCATAGGCTGAAAACTCTTTTTCCAGGCCAAAGTCCAGGCCCTCGGGCTCCTCCGGATCTTCCCGAAAGGAATCAGCCTGGGGCTGTTCCAGCTTCAGATCATCTGTTTTTTCTTCCCCGTCTGTTTCCAGCGCAAGCCCCAGTTCCAGATCATCTTTGACATCCAGATCTTCATCAGAGCCGGAAAATTGATCATCATCAGCAGGCTCCTGCCGGGAATCCGCTTTCAGGGTTTGAAAATCAATGCCGGTAAGTTCTTCTGTCTCTTCAACATTTTCTGCCTGAATGTCCTGACGACTTTGGGTTTCTACCGGTTCCAGGTCCGCTTCATCAAACGCAATTTCCGCTTCATCAAAGGTGATTTCTTTTTCATCAAATGACAGATCAGGGGACCCGGGTGTTTCCTCTTCTTCAAAGGAGAGACCGTTTTCTAGATCAAAATCATTGTCTGAATCTTCGAAACTGATCTCAATATCTGCCTGTGCTTTACCCTGATCCAGGTCATCTTCAAAGTCGGTATCATCAAAGTCAAAGAGATCGGAATCAGAACTGTCTGATTCACGTTCCCAGGATGGTAGATCCTGCTCTTTTTTACCGGTTTTCACAGGAGGAATGGATGGCGCGTCCATGGCCGGGTGTGCCGGGGTTTCCAGATCCAGGATGGCATCAGTACCCGGGGGGAATGCGGTAAATACATGTTTGCACAGGCTGCAACGGACTTTGGAGCCTTCGTCCTTCAGTAAGGATTCATCAAGTCGGAAGCTTGTTGAGCACTCGTCACAGGTGATAATCATGGTGCATCCCCCTATATTTTTAGATCATATATTGCAGGCTTGTTTCGGTATTTTTCATTGTAGTCAAGTCCATAACCGACAATAAACCCTTTTTCAAGTGAAAAACAGGCATATTTTACATCTATTTTGCGTTTTCTGCGTTCATGTTTGTTAATGAGGGTGCAGATATTCACAGACCTGGGATTCAGCAGATTAACAAACTCGACAATTTTACACAGGGTGGTGCCGGTGTCAACTATATCTTCCACCAGCAGGATATCCCGGTTTTTAAACTCCAGATCAGGCTGTTTGGTGAACACAATCTGTCCTGTGGAAGAGGTGCCTTCATAGGAAGATGCACCGATAAAATCGATGTCATGGTCTATGCTGATCTGCCGGCAAAGATCTGCCATGAAAATAAAAGCACCTTTTAAAATCCCCACCAGTATCAGGTCATTGTCCCTGTAGTCCATGGTGATCTGTTTTCCGATTTCCCGGATACGTGCGTGAATGGTTTTCTGGGAAATCAAAGGGATAAAGTCGGGCATGGCAGTCTACAACCCTGTGGTTTTTAGTTCCTGTATCAGTTTTTTCTGTTTGTCCGTCAGTTTTTTTGGCATCTCTATATTAATCACAACAAACAGATCTCCGCAACCATTTCCTTTCATATGGGGAATGCCATGGTTGGGCAGCCGCATTTTTGCCTTGTGGCTGGTGCCTGCCGGAAGGGTGAGGTTCATGGTTTTTCCGGAAGGGGTCTTCACCTCCAGCTTATCCCCTAAAAGGGCCTGGGTCAGGGTGACGGTTTTGTTCAAAAACACATCATTGCCTTCAATGGTATAATCATTGGAAGGAACAGGGTTGGATTTGATGTACAGATTTCCTGCAGGTCCGCCATTGGGGGAAACCTCGCCCTTGCCCGGCAGCCGGATTTTTTTTCCTTTTGTCAATCCTTTGGGAATGGTTACTTCGATGGCATCGGCAGTACCGCCCTGATTGATGGTGATGGTTTTTTTGGTGCCGTTGATCATCTCTTCTAATGTCAGGGGAATTTCATATTCCAGATCATTGCCCGGGGTCCTGGGTTGGGCCCTCTGCTGGCCGAATCCCCCGCCCATGTTCTGGAAAAAAGGATTGCCCCCGGAGGAAAAGCCGCTACGTCCCCTGGGGTCTGCCTGGCCGAAAGAGGCGGAAAATCCTCCCCTGCCGCCGCCAAAACCAAATTCCTTGAGAATATCACCCAAATCGAAATTTCTGAAAATGTCTTCCTGGGAATACCGCTGCTGAAAATCAGCAGAACCGTATGTGTCGTATTGCTTTCGCTTTTCAGGATCACTGAGTACGGCATAGGCTTCGCTGATTTTTTTGAACCTGTCTTCCAGAGCTTTATCCCCTTTGGTTTTGTCGGGGTGGTACTTCATGGCAAGTTTGCGGTAGGCTTTTTTTATTTCTGCCGCACTTGCTGATTTTTCGATGCCCAGAATTTTGTAATAATCATCAGCCATTTTTTCCCTCGCAAAGTGTTACGGTAATTATTGCATATAATTTTTTAGTTAAATGATAAGTGCCAACCTGTGCAAGTCAAGCTGATTTGTGTTTATCACGGGCAGCAATGGCTACCATGAGCACAGAGATGGCAGCAGGGGTCATGCCGTCGGTTCTGGATGCCTGTCCCAGGGATTTGGGCTGAATTTTTGTCAGTTTTTCTTTGATCTCATTGGACAGGCCGTGCGCCCCGGTATAGTCAAAATGGTCCGGGATTCTGATTTGTTCCAGATCCTTGAATTTTTTGATTTCATTGAGCTGACGTTTGATATATCCCTCGTATTTGATTTCAATCTCCACCTGTTGTGCAGCCCGCAAAAGCACGGGATTCTGTGGGGGGGATATGGCGGTCAACCTTGCATAGCTGAGTTCTGCGCGTTTTAAAAGCTGGTCCAGCTTGACACCGGTGGTGATGGGATTGCTGCCAAGGGATGCAAGCAGGTGGTTGGTTTTTTCATCAGGTTTGACCACAGCTGTCCTGACCCGCCGGAGTTCTTTTTCGGTCTGGGCCGCAATCTCTTTGCACATGGCCAGGCGGTCTGGATCTATGAGGCCGTACTCATGGGCGGTTTCTGCCAGGCGCAGGTCGGCATTGTCTTCTCTGAGCAAAAGGCGGTATTCCGCCCTGGAGGTAAACATGCGGTAGGGCTCGGATGTGCCCCGGGTGACCAGGTCATCCACCATGACGCCCAGGTAGGCCTGGGACCGGTCCAGGATAAGGCCCGGGCGCTTCTGGATTTTGCAGGCAGCGTTGGCACCGGCGAGAAGCCCCTGTGCACCGGCTTCTTCATACCCGGATGTGCCGTTGATCTGGCCGGCCAGAAAAAGGCCGGGGATGCGTTTGGTTTCCAGGGAAGGGGTCAGTTCCAGGGGATTGACATAATCATATTCGATGGCATAGGCCGGCCGTATGATCTGTGCCTGCTCAAGGCCTTTCACCGACCGTACCACCTGGTACTGGATCTCCAGGGGAAGGCTGTTTCCCAGGCCTGATGCATAGATCTCCCTGGTATCGATCCCTTCGTATTCCAGGATGATGTGGTGGCTGTCCCTGCCGGGAAATTTTACGATTTTGTCTTCAAAAGAGGGGCAGTACCGGGCAGACTGTCCTTTGATGTGGCCCCCGTACAAAGCCGAGTGTTTCAGGTTTTTTTTGACAATCTCATGGGTGACAGGAGTGGTTGCCCCCATGAAACTGGGCAGCATGGGGGTGGTGATCTCTTTGGTGGTAAAGGAAAAAGGGGTTGGCGCTTTGTCGGATTCGTGGCGCTTGAAAGCGGTGAAATCAATGCTGTCTGCATGCAGTCGCGGCGGGGTCCCGGTTTTCATGCGGCCCATGTCAAAGCCCAGGTCAGCCAGATGCCGGCCCAGGTGGATGGATGCAAACTCCCCGGCCCGGCCGGCATCCATCCGTGCTGCCCCGATGTGCACACTGCCCCGCAGAAATGTGCCGGTGGTGATGACCACACACCCTGCCTGGTATGCAAAACCGGTCATGTCAACAATGCCTTTTACACAGCTATCTTCTATGACCAGGTCCCTGACCATGGCCTGTTTCAGATCCAGGTTAGGGCTGGTTTCCAGCACCGCTTTCATGTGCCGGGAATACAGGTTTTTATCATTTTGTGTCCGGGTGGAGTGGACTGCCGGTCCTTTTCTGGTGTTCAGGGTCCGGTACTGGATGGCTGAGGCATCCGTTGCCAGCGCCATATGGCCGCCCAAAGCATCAATTTCCTTGACCAGCTGCCCCTTGGCCATGCCGCCTATGGACGGGCTGCACGGCATGGCCGCAATCTTGTCCAGATCAATGGTCACAAGCAGGGTGGCACATCCCATGCGGGCGGCGGCAAGGGCAGCCTCGCATCCGGCATGGCCCGCACCCACCACAATCACATCATATGTTTTCATAAAAAAATTCATAACCTGTTATAATATGAATGATACGGCATTAAATCAATAAGAATTTCACAGGTTTTTACGGGGTAGCTGCCTGGTATTTGATTTTTTCCATGGGTTGCCGTATTAATGGGGTTAATGGGGTCAGAAGTTAATTATTTTACCTTTTTCATGTGTGGACCAGGCAGATTGGAAAAAATGAAACGCTATACAGATTACAACACTTACCTGCGGGAAATTTTCGGGGAACGGGTCCAGAAAATTGCTGTGGATGCAGGCCTTACCTGCCCCAACCGGGACGGCACCCTGTCTGAAGAAGGCTGTATTTACTGCAATGCCAAAGGATCGGGCACAGGGGCCTTTGCAAAGGGAATGGGCATCAGACAGCAGATCGAAGCCGGCAAAATTCCCATGATGAAAAAATACAAGGCAAAAAAATTTCTGGCCTATTTCCAGTCCTATTCCAATACCTATACCAGTGTGGGCCATATGCGCCGTATGTTTGATGCTGCATTGTCCTGTGAGGGGGTGGTGGGCATGGCCATCGGCACCAGGCCGGATTGTGTTGACAAAGAAAAACTGGATCTGATTGTATCCTACGCAAAAAATTATCTGGTCTGGCTGGAGTACGGGCTCCAGTCTGTGCATGATGTCACCCTGCAAAATATCAATCGGGGGCACAGGTTTCAGGATTTTCTGGATGCCGTGTCCATGACCCGGGGACAAGGGATTCATATCTGTGCCCATGTCATTTTAGGGCTGCCCGGCGAAACCCGGGAGATGATGCTGGAAAGTGCCCGGTATCTGGCCCGGTCCGGGATCAACGGTATCAAGATTCACCTGCTGTATGTGGTTAAAGGCACCCCTCTGGACACCATGTTTCTGGCAGGCCGGTACCGGCCCATGGAACAGGAGCAGTATGTGGAAACGGTATGTGATTTTCTTGAACTGCTGCCGGCAGATATCGTCATTCAGCGCATCACAGGAGACCCCCACGGCAGTGAATTGCGCGCCCCTGTCTGGGCCGGCCGGTACAGGGAAACCTTTAACCTGATTCAGCAGACCCTGGAAGTGCGGGATTCTTTTCAGGGCAAAAAATATCTTTTGGAATAATATTGGAACAATAGCTGAAACAAGCAGGCAGGCCGAAAAAAGTTACGGCTGGACAAAGGTGTGAAAATTGCGGGAAGCGTATTCCGTAAAACCGGCCGGGGTTTTTTTGATGATCAGGCATTCCGTATCTTCCAGGCGGTTTACCAGGGCCAGGCTGTCTGCGGGGTCCATCACCATGAGAGCGGTGGCCAGGGCATCGGCAAAGGTGCAGGTGCCTGCCATGACCGAGGTGCTGACCACCTGGTTGTCCACGGGAGAACCGGTTTTCGGATCGATGATGTGGGAATAGATTCTGCCCTGTAATTCAAAGAAATTGCGGTAGTCGCCGCTGGTGGCAATGGCCTGGTTTTCCAGGGTGACCACTTTGAAAAGGCCTGCATCTGACCCGGTTTTCAACGGATTGGAGATGCCAACGGACCAGGGTTTTTTATGGCGGTTGACGCCTGACCCGTAGAGCTCTCCCCCGACCTCCACCAGAAAGTTGTCCATACCGGACAGGGTCAGAACCCGGGCAATGGCATCCACCCCGTATCCCTTGGCAATGGATCCCAGGTCCAGGGTGATGCCTGGTTTTGTTTTTGTCAGATGGGTGTTTTTCCGGTCTATGTGTTGAAATCCTGTCACAGAGAGGGCCTCGGTGATAGCGGCAGGATCCGGCAGGGTATCGGCAGGGTGCCGGGTGCCGAATCCCCACAGGTCCACCAGGGGCTTGACCGTGCCGTCCCAGGCCCCGTTGGTGAGGGTGAAAACCGTTAAGGCCGTATCCATGACCCGGGCAAAATCACGGGACAGCCGGAAAGGTGTGCCCGCACCGGTCCTGTTGAATCGGGAAAGGTCACTGTTTGGATCATACATGGACAGCCCGGCATTGATCTGGTCCAGCCGGGTATCGATTTTTTTTTGCCACAGGTCAATGGACTGTTTTTTGGAAGAGATCAGCTTGACCGTGTAAAACGTGCCCATGGTGCGGCCCTGCACCGTGTATTCCCGGGCCTGGGCAGTGCCGGTGACGCACAAAGATATGATACAGACCAGGCAGAGAACCAGGCCCCTTGCGGCAGCTTTCATGCGGTTTGTTCCTTGTTTTTATTGGCCATGCCGGTCATAATACCCCAGCTTCCGGGTTTGCTCAAGCCTTGAATGGAGCTGCCGGTTTGCCGGGCCGCCCATTTGTGATAATGCACCCGCAAAAAATGGCCCATGACGTAAAGTCTTTTTTGTGGTAAAAGAACTGCTTGGGTGAAAACCAGATGAACCAAAAGGAAAAGACATGACAACCCCTGGCGCCGGTCCCTTTGATATCCCCAATATCCGCTGGTTCATCGCGTTCCGGGTGTTTTTCAATTCCCGGTTTTACTATCCGGTGTTCACCATTCTGTTTCTGGATTTCGGCCTGACCGTTGCCCAGTTTTCTGTTCTCAATGCTGTATGGGCCGCCACCATTGTTCTGGCGGAAGTGCCTTCCGGTGCGGTGGCCGATATCATCGGCAGAAAACGGCTGCTCAATTTTGCCACCGGGGTGATGATTGTTGAAATCGGCATCATCAGCTTCATGCCCCGGATCGATCCTGTGGTGATTTTTACGGTGTTTCTGGTGAACCGGGTGCTCAGCGGCCTGGCTGAGGCAGCCGCCAGCGGTGCGGATGAGGCCCTGGCCTATGACAGCCTGAAACAGGCGGGCATGGCAGACCAGTGGGGCCGGGTCCTGGAGCTGCTCATGCGGTACCAGGCAATCGGTTTTGTGGTGGCCATGACCACCGGGGCTGCCGTATATGACCCGGATTTCATGGGCCGGGCGGCGGAACTGCTGGGGCTGGGTATTGTACTGACCCCGGATATGACCATGCGGTTTCCCTTGTACCTGACCTTTGTGCTGGCCCTGCTGGCCTTTGCAAGTACCTTGAAAATGACGGAGCCGGAGGATGCGGCACACACGGAAAAGGACAAATCCGTAAAACATACCCTGGCTGTGACCCTGAAGGCGGGGGTGTGGATAGTGAAAACCCCGTTTGTCCTGTGGGTGATGCTGTTCGGCATGCTATTGGACGGGACCATCCGCATGGTCATCACCCTGTCCAGCCAGTATTACCGGATGATCGATATTCCGGAATCTGTTTTCGGGCTCATGGGATCGGTGGTGGCCCTGCTGGGTCTGGTGGTGCCGAAAATCGCCCGGCAGATCGCTGAGAACCGGTCTCCAAAGGTTGCCCTGGCTGTTACTGCGGGCCTTGCTGTCACAGGGCTTGCCGCCATGAACGGGTTCTGGCCCAAGGTGGGTCTGGTGCCGGCCCTTGTCACCTTTTCCGCCATGTATTTTACCGGGTTTTTTGTCAGCTTCTATGTCAACCGGGAAACCGATTCCAGACAGCGTGCCACGGTATTGAGCTTCAAGGGATTGTCCTACAATATTTCATACGGACTTCTGGGGGTGGCCTACGCCCTGGTATTGAAGCTGGCAAAAGCCGGTCTGGACCCGGCAGCGGAGCTATCTTCAGAAACAATGGAAAACCTGGTGTTTGTGGAAACCTTTTTCTGGTTCCCTTTGTTTTTCAGTGCCGGTTTTCTGATACTCGGTGCGGTGTGTCTGGGCGGTTTCAAGCAAAGGAAACGGCATTGAGCAGATCCAGCTGAACAGGGCAGCGGCCCGTCCGTGCATGTCAGGGACTTGCGCATTGACACAATGCGGTCTTCGGTGATATGAAAGGCAGAAGCTGTGAATGCCCTGCCGACTGGATTATATATCATGGACATCCCCATTGATTTTGACCGGATCACCCGGTTGTTTGAGACCGCCCGAAGCGAGGGCAGGTATTTTCTCTATGAATATGAAGTGTACCAGCTGCTGGCCTGCTCCGGTGCGGAAACCCCGCCGAAAAACCATCTGCTGACCAGGGGAGAACGGTTTTCCGATAAAGCGCTCACGGCATTGCCCGGTGACCGGTCCGTATTGAAAATTGTATCTCCCGCCATCATCCACAAAACCGAAGTAGGGGGTGTCCGTATAGTGGAAAAGGACGCCAATAAAATACGGTCAACCGTCAGGCGCATGTTTTATGAGGTGCCGGAAGATTATGCTGCCTGGGTCCGGGACCAGGACCTTGCCGGCCCCTACCGGGGACTGACCGGAAAAGCACTGGTCACCGCAGTTGCCCGGGATATCAAAGGGGTGCTCCTGGTCCAGTACATGCCGCCTGATTCCCAGGCATTCGGCAATGAACTCATTGTGGGTCTGCGCCATACCAGGGAGTTCGGCACCATCCTCAGTGCAGGGCTGGGGGGAACAGATACGGAACTTTATGCCAGGCGGTTCAGGAAGGGCCAGGCCATTGTGGCGGCCTCCACAGCCATGGAAGACGGCCCCGGGTTTTTTCAGCTTTTCCGCCACACCATCTCTTACCAGAAACTTGCCGGCCTGACCCGGGGACAGCGGCGGATCGTCACAGATGAGCAGATCATGGAGTGTTTTGAATCCTTTGTACGCATCGGCAATTTCTATTCCCAGGCCAATCTTGAGGCACCTTTTATCATTGAGGAACTCGAGATCAATCCCTTTGCCTTTACAGATTACCTCATGGTGCCTTTGGACGGTCTGTGCAGGTTTTCTCTTCCAAAAAAACAACCGGGACAGCGGCCGGTGGCAAAAATAGATCCTCTGCTGCATCCTGAGAGTATCGGTATCATCGGGGTGTCCGCCACAAGGAAAAATTTTGGGCGCACCATTTTAGACAATATCCTGGCAGAGGGGTTTGATAAAGACCAGGTGGTGGTGTTTAAAAAAGATAAAGATCACATAGCCGGGGTGCGCTGCCTTGACGGACTCTCCCATCTGGAAAAAGACAGGATACAAAAACTGGATCTGTTTATTGTGGCGGTGGGGGCACCCCAGGTACCGGATCTGGTGGAAGAGATCATCCGCAGGGATGCGGCACGGTCTGTCATGCTGATTCCCGGGGGCATGGGGGAGACAAAAGACAGCCAGGACCGGGCCCGGCAGGTGGTGGAGCAGATCCATGCCGCCCACGCCCTGGCGGGCGGGGGGCCGGTTTTCCTGGGCGCCAACTGCATGGGGGTAATTTCCCGGCCCGGGCGGTATGACACCTGGTTTATTCCGGATGAAAAACTGCCCAAGGTGCGCAAAAAAGGGTATCACCGGTCGGCCCTGATCAGCCAGAGCGGGGCGTTCATGCTCCACCGGACCCACCAGTCCCCGTTTTTGTCACCGGCCTATATGATTTCCATGGGCAACCAGACAGATCTCACCCTCGGGGATATGGTGCAGTATTTTCAAGACAGCAGCCGGGTGGATGTCATTGCCGTGTATGCGGAAGGATTTACCGACCTGGACGGCCTTGCATTCTGCAGGGCGGTGCAGGCGGCGGTGCTGGCAGGCAAAGAGGTGGTGTTCTACAAGGCCGGGAGAACCCCGGAGGGAAAGGCAGCCACCGGCAGCCACACCGCTTCTCTGGCCGGGGATTACATGGTGTGTGAAAGCAGTGTCTCCCAGGCCGGGGCCATTGTTGCCCGCAGTTTCACCGAGTTCCAGGACCTGATGCTGCTGGCGGAAACCCTGAGCTGCAAAACCATCCAGGGAAACCGCCTGGCAGCTGTCAGCGGGGCAGGATTTGAGGCGGTGGGCATGGCTGATTCTATCCAGTCTGATGATTATTCCCTGGCACTTTCCCGGTGTGAAGACACCACCTGGCACCAGGTGGCACAGGTGTTGAAAAACAAGGGCCTTTCTTCTCTTGTGACCCTGGCCAATCCCCTGGATATCAATCCTGCGGCAGATGATGAAGCCCATGCCCTGATCTGTGAGATTCTGGCCAAAGACCCCCATGTGGATGCCGTTATCCTGAGCCTGGATCCCTTGTCTCCTGCCATGAAAACTTTGGACAGCACAACGGTTTCAGCCTTTGATATGCACCAGACGGACAGCATCCGGCAGCTGATGTCAGACCTGGTGCTAAAAACCGCAACCCCCATTGTGACAGTGGTGGACGGGGGAAGGCTCTATGACCCGCTGCGGGATGCCCTTATGGCAGCCGGCGTGCCGGTATTCCAGGTATGCGACCAGGCGGTTGCGGCCCTGGCCCTGTATATTCAGGGGCGGCTGCGGGCAGATGCCATCCGGTCAAGCGCCGGACTTATCACCTGAAACAGGAGCACATATGGCAGATACAATTCCCTTAAACTGGGAGGATCGGCTGATCTCTCCTGAAAAAGTATTGAACCACATAAAACCCGGCATGACGATTTTCATCGGCACAGGACCGGCCGCTCCCAGAACCTTGATAAAGACCCTGCTGAATGTGGATACCCGCAATATCAGGGACCTTGAACTGGTGCAGCTGGCAGTCCTGGGGGATACCACCCTGTCAGTGGACAAGCTCAATGCCCCGAACCACCGGCTGAAAACCTTTTTTTCCGGGTATATTGCCTGGGACACCATCTCTTCCGGGCAGGTGGATTTGATCCCGGCCTATTATTCGGAAATTCCTCAGATTATCAAATCCGGGAAACTGGATATCGATGTGGCCCTTGTCCAGATCACCCCGCCGGATGATGCCGGTTACTGCAGCCTGGGGGTGGCAGTGGATGTGGCCAAAGAAGCCATGGACCATGCTTCCCTTGTGGTGGGGGAGATTAATACAAAAATGCCTTTTACCTATGGCGACACCTTTGTCTCCATTGATGATTTTGACCTGCTGGTCAGATCCGACCGTGATCCGGTGCTGTATGCCCCGCCGCCGGTGACGGATCAGATGCGGCAGGTGGCGGCCAATGTTGCATCGGTGATCAAAGACGGAGACTGTCTGAGTTTTTCTTTCGGACCTTTGTTTGAGGCACTGGTTCCCCATCTTTCCGTTAAAAAGAATCTGGGTGTGCACTCGCTCTACTTTACTGATGCTTTGGCTGAGCTGGTGAATTCAGGTGCTGTGACCAATTCGCGCAAATCGCCTTTCCGGGGCAAATCCCTTGTTTCCTATGCCCTGGGAACCAAAGAACTGTTGTGCTGGCTTGACAGAAATCCGCTGGTGGAATTTCAGGGCATTGACTGGGTGTGCAATTCCCGGTTCATTGCCAACAATCCCCAGTTTGTCGCCCTGTATGAGGCCCGGAAAGTGGATATTTTAGGCAGTGTGGCCTTTCCCCTTAAAGGAGCGGTGATCACAGGCCCGGGGGAGGTCATTGATTTTTTTAAAGGGGCTGAAGCGTCTGCTGACGGTGCCACCATCATCGGACTGCCCAGCAGGGATGAAAACGGCAAACCCAATATCCTGCTCAGCCTGCAGAATTATGCCAATCAGCTCCGGTTGAGAGAATCAGTACATATGATTGCCACAGAATACGGGGTGGCCAACCTGAAATGGCGGACCCTGCGGGAGCGTGCCCAGGCACTTATAGACATCGCCCATCCAGATGACCGACAGTTTTTGATCACCCAGGCCAGAGAGCGCAAAATCATATATCCCAACCAGATTTTTCTTTCTGAGTCTGCCCATCTGTACCCTGCCCATATTGAGGAGACAAAGACCTTCAAAGGCGGTGCTGCGATCCGGTTCAGGGCCATGAAACCTTCGGACGAAGAGGGCATGCGCCGGTTTTTTTACCGGTGCTCCAAAGAGATGATTTTTTACCGGTTTTTTTATTCCATTAAAACCATGGACCACGACAAAATGCAGACCTATGTGAACGTGGATTACCACAGGGAGTTTTCCATTGTGGGGCTGGTGGTGGAAGAGGGCAACCAGAAAATCATTGCCGAGGCAAGGATGGTCAAGGATGAACGGACTGCCTTCGCTGAGGTGGCCTTTCTCATTGATGAACGGTTTCAGGGCATCGGCATCGGGACCTATCTTTTGTCCCGTCTGGTTGAACAGGCCAGGGAGCAGGGCCTCAAGGGACTGACCGCCGAGGTGCTGGCGGATAACCAGCCCATGATAAAGGTGTTTGAAAAATCAGGCCTTCCTCTGGAGGCCAGCCTGGGCGGCGGGATGTACCATCTTAAACTCAGCTTCACGGATTAGCCCTGTCCATACTCGGTTTTTTTACCGCTGTGCATCCTGGGGGCATGCAGGATTCAAGATTTTTTCAAACCTGCCGATACTAACTGCATATTGTATTGTAAAAAATTATGTCCCAGGAGACCTACCATGAGATCCATTGACAGTTTATCTGCCCCGATGCAGGCACAATTGCGGGGCAAAAGCCTCCAGAACACAGAAGCGTTTCGCCATGAGCGGTTTTTGCATGTGGTTGAAAAAATGGAGGCCGGTCTGACCATTCAGACCCGGGAAGGGGATGTGGTCAGCCTCTCCTCAGGGTCTTTTGCTGAGTTGACATCTTCTGAATACAACAGCCGGGGAATTGTGCAGACTAAGGACAGCACAGCCCTAGTCAGTCACCATCTGAGGGAGGTTTCTCTGTATACCAGAGAATCGTTTTCCTTTACGGTTGCAGGAGACCTGAACGACCAGGAACTGGCGGATATTGATGCCATTATCCAGGGCATTGACACGATTATTGGACAAATGGCGGCCGGTGATATGGAAGGTGCTGTCTCCAAAGCCCTGAACATGGACGAATTTGCATCCATTTCCATGTATACGGCGGATATTTCACTGGAACAAAGATATGCATACCAGGAAACTGTGCAGTCCCGTCAGGCTGTAACAGATGTGCCGTCCCGTTCACGGTCTGCCAGTTCCCGGCATCTGCCGGCAGCAGAAGCACCCGCATCCTTCACAGACATGATGGCCCGGTTCATGGAAAAACAAAATGAGATGCTGGCGGTAAAATCAGCACCAGGCCTGGACAAGTTGTTCCGCCATCACCAGAAAAATTTTGAAAAACCGGATCAGGCACAAGGCCCCCTGTCTCTTGCCCTGGAAAATGCAAGAAAGCAGATGGATCAGCTGATTGCAGAGATGGTGAAAACCAGCTTTAAGGGGCAGATGGACCAGACGGCCTGATATTTCACCCATGGCGCAGGCCCGTGGTTTAAAAAAATCAAATCAATGTAAGGTTATCCAGGTGTCGGGTGTCTGTCTATGGCTTTTTCAGGAAGGCTTCAACCAGGCGGATGCGGTTGTTCTCAAAATTCTCGGACATGGTAAATGGAAAAGACAGCGCATTTTCACCAAACACCAGATGGGGACCTAAAGGACGTGTGCCAGGGACAGTCTTTTCTGCGAATGCCCTGACTTTCTGCCAGTACCTGCAGCCTGTTTTAGTGGCATCCGTCATCTCATCCAGAACAAAACCAATATCTGAACACCATGCGGCCAGGGTTTCCCATGATGCCAGAAACGAGATGTCCGCCGCATCTGCCCAGGGAACAGGCAGTGCCAGACCGGTGTTTTCTCCCAGAACAATTTCATGGAGCATAAGGGTGCCGCCGGGTTTGAGTACCCGGAAAATTTCCTTCAGAGCGGCGGGCTTGTTTTCTATGTTCATGAGGATATGCTGGCACAGTACAGCAAAAAACGTGTCATTGTCCCAGGGCATATCAAGGATGGAACCGGCCTGGAATTTTACCTTATGAAAAAGGCCGGTTCTCTGCGTCAGTATCTGGGCGGTTTCAATAAAAGAGGGGGACAGGTCAATACCGCTCACCCGGCACCCAAAGGTGTGGGCCAGAAGTCGGGATGATCCCCCTAAGCCGCATCCGGCATCCAGTATATGAAAATCAGGGGTGATGGCGATTTTTTCCACCAGGCCCAGGGTTGCCTGGACACCGCCGGTGTGCAGCTGGTCCACCAGGGCCAGATCTTTTATGTGAAGTGTTTCTGTGTTTTTTCCAGCAGATTTCAGGCCGGCATCAATGTTTTTGATCAGGTTCTGTTCATGATAATGATCGCGTACACGGGTTTCCATGGAAATGGCCTTGATAAAAAATTCCGGCTGTGCTGTAAAAAAAAATTGCAGCACAGCCGGGATTGCGGTTTTTTCAGGATGAGAGCTGGGACAGATCGGCAAAGAAATCAAGGGCTTCCGGATTTTTCAGGGCATCCTTGTTTTTCACCTCCTTGCCTTCGATCACTTTTTTCACTGCCAGTTCCACTTTTTTCATGTTCAGGGTATAGGGCACGTCAGGGCAGGCAATGATTTTGGCCGGCACATGCCGGGGAGAGGCATTGGCCCTTATATCGGCCCGGATTTTTGCTTCCAGATCCTCGGTGAGATCATACCCCTCCGCCAGCTTCACAAACAGGATCACCCGCACATCATTGTTCCAGGACTGGCCCACCACCACGGAATCTTGCAGTTCCGGCATGGCATCCAGGCGGCGGTATATCTCTGCTGTGCCGATGCGGACCCCGCCCGGGTTCAAGGTGGCATCGGATCGGCCGAACATGATCACCCCGCCTCTGGGCGTGACCTTGATGAAATCACCGTGGGTCCAGATTCCAGGGAACTGGTCAAAATAAGCTGAATGGTACTTGGATCCGTCCTCATCCCCCCAGAAATAGATGGGCATGGAGGGAAAGGGGGCGGTGCACACCAGTTCCGCCTGCTGGTCCACCACAGGCTTGCCGGTGTCATCATAGGCATAGACCGCCATACCAAGCCCTCTGCACTGGAGCTCTCCGGTATACACCGGTCCCATGGGGTTGCCCAGGGCAAAACAGCCGTTGAGATCTGATCCGCCGGAAATGGAGGCCAGCTGCAGGTCGGATTTGATATGGTCGTAAATGAATTTGAAGTTTTCGTCCGACAAGGGAGAACCGGTGGACAGCACCGATTTGAGGGGTGTCAGGTCAAACTGTTCCTTTGGTTTGACCCCGGCGTTTTTCAAGGCTTCAATATACCCGGCACTGGTGCCGAACACCGTGATCTTTTCATCCTGGGCCATGCGCCACAGCGCGTCCGGTCCCGGATGAAAGGGGTTGCCGTCATACAGTACCAGGGTGGCCCCCACGGACAGGCTGGCGGTGAGCCAGTTCCACATCATCCACCCGCAGGTGGTGAAATAAAAGATGGTGTCCTCTTTTTTCAGGTCGGTGTGGAGCACCAGCTCTTTTTTCTGGTGGAGCAGGACCCCACCGATGCTCTGGACCATGCATTTGGGCAGACCTGTGGTACCGGAGGAATACATGATATACAACGGATCATCAAAGTTCATCTGGACAAAATCAATTTCAGTTGCGGCCGGATCCTTGAAATCCGCATAATGCACGGCATTGGGCAGGGCACTGATATCGGGTGTTTCACTGATATAGGGCACCACCACGATTTTTTCAATGGAGGGCAGTTCCGCCACGATACCGGCGATACGTTCGATGGAGGACAAAGGTTTGCCCTTGAAAAAATACCCGTCTGCAGTAAACAGCACCTTGGGGCGGGTCTGGCCGAACCGGTCCAGCACCCCCTTGATGCCGAAGTCCGGCGAGCAGGAAGACCACACCGCACCAAGGCTTGTGGCCGCCAGCATGGCAATGATGCTTTCAGGCATATTTGGGACAAATCCCACCACCCGGTCACCGGCTTTCACCCCCATGGCTTTGAGGGATGCCGCGGTTTTGGCCACTTCGTCATAGAGCTGGCTGTAGGTCAGGGTTCTGCGCACCGCATCTTCTCCCCTGAACACAAGGGCGTTTCTGTCATCTTTGCACCGGAGCAGGTTTTGTGCAAAATTGAGTTTGCTGCCGGGAAAAAATTTTGCACCTGGCATTTTGTCTTTGTCCTGGATCACCTTTTCATAGGGGACAGAAGCCTTGATATCCAGAAAATCCCAGGCCAGGGCCCAAAAATCCTCGAGGTTTTCCACGGACCATTCCCACAGCTGGGAGTAGTCTGTGAAATTTTTGTTGTATTTTTCATTTACAATGGTCATGAACCGGTACATGTTGGTGGATAAAATCCGTTCTTTGGATGGTTCCCACAGTTTTTCGGGCATTGGTGACACCTCCTTATTCATAGAGAACCGCGAGTATGGTTGCTTTATCGGTTTTGGCCGTCAGGTAATGGGGGGTGGTGGACAGGTAATAGGCGGAATCCCCCGAAGACAGGTCATAGGATTCCTTGGCAATGGTGAGATTGGCCACCCCGTCCAGCACATAGATGAACTCTTCTCCGTTGTGCACGGAGATCTCCTTTTCCTCGGCTTTTTCCAGCTGCACGATCAAAGCTTCCATGTGGCGGCCCTGGACTTCCGGGGCCAGGCTCATGTAGGAGTATACACTTTTTTTGCTGGTTTTAGAGGCGGATCTGGCCACGGGCCTGCGTTCATTTTTGCGGGTAATGGAATACAGTTTGGTGCCCATGCCCGACACAAGTCTTCCCACGGCCGCATCCAGGGCTTTGGAAAGTTTCATCACCATGCCCAGCTGGGGTTTTGTCCTGCCGTTTTCAATATCTTCCAGGTGGGCCACTTCAAACCCGGTGAGATCAGACAGGTCCTGGAGTGAGATGCCCCGCTCCTGTCGCAGCTGCCGGATCCGTTTTCCCACCTCATCCACGGACTTGTCATCATCACCTTCAATGTTTCCGGTGAGGTCCTCAAAATAGTCCACGTTGATATGGGGAGTTTTGTCTTCCTTTTCCATTGCATCTCCTTTGTTTAAAGGGTTATTCCGGAAACTTCTGATCCGGGGCCTCTCCCATTTTTTCCTTGAGTTTGGCCAGACCGGGCCGGGCATATTCCATGTGGCCTTCGGTGAGGGTCCGGCCGTTGATGATGGCTTCGCTGCGCAGCCGGTGGCCCACGGTTTTTTCCAGCTGTCTGCCCAGCCACAGAATCCGGTCCACATCATACCCGTGTTCTATACCCATTTCATCGATTTGTACAAGGGTATCTTCCAGGCATACCAGGCCCACGTACCGGGGGTCGTCATAATAATAGTCGCCGGTGCCCTTGATGGGCCGGTCATCCAGAAAATTGGCCGGCTGCCCCCCCAGGCCTCCCAGGGTGCATTCAAAATGGCAGATGCCTGCCTGGAGTGCTGCCAGGGTGGAGGCGGCGGCCACCCGTTTGGTTTCATGGAAATGGGCGATGTGCAGGGAAGTATCCGGGATCTCATCTAAGATCATGGAAAAATACCGGTACACCTCAGGGGCGGATGCAGAACCGTCGTGGTCGGCATGCTCAATGTCCGATGCCCCGATGTCCAGCCAGTGTTTGGTGAACTTGACCGCGTCTTTAAGTTCCGTGGCTCCGCCGATGGGAGACCCCCAGATGGTGGACACGGTACCGCACATTTTGATGCCGGCATCCCTGCATTTTTTGATGCACCGTTCCGCTTCTTTCCAGTAATCGGGCAGCGTGGTGCCGGAATTGGCAAAATGGTGCTGTTCTTCAGTGGAAACCATCATCAAAACCCGATCCGGCCCCTTCCCTTGTTTTTTGAGTGCAATGGCCCGGTCCACGGAAGGTTCTCTGATGGTGATGGCGGTCAGGGTCACATCCTTCATGTCAATGCCTTTTTTTGCGGCCCTGGACACAAAACTGTCTGACCGCAGGTGTGCCAGCAGTTCCTCGGCATCGGAAAACTGGGGCATATTTCTGGGATTGCCCAGGTTGGTGACCTCGATGTTGCGGCACCCGGCAAATATCAGCTCCTCCAGGTAGGTGATCTTGGCCGGGGTGGAAATAAATTTTTCCAGGTGCTGGAATCCGTCCCGCACCGTGATATCGCCGATGGTGACTTTTTTTGGCATTCTGGGAAAAATTTTCCAGTAATCATATTCTGTCATGGGTCTGTCTCCTTCATTTCAATGGTTATATGATAGCTGCAGAAAAATGCAACTGGTAAACCGGTAAAAAAACAATATTTGTTTCATCATATCAAAATCTGAAATTGCCGAACCCGGGTTCGGGGATGGTTTTGATCAGGCTGACTTCAAAGGCCATGGCCAGCCAGTCCCGGATTTCATCAAATTTGAGCACCCGGTCATTGAGCAGGCGGGCCGCACAGAAGAACGGATGGGCTTCCCCGTCATACTTGTCGATCATTTTCTGCTGAAATGCGGCAATCTCTTCTTTTGTCATGGGATTGCCTGCGGCGTTACGCTTGGCCTGCTCGATGCTCAGCAGGACCCCGCCGGCGCTTTTGCCGCTCATGACCGATGTCCGGGCCCGCATCGTGGAAAACAAAAAATTCGGGCGGTAGGCACGGCCGCACATGCCGTAATTGGCAGCCCCGTTGTCCGGGCCGATCACCAGCTGGATTCTGGGTACCTGGGCGCAGGAAACCGCCCGCACCATGTCAGCCCCGTATTTGCCGATGCCGGCGTGCTCTGATTCCGATCCCACCATGTACCCCGGGGAACTCTGGATGAACAGCAGCGGGATTTTTTCGTGGGAGCACCGCACCACCCATTCCGCCACTTTTTTGGCCGCTTCATGGAATATAATGCCGGCCCCGTTGGAGCAGATTACCCCGATGGGCAGTCCTTTGATGCGGATCCTGCCGGTGAGGATGTTGGTGCCCCGGCCCGGGGCAAAATTTTTCTTGGCTTCGATGAATTCAGAACCGTCGGCAATGGCCTTGAGAAAGGCCAGGCCCTTGAGTCCCTGGTGGGGGGATGCAGGCAGTACATCATACACCGCTGACGGGCCGCTCTCCGGCTCTTGTGGTTCATACCGGTGCAGGTGCAGGGTCTGGGGCCGGGTCAAGGACAGCAGTTTTCTGACCCGGGCAATGGCCTGGGCCTGGTCGGTGCACAGATGATCCGCCCCGCCCGAAGTCTGGGTGTGCACTTTGGCACCACCGAGATCTTCGGCAGAGATTTCTTCGCCGGTGGCCATCTTCACCAGGGGCGGCCCCCCTAAAAAGGAAAAGGATTGCCGGTCGATCATTATGGATTCACAGGCCATGAACACGATATAGGCACCGCCGGCGGTGTTGCCGCCGGTGCTCAGGGTTACCTGGCGCAGGCCTTTGGCGGACATGCGGGCCATGTTGTAGAAAATGGAGCCAAAATGCTGGTCATCGGGAAACACATCCGCCTGCATGGGCAGAAACACCCCGCCGGAATCAGCAATATACACGCAGTTAAGGCCGCATTTTTCCGCTATGGCCTGGGCCCGCATGTGCTTTTTCAAGGTGATGGGAAAATAGGTGCCTGCCTTGACCCGGGAGTCATTGGCCATGATCATGGTCCAGTTGCCGTGTATTTTTCCGATGCCTGTGACAATGCCGGCACAGGGAACGTCTTCCACCCCGGGATATCCCATGCCGAACCCGGCAAGCATGGACAGTTCAAAAAACAAGGTGTCCGGGTCGATGAGATCTGTGATCAATTCGCGCACCGGGCGCTTGCCGCGTTTGGCCAGTGTATCCACCGCTTTTTGTCCACCGGGCCAGACAGCTTTTTTGCGCATGTTTTCCAGTTGCTTTTCCTGGTCTTCCCAGAAGGTTCTGTTATCGGTCATGGGGTTATCTCCCTTTATATACAGGTTTGCGTTTTTCCCTGAACGCGGTGAGCCCTTCAATGCGGTCCTCTGTGGGAATGGTCACCCGGTAGGCATTGGATTCAATGGCAAGGCCGGTGGCAAGATCGGTTTCAATGCCTTTGTCAATGGCATACTTGGCCATTTCCACGGCAACGGGCCCGGTCTCGGCGATCATGGCAGCCATGTCCAGGCAGGCATCCATGAGTTTTTCCGGCGAAGCCACCGCATTGACAAGACCGATATCCAAAGCTTCTTTTGCATCCACCCTGCGGCCGGTGAAAATCAGCTCCTTGGCTTTGGCCACCCCGATGATCCTGGGCAGGCGCTGGGTGCCGCCGCCTCCCGGGATAATGGCCAGTCTGGTCTCGGTGAGTCCCATGGAGGCGTTGTCTGATGCAATGCGGATATCCGATGCAAGCGCCACTTCTGTGCCGCCCCCTAAGGCGATACCGTTGACAGCGGAAATTACCGGCATTTTCAGGTTCTGGATGCCGGTGAGCAGGTTTCTGATGGTGACGATGAACTGTTTGACCTGGTCCTGGGTCAATGCGGCGCGCTCCTTGAGGTCTGCCCCGGCGCAGAACGCTTTTTCTCCGGCACCGGTGATGATGACGCACCGGATGTCACCGGCAAACTGCAGCCTGTCAATTTCATCTCTTAAGGCATATAAAAGGTCAAAATTCAGGCAGTTCATCACCGCCGGCCGGTTCAAGGTAAGAATGGCGGCCTGGTTTTTCTCCTGTTTGATGAGCAGGTCCTGGGTGGTCATGATAATATCTCCCTTTGGGCCTAACACCCGATATATCTGGAAATTACGATCCGCTGCACTTCAGAGGTGCCTTCTCCGATCTCCAGCAGTTTCTGGTCCCGAAAGAACCGCTCCACATTGTATTCTTTCATCAGGCCGTAGCCGCCGTGGATCTGCACGGCATGGTTCACCACCCGGTTCATGACCTCGGAACAGTACAGTTTGCCCATGGCTGCCTCTTTTTCATAGGGCCGTTTGTGGTCTTTCAGCCAGCAGGCCTTGTACAAAAGGTTTCTGGCACATTCGATCTCCATGGCGCAGTCCGCCAGTTTAAAGGCAATTGCCTGGAATTTGGAAATGGGCTGACCGAACTGTTCTCTTTCTTTCGCATATTTGAGGGCCAGGTCATAGGCCCCCTGGGCACCGCCTAATCCCATGGCCCCGATGGACAGCCGTCCCCCGTCCAGGGTGGACAGCATCTGGTGGAACCCGTCCCCTTTTTTGCCCAGGATGTTTTCTTTGGGCACCCGCACATCGTCAAAATAAAGTTCTGCCGTATTGGAGGAGCGCCACATCATTTTTTTGTGCATGGGCACGGCCTTGAATCCCGGGGTGCCTGCTTCAACAAGAATACAGGAATATTCCGGCTTGCCGCTGTCCCTGGTGCCGGTGATGGCCTGGACCGTTACCCCCATGGTCATGTCGCAGGCGGCATTGGTGATGAAAATCTTGGACCCGTTGATCACCCATTCATCCCCGTCCAGCACGGCCGTGGTTTTGCTGCCCCCGGCATCGGACCCGGCTGTGGGCTCGGTGAGACCGAATCCCCAAAGACCTTCTCCGGCGCACAGTTTTGGCAGAAATTTTTTCTTTTGTTTCTCGGTGCCGAAATAATAGATGGGGCCGATACCCAGAGAATTGCCCGCAGCAATGGTGGCGGCCTGGGAGCCGTCAATGCGGGCGATCTCTTCCACCGCAATGATATACGAGATATAATCCATCGCCTGGCCTTCATAGCTTTCTGAAACAAACATGCCGAAAAGACCGATTTCACCCATTTTTCTGGTGAGGTCTTCGGAAAACAGCTCTTTTTCGTCCAGATCCCCGGCCTGGGGGGCGATTTCTGTCCGGGCAAACTTTCTGACTTCCTTACGGATCATCTCCTGCTCTTTGGTAAGGTCAAAATCCACCCTGCGCCTCCTTATAATTTTTGGTTATTGATTGGGACTGTCCTGTTCCAGGTTCAACCATACATGCCCGACAAGAGGAAGGAAAAACTGATCGAGCGCTCAGTCTATTTATTCTGATACTATATTTTGCTGAAATCACTTGTCAATATTTTTTTTACACCATGAAAAAAAACTTTTGGTGCAAAAGACAGTTACTTGAATTTGTCAATCTGGTCCCGGTGAATCAGCCACTGTTTGTCAGGATTCTGTATTCCTTTGAGAAATCCGGTGCGCAGAAAACTTTTAACCCTGGCAGGAGAAAGTCTGCAAAGTTTCGAAAACTCGGCAATGGTGAACATTTCCTGGTGATCAGCAGCAAAATTTTCTGCAATGGTTTTCATTGAGGCTTCAATGGTATAATCTCCGGATGGTGTGGTAAAGGGAACCATAATGACCGGTGTGTCTTTCATATATACAGGTATGTCCGGCAGGGTATGGCTGATCCGGGGTACGGCCACATCAAAAAAATAGCCCTGTTTTGATAACTGGGCCTTGGCATTGCCTGTTATCATGTTGGTCAGTTCTCCGGCCAGGTCATTGATTTCCGCCATGGAGGCAGACGTTTGTTTGCCGAAAAGGCCGGCCACAATTTTTTCCAGAAATGTTTGGGAAAAGCTGATGATGAAATACCCTTTAATGCCATGCCCGTTGAGCCCGATCACTGCTTTGATGCTGCCATGATCACCCGGATGCATCCCTGCCGCAGGTTTGCCCGGTGTGGAAACAAGTCCTGCAAATGTCTCGAACACATCAATACAGGCATTTATGAACGGATTGATATAAGCAACCTTCACAGCGTATCCCCAATATTCAATTGTTTTTGTAAAAAGGAAATATATCCACGGCACAGAATTTTTTCAACCTGGACAGAAGAATACTTGTGTGAAAAAGGCTTTTTATTTTACCGGGAAAAATATATAATACAGGAAACAGAAAGAAACGTATGTCGTGTGCATCCTTATATAAACCCAAGTTAACCTGTCCGGACAAGATGCCTGGACGCGAAAGGAGGCAACATGGATTTTAAAAAGATACTCAACCCTGTCGACGGATCATCCCATTCAATCAATTCAACCCGGTATGCCATTGATCTTGCCAAAAAGTTCGAATCCCACATCATTCTGCTGCACTGCCATGCAAAATTTCCCGTGGTTTTATCTGAACCCTACTTTCAGCAGGCCATCGATGAAATAATGAAATCATCGGAAGACCTTGTCAAACCCTTTGAAGAGATGCTGGAAAAAGCCAAGGTTTCTTATGAAACACGGATTCTTGAGGGAACAGCCGGAACCAATATTTCGGAAGTGGCCAGAATCGAAAAAGCGGATCTCATCGTCATGGGCTCCCGGGGGGTGACAGACCTTGCCGGGCTGTTTTTAGGCAGTGTGGCCCACCAGGTGCTTCACAAGGCGGAATGCCCGATTTTCATAACAAAGTAATATTTGAATATTTGGGGTCAGAAGTTAACTTTTTTACCTTTTTTGGCGCAGCAGCGCATAATTGATATATGGATTGTAAAAAAGGTAAAAAAGTTAACTTCTGACCTCTTTTTTTTCCTTTTTTTTACTGCTTGTAGCCGATCATGCGCAGAAAACCCTTGCGCTTTTCCACATCTGCATCAGTTTCAATGCCTTTGGGAGAAAATCCGTCAATCACCCCTAAAATGCCCCGGCCCTGATCTGTCTGTGCCAGGACAACCTCCACTGGATTGGCAGTGGCACAATGGATGCTTACCACCTCCGGCACATTCTTGATGGTGTTGAGAATGTTGATGGGGAACATCTCTTTCATGAAAATGATGAATGAATGCCCGGCACCCAGGGCATAGGCGTTTTCTTGGGCCAGTTTTGTCAGGGCCTCGTCTGTTCCGCTGCACCGGACTAAGCATTCCATGGATGCTTCACAGAACGCCACCCCGAATCTGGCATTGGGGACCGTGCATACAATGGCTTCATGGATATCTTCAACAGTCTTGATGAAATGGGCATGGCCGAGAATAAAATTATGCGCTTCCGGGTTTTCAATGGCAATGGTTTTAAGCTCCATGGCATCCTCCTGGGGTCAGAAGTTAACTTTTTTACCTTTTTTTGGATAAATGCATTACTGGTCATCTTACCCCAGGTGAACCACAAAAAAAAGTAAAAAAAAGAGACGACTGGGCCCAAATGTTTTGCTTGACATATCCTGATAACCATGCAAGAAAAGCATATATGATTGAGCGCTCGTTCATAAAGGGCGCATGGGAGGAGAATCCATCCAGAGGAGAGCACTTTGGCAAAAGGCAGAAATAGAAAACCGCCGGTGGCTGATCCAGAGGTTCCTACCCAGATCAAAAATCCCGAACTGGTGCAGGAACGGCGGCGCCATATCATCGATTCCACCGTCACCCTGTTCATTGCGCACGGGTACCACAAAACCACCACCCGCATGATCGCAAAAGCTGCCGGCTTCTCCATCGGTTCTTTGTATGAATATGTCAGTTCCAAAGAGGACCTGCTCTACCTGGTGTGCAAAACCATCCATGAAGAAGTGCAAAAAGCGGTGGAAGAGGCCCTGTCAGACAGTGTCGGTGACAAAGAGCGGCTGGCTGAAGTGATCCGCCAGTATTTTACAGTGTGTGATAACATGTCTGATCATATCCTGCTCATGTACCAGGTCACCCAGTTTCTGCCCCAGAAATGGAAAGAACGGGTCCTGGTCAATGAACTGAATATCACCGATATCTTTATTACCACCCTCGGCCAGATGTCTGGAAAGAAAAATTTTCCTGTTCTGGATACAAACATCCGCAACCTTGTGGGACACAATATTTCCGTGCTGGGACAGATGTGGGCCTTTCGCCGCTGGCATTTGAAAAAGTATTATACCATTGACCAATACATCGCCATTCAGACAGAGTTCATTCTCGGACTCATATTCTAAAAATTTGTATTTATTTTTTCACAGATATGTGCAAGTAAAAACCAGTATACAACACATACACTTTGTTTGGTGCGGCCAAACCACCGGATATTAATAAAGGAGCTGCCATGAGTCAGGAAGTTGAAGCGTATACCCCCAAAAATTCCATTAAAATTGTTACCGCCACATCGCTTTTTGACGGGCATGATGCTGCCATCAATATCATGCGGCGGATACTGCAGGATACAGGTGCTGAAGTGATCCACATCGGCCATAACCGGTCTGCCAGGGAAGTGGTGGATGCAGCCATTGAAGAAGATGCCCAGGGCATTGCCGTGTCCAGCTACCAGGGCGGCCATATGGAGTATTTCAAATATATCAAAGACCTGCTGGATGAACATGGCGCCTCCCACGTGAAAATTTTCGGCGGCGGCGGCGGTGTGATCATCCCATCGGAGATGGCGGAACTGCACGCCTACGGGATCACCCGGATCTACGCACCTGAAGATGGTGCGAAAATGGGACTTCAGGGCATGATCAACGACATGATGCGGGCCATGGATGCCCCGTGCGTGGATTATGATGCCCTGGCCTGTGACCGGCTCACTGTGGACAACAAACTGGGTATTGCCCGGTGCATATCAGCAGTGCAGGAGGCATGCGCCCAACACCCGGATCAGCTGGAAAAAATCATGGCACAGGTGCTGCCTTTGGCAGATGCCGGGAATGTGCCGGTTATCGGTCTCACCGGTACGGGCGGGGCAGGTAAGTCCTCTTTGACCGATGAACTGATCATCCGCATGCTGCGGGATCTGGCGGATGTGAACATTGCGGTCATCTCCTGTGACCCCTCCCGGCGCAAAACCGGGGGTGCCCTTCTCGGAGACCGTATCCGCATGAATGCCATTGACACGGACAGGGTCTACATGCGGTCTCTGGCCACCAGGATGTCCCAGGCAGAACTCCCCGAGTCCCTGCCCCAGGTTCTCTCGGTTGTAAAGGCGGCCGGGTTTGACATGGTCCTGCTGGAAACCGCGGGCATCGGACAGGGGGATTCCCGGGTGGTGGATCTTGTGGACATGTCTGTATATGTGATGACCGCGGAATTCGGGGCCCCGTCACAGCTGGAAAAAATAGATATGCTGGATTATGCAGACATTGTTGTGGTGAACAAATATGAGAAAAAAGGGGCGGAAGATGCCATCCGGGATGTGAGAAAACAGGTCCAGCGCAACCGCAAGGCCTGGGACACAGACCCCAAAGAGATGCCGGTGTACGGCACCATTGCCTCCAAATTCAATGATGACGGCATCACCGCTTTTTACCATGCCCTGCTGGATCTCATCAACAAAAGAAAAGGTATCCAGTATACCTCGACCCTTCCCAGAACCGGTGTAAAGGAATCCTCATCCAAGACCATCATTATCCCGGGAGAGCGCACCCGGTACCTGGCTGAAATTGCCGACACCGTCAGAGAATACCATAAGACCACCCGGGACCAGGCAGATGCCGTCCGCCGGCACTGGCACCTGACAGCTGTCGTGGAACAGCTTGACACACAGAACAATGACATGGACCAGGTAGTGGACGGCCTGAAACAAGCGGTAACTGCAGCCGCAGATGCGGTGGACCCGGAAACACAGGATCTGATCTCCCATTACACAAAAAGTGCTGCAGCCTGTGAAAACGATGAACTGGTCTACCAGGTCAGAGACAAAGAGTTCCGGGTGCCCCTGTATACCAGATCCCTGTCCCACTCAAAGATTCCCAAAATTGCCCGGCCCCGGTTTTCCGATCCCGGAGACCAGTTCCAGTGGATGCGCAAAGAAAATTTTGCCGGCAGTTTTCCCTATACCGCCGGGGTGTTTCCTTTGAAACGGGCGGATGAAGACCCCACCCGGATGTTTGCAGGGGAAGGGGGCCCGGCTGATACCAACCGCCGGTTCAAGCTGCTGTCTGCATCATATCCTGCCAAACGCCTGTCCACCGCATTCGACTCGGTCACCCTGTACGGATTTGATCCGGACCGCCGGCCGGACATCTACGGCAAGATCGGCACCTCGGGCGTGAGCATCTGCACCCTGGATGATGTGAAACTGCTGTACCACGGGTTTGACCTGTGCTCTGCCAACACCTCGGTGTCCATGACCATCAACGGCCCGGCCCCCATGATGCTGGCCATGTTCATGAACACGGCCATTGACCAGCAGATGGAAAAATTCGAAGCAGAAAACAACAGAAAACCCACAGAACAGGAAGCAGAAGAGATCAAGGCCTTTGCTTTGTCCACGGTGCGGGGAACGGTCCAGGCAGATATCCTCAAAGAAGACCAGGGGCAGAACACCTGTATTTTTTCCATCGAGTTCGCCCTGAAAATGATGGGGGATATCCAGCAGTATTTTATCGACCACCAGGTGAAAAATTTTTACTCCGTGTCCATTTCCGGGTATCACATTGCCGAGGCCGGCGCCAATCCCATCACCCAGCTGGCCCTGACCCTGGCCAACGGGTTCACCTATGTGGAATACTACCTGTCCCGGGGCATGGACATCGACGATTTTGCCCCGTCTTTGTCGTTTTTCTTTTCCAACGGCATGGATCCGGAATACACGGTCATCGGCCGGGTGGCCCGCCGCATCTGGGCGATTGCCATGCGGTACAAGTACAAAGGCAATGACAAATCCCAGAAACTCAAATACCATATCCAGACCTCGGGCCGGTCCCTGCATTCCCAGGATATCCAGTTCAATGATATCAGGACCACCCTCCAGGGGCTGTGCGCCATTTACGACAACTGCAACTCCCTGCACACCAATGCCTTTGACGAGGCCATCACCACACCGTCTGCGGAATCTGTGCGCAGGGCTTTGGCCATCCAGCTGATCATCAACCGGGAATGGGGCCTGGCCAAAAATGAAAATCCGCTCCAGGGATCATTTATCGTGGATGAACTCACCGATCTGGTGGAAGAAGCCGTGCTGGTGGAGTTTGAACGCATCACCCAGCGGGGCGGGGTCCTGGGGGCCATGGAAACCGGGTACCAGCGGGGCAAAATCCAGGAAGAATCCATGTATTACGAGCACCAGAAGCATTCAGGCAAACTGCCGCTTATCGGCATCAACACCTTTGAAGACCCGGATGCGGATTATGCGGAAATGGCCAACCACCTGGAACTGTCCCGGGCAACCGATGCCCAGAAAAACGAACAGCTGGTGCGCCTGGAAAATTTCAAGGCCGCCCATGGGGAGGACCAGGAAACCGCCATACAGAAACTCCAACAAACCGCCCTGGACGGGGGCAACATGTTTGCACAGCTCATGGAGACGGTAAAAGTCTGCTCCCTGGGTACCATCACCGGGGCCCTGTACGAGGTGGGGGGCAAATACCGCAGGAACATGTAGCATTGCAGGACTGCCAGTCTCATCCCATATGAACTGGAGGAGACTGTCCGGCAGGGATGCCGCCCCGGGAGGTGCCTTGCTGCCGGCCTGAGAACGCGTTCTGACAGTCCTGCAGCAAGGCACCTCCCGGGGCTCCTGTCGTGGTAAAGGTTCTCTGTGGAATGACCTGCCTGTTTTTTCTGGTGCCAGTAGCGGGAGTGGTTACATGTAATTGCCATTGATCATGGCCTGTGATAAATTGTGTCTTACAGGTTGCCGGGATAGAAACAAACAGGCGGGGGGTTGCAATGATATCAGACAAAGTATATGAACAACGGATACTTCAGGAAATAAAAGGACTGAATCATAATGATATTGAAAAAATTATAAGAATGATTCATTTCATGAAAAAAGAAATCCTCAATTATTCCGATAAAAATGCTGAAAATGCAAATATAAT
>JAABSB010000026.1 GCA_011390615.1 Desulfotignum sp. | reverse complement strand
CGATCCTGAGAATTGAACCGGTCACCTTTACCGAATGGATGTATATACTGGTGCTGGCAATCCCGGTGGTTGCGGCAATGGAATTGTTTAAACGGTTCAATAAAACCACGTAACATCCTGACGTCCGATCATTGCATCAGATATTGGTATCTGGACATTACCGGGTATATTTCATACCCGGAAATTACCTGTAATATACCCCTTGCGCACAAAAAAAATACAGGGTACCAATGACATAAGAAATTGAAAAAAACAGTGAAAGGGGGTGGTGGCGATATTCAGGTGTTTTTACAAAAGGGTTCCCACAAGTGTACAATAACACAGTAAAGGAGATGGATAAGATGCGAAAATTAACAGGTTTTTTCTGGATTTTTACCATGATATGTGGATTGTTGTTTTTCTGTTCTTCTCTTTATGCCAAAACCATTAAACTCAATTATTCCAATTTTTTCCCCCCCACCCATGTGCAGAGCAAACTGGCACAGTCCTGGTGTGATGAAGTCGAAAAACGCACCGACGGACAGGTGGTGGTGGAATATTATCCCGGCCAGACCCTGACCAAGGGCACCCAGAATTATGACGGAGTGGTATCCGGGCTGTCAGACATGGGCATGTGTTTGTTTGCCTATACCCGGGGCCGGTTTCCGGTTATGGAAGCGGTAGACCTGCCCCTGGGATATGACAGCGGCATCACCGCCACCAAAGTGGTAAATGCGGTATATGAAAAGTTCAAACCCGCAGAACTGGAGGATACCCAGGTGATGTACCTGCATGCCCACGGCGCCGGTGTGCTGCACACTGCCGGCAAATCGGTGCGCACAATGGAGGATTTCAAGGGCATGAAGCTGCGGGGGCATGGTACTTCTGCCCAAGTGATATCCGCCCTTGGCGGCACTCCGGTTTCCCTGCCCATGCCTGAACTTTACCAGAGCCTGCAAAAAGGTATTGTACAGGGGGCGCTGTATCCCATAGAGGTCAACAAGGGCTGGCGCATGGGTGAGGTGGTGGATTACCTGACCCTGAGTACCCCTATTGCCTATACCTCTTCATTCTATGTGGTGATGAACAAGAAAAAATGGGCACAGACCCCGGATGACCTCAAAAGTGTGATCATGGAAATCAACAAAGAATGGATTCCCAAACACGGCCTGGCCTGGGATGAATCAGACCAGGAAGGACTGGCGTTTTTCAAGGAGCTTGGCGGTGAGGTGATTGATTTGTCTGATTCAGAAGGTGAAAGGTGGCAGGCGGCCATCGCTCCGGTGGTGGATGCCTATATCGAGAAAATGAACAAAAATGGATTTGAGGGCAAAAAAATAGTGGATTTTGTCAAAGCGCGGCTGGCTGAATTTAAATAAGGCCGCATTTCCAGGCTGCCCCGGGGTTTTTCCGGTTCAATCCGACCTCCTGGAGCAGTGATTTCCTTCTGGCAGTCTGGTTTTTCAATACAACAAGGATGGATCAGATGACTGAGAATGAATTTTGGAACCCGTTTCTGGAAACCCTGCCCAGACAGAAACTGGAACAGCTGCAGCTCTTCAAGTTCAAGCGCATATTTTCCTGGGCATATCAGCACTCAAAGTTTCACAGAAAACTTTATGATGCGGCCAAGATTACTCCTGATGACATCCGGTCCCTGGATGATGTAAGAAAAGTGCCAAAGGTGGAAAAATCCATGATGCAGGCGATCCAGAACAAGGACCCGTTTCCCTATGGGGATGCCCTGTGTGTGCCCTTGGAAGAGGTGTCCGCATTCCGTCAGACATCCGGTACCACAGGACAGCCCGTGTATCAGCCCGATACCTGGCAGGACTGGGAATGGTGGGCTGAATGCTGGGCCTGCATACTCTGGTCTCAGGGATACCGGGCATCTGACCGGGTGTTTCTGCCCTTTGGGTACAATATTTTTGTGGCATTCTGGGCCGGCCATTACGGTGCGGAAAAACTGGGATGCGAGGTGGTGCCCGGCGGGGTTCTGGATACCCAGGCACGCATTCTCAAGATCCAGGAGCTGCAGGCCACGGCCATGATGGCCACTCCCACCTATGTGCTGCGCATGGCAGATGTGGCAAAAAATAAACTGGGCATTGATCCGGCGACCCTGTCCATTGACAAGATCACCTGTGCGGGTGAGCCCGGGGCCGGGATCCCGGCCACCAAAAAACGGATGGAAGAGGCATTCGGCGCCAGGGTATATGACCATTCCGGCGCCACGGAAATCGGGGCCTGGTCCTATGAGTGCCGGCACCAGCCGTTCGGCATGCATGTGAACGAGGCCATGTTTCTGGTGGAGATCGAGGACCTGGAAACCGGAGAACTTATCACAGAACCAGGGAAAAAAGGGAAAATGGTGGTCACGGCCCTGGACCGCATGGCCCAGCCCTGTATACGGTTTGATTCCAAGGATGTGATCCAGTGGGACCCGGACCCCTGTGCCTGCGGCAGGACGTTTCGGGTGATAAAAGGCGGTGTCATCGGCCGGGCAGACGACATTACCAAGGTCAAGGGGGTACTTTTCAGCCCGGCTGCGGTGGAGGCGGTGGTACGATCCTTTGACGGGCTGGGGGATGAGTATGAACTGGTGGTGGAAAGACCAGGGGACGTGGACCATATCACCCTGAAAGTGGAACTGAAACCAGGGGTGGGGCAGGCAGATGTTGAACCCGGGCTCCGGGACCAGCTGCGGTTGAAAACCAACCTGGGGTATGAGATTCAGTTTTCTGATTACGGGAGTCTGCCCCGATATAAACTAAAAGCCAGGCGGTTCAAGGACCTGCGCAAAAAAAGTCGGGAATGAACAAATACCCGGCAACGCGGGAAACCTGCAACCCAGGTGCCGCTCTTCATTTCCTTGTTTTATTAACAGAAACTGATGAGTAAGGTGCTAAAAAGGGGAGTATGCAAAAAAAAGTGTGTCAATGTTTGAAAGGAATGAAAACAGATGCAGCAAAGCTTAGAAAAACCTTCATTGACGGCAATCAATGAAAATATTGCAATACTCAGACAAGCAGCCGGGTTTCTGGAAATCCAGACCACGGATTTTCCCGCATTGCAAAGAAATGTACAGCGGATATCCGCCAGCATTAAAATGCTGGAACTGAACCTGAGTGATGCCCTGGGACTTGATCAGGAAGATGCGCAGGGCATGTGACCCAAAAAAATGAAAATCTACTGTAAGAAGAGCGGGGTGATGCAGGCCGGACAAAGGTTTCCGGTCCGGCCTGCCTGTTACAGATAATTATTCTTTTTCAAATTCGTCCTTGGCTGCACCGCAGATGGGGCAGGTCCAGTCATCGGGCAGATCTTCAAACGCGGTCCCGGCTTTTATGCCGTTGTCCGGATCTCCGTCAGCAGGGTCATACACATAGCCGCAGGGGCCACATACATATCTGTCCATAATCTTTTCTCCTTTGTTTATTGGTTATGGGATTGACGGGCGCAGTGCAGCCCGTTTAATATGCTTCGTCCATATCCAGGTCTTCCTGGGTTACGGGATTTTTGAACATGTGGTAGGCCCAGATCTGGTAACAGATGACAATGGGAATGAATACCAGGACCACAGCCAGCATGATTTTCAAGGTCAGGGGACTGGAGGATGCGTTAAACGCGGTAAGGTGCCAGTCCGGGTTCATGCTGGAAGGAAACAGGGCGGGGAACAGTCCGATGATGCCGAAAAATGTGCACAGCACGATGGTTACAGCCGATGCGAACCAGGCCTTGAAATAGGTTTTTTTGTTTACAAGATACCGGATGCTCAACAGGGCTGCCACATTCACCAAGGTTACGAAAAATAAAACCGGGTACTGAAAATAATTGGCATACAGGTCAGTGGCAAAATAACTGGCAATCAGAAATATGACTGCAACCGGCACCAGTATCAGCCAGGTTCTCTGAGAAATCAGCACCATGCGTGCCTGCAACCCGCCTGAAGATTTAATTGCCATCCAGTTGGCACCGTGGACAATGAACAGCAGGACAAATAAAAGTCCCCCCAGCAGCCCGTAGGGATTGAGAAGTCTGAAGGTGTTGCCGTGGTATACCCCCTGGTCATCAAAGGGAATACCCTGGAATATGTTGGCAAAAGCCACCCCGAACAGCAGGGCCGGAAAAAAGCTGCCGATAAAGATCAGAAAATCCCACACCTTTTTCCAACCAGGGGTATCGATTTTACTTCTGAAATGGATGGCAACCCCGCGGAAAATAAGGGCAAAGAGAATCAGCATCAGCGGGGTATAAAGTGCCGAAAACATGGTAGCGTAGACCAGAGGGAAAGCGGCAAAGGTCACCCCGCCGGCCGTGATGAGCCACACCTCATTGCCGTCCCACAAAGGACCTATGGCATTGAGCATGGTACGCCGGTCTGTATCGGTTTTGCCGGCAAAGGGGTAGATGGTGCCGATGCCGAAGTCAAACCCGGATGTCATGAAAAATACCGCCCATAAAAGGCCCCACAGAAAAAACCAGATCGTTTGCAGTTCCATTATTTATGTACTCCTTTTTATCGGGTTGCGGCTTCAGGGCCTTCTTTAACAGTTTTGGCCATCAAAAAGAATCCCACCGCTCCCAGCAGACCGTACACCAGAATAAATCCCATAAGGGAGGTGAACACCTGGGTTGTGGATACAGGGGAGGCAGCTTCAGCGGTTTTCATCAGGCCGTATACGATCCAGGGCTGCCTGCCCACCTCTGATACGATCCATCCCATTTCTATGGCAATATAGGGTAAAGGAAGGGAAAACATCATGATTTTCAGGTAAGTGGGGTTTTCCAGCAGTTTGTTGCGTTTAAACCATCCGTAAACGGTCAGCAGGATAAACAAGGTGCCCAGACCCACCATGGTCCTGAAACCGATGAATGTGGGCAGTACCGGGGGCCGCTCATCTTTGGGGATATCCCGCAGCCCCGTGACTTTTGCATTGAAATCATGAAATCCCAGAAAACTCAAGATACCGGGAATCGCACCGATTTCAATGCTGTTTCTTTCATTTTCTTCATCCGGGATGGCAAACAGCACCAGGGGTGCCCGGGTCTGGGTTTCCCAGTGGGATTCCATGGCAGCCAGCTTGGCCGGCTGGGTCTTGGACACATTGACCCCGTGCATATCCCCTGTGACGGCAACCAGGACAGCACTGACAAGACCCACCACCAGACCTATGCGGAAAGAGGGTTCAAATACATCCAGGTGCTGTTTTTTCAGCAGATGCCAGGCAGAGACCCCCATGATGAAAAAAGCGGACAGCAGCAGGGCTGAGGGTATTACATGAATGATTTCCAGAATCCCGTGCTTGTTGGTGATCAGGGCAAAAAAACTGTCCAGTTCAGCCCTGCCGTCCCGGATCACATACCCCACAGGGTTCTGCATAAACCCGTTGGCCAGTAAAATCCACACAGCAGACATGTTCCCGGCAAAGGCGATGAGCCACATCACACCGGCATGGGCTTTAGGGGACAGCTTTTTCCATCCGAAAATCCAGATGCCGATGAAGGTGGATTCCAGAAAAAAAGCCACAGATGCCTCGATGGCCAGAAGCGAGCCGAAGATATCCCCCACATAAGCAGAATATCTTGACCAGTTGGTACCGAACTGAAATTCCAGGGTGATGCCCGTGACCACCCCAAGGGCAAAATTGATCAAAAACAGCTTTCCCCAGAATTTGGTCATGCGCAGATAAGTTTCATCCCCGGTTCTGGCGTATTTGGTTTCCATGTAGGCAATGAGAATGGAAAGCCCCAGGGTCAGGGGGACAAACAGAAAATGGAACATGGTGGCTGCGGCAAACTGCAGTCGGGACAAAAAAACCGGATCCATTGATTCCTCCAGATATTGTGTTTAATGCCAAATCTCAGATTGGAAAAAAGCAATTCATGTGCCATCTTATTGAAAAAAGTGATGATCCATGCCAAAAATACTGAAAGCTGATATACTATAGCCAATTTGGTTCAGGTTTTCAAGCATGTTTGCGGTTTGTTGTGCTGTATGCGGTTTGGCGCGAGGATGTGTATCATTCGGGCAGGTACTCGAGACATTTGTGTATCAAATGTCTGTCCGAGCTGTATCCAATCTGTCGGACAGAGATGTGTATTTGGTGGGTTTTGTAGATCTGGTCGAAAAATGGATTAAAATCCATCCGGACTCACGAACGATTTTATGGAACAAGCAAAACCCCGGACAATAAAAGCCCCGGGGTTTTGCTTGCCTGGAAGTGATGGAGAAGGTCAGGCTTTTTTGGTGGCCTTGGTT
Organism: Desulfotignum sp.; assembly: GCA_011390615.1. Taxonomy (GTDB): domain Bacteria; phylum Desulfobacterota; class Desulfobacteria; order Desulfobacterales; family Desulfobacteraceae; genus Desulfotignum. The sequence goes on along the minus strand of JAABSB010000026.1, from coordinate 24,184 downwards.
TCCCAATCCTCAATTTTTGTGGTGTCGTGGATCTCTTCCCATCCGGTGATCATGCCCTTGATGTGGCTGAAAAGGGAATGGCCGGTGGTGGTCATGTATAGGTGGATAATCAGAAAATTCACCAGCAGGAAACCAGCCAGTGTGTGAATAAAGGCAATTGGTGCCAGAGAGACATTCCCCAGGCTGTTGTACAGGTAGTACAGCAGCCCGGTTATCATCTGCACCGGCAGGAGCATGGCAGAGATACCCAGGTAGGCCAGGCGCTGCAGGGGATTGTGTTTGGCGCCCGGTGTTTTCTGCACTGGGTGGTCCTGGCCGTGGAAAATGCCCCAGGCATAGTACAGGGCCACGTCGAACAGTTTTCGGGTCGTGGGGATATACTGCTTCCATTCACCCGTGATGACCAGCCAGAAAGCAAAGAAAGCAAACGATCCCAGCCATAACAGCCCCACAAAGTTGTGGACTTCCACAGCGGTTTCAAATCCCATGAGCGAATAGAGGCCGTGGACTTCAAACCCGGTGATCATGAGAAGGATGACCATCAATGCCTGGAACCAGTGCCAGAAGCGTTCGAACCGGGTGTACAGGTAAACTTTTGTCATTGTTCTTTCGTTCATTGCGCTACTCCTCCCTGCCGTTACGGGTGAAAAACCGGCCCAGCCCGTGGAGCGTAACGCCGGCTATGGCCCCCAGTACCGCGATCAGGCCAATGGTGTCCACAATGGCGAACTTGTCCCGGCCCGGCATGTAGATACCGGTGATACCGGCCAGGCGCGAGTTGTCCCGGGTGTGGCATTGGATGCAGTCCAAAGATTTTCCCGCCGGGGCCACCATATGGGTGATGGGAAAGGCATAGGTGGTTTCCACATAGTCAAATTCACCGGAATAGGGCACATCCAGGGTCTGATTGCCTATGGTGATGGCCTCATCCATGTCAAAGGTGGTCCAGAATCCTTTGGGACCGGAAAGCAGGGGGGCCACCAGCTGTTTGTTGATTTTGTCGTAAGGCTGTTTTCCCCGGTGGATCTTGAAAGGATGAATCCGCGCATTGGGGTCATCGGGCGATCCCAGGGGATGGCTCACCGCCACAATCTGCTGGGGATCTATTTTGTCTTTTATGCCGATATTGTCAAAAGACCCGTTGTACCAGGAATACTGGGGCACCACATTTTTTGCCCAGATAAAATCTCCTTTAATGGATTTGTAGACAGGTTTGCCGAACTCCCCTTTTACTTCATAGGGCTTGCCGTCTTTCATTTTGCCGGCTGTTGTCCAGTCCCACCACATTTTGGTGGGGTTGACCCGGGCAAATTCCGGGATATGGCAGCTCTGGCAGGCCACCTTGTCTGTATGGTCGTTCATCTTGGTACTGGCTTTGTGGGGGGTGGCACTGTGACAGGATTCACAGGTGATTTTGGTGGCCATGTCATCCTGGATCAGGCTTTTTCTTTCCGCTGCTGCAGGACGGGTATACAGCCGTCCCGCAATATGGTGTTTGACCGTGGTATGACAGCGGGTGCAGGTAAAGTCAGCGCCGTCCACGGCCATGTGTACATCCAGCATCCGGTTGGGTTTGGCCAGGGAGGTATCCAAATCCCCGTGTTTTACCCCATCGCCCCCGCCGCCTTTGAAGTGGCATTCGCCGCAGTTGTTGCGTCCGGGAAGCGTGACATTCTGTACTGCCGTCCGTATACCGGATTGCAGCTCTTTAACGATTTCCAATATATCCGGGTCATCATCTCCTTCAAAGGCAGCCAGATCTGCAAAGGTTTCCTTGAACGGAAATTTTTCTTCTCCGTGACAGGCCAGGCAGTTGACCAGCCCATCCCTGCCGTCCCAGCCGGCATGACAGCTCAGGCAGCCCTTGTCTTCCATGGCATTGCCGGAAATACAGAAGTTGTTTACTGCATGGCCTGCCTTGCCGTTCATGATCCCGGGCTTTTCAGAGGGTACTTCCCAGGTCCAGTGGATGGTTTCTTCAAACTGCATGGCTGCATCCGTATGACAGGAAAGACATGCCTGGGTGATCTGGTCTCCGGATGTGAAGTTCTGGTTCAGCTCTGTCAGTTTGCTGTGATCCACCGTGGTCCAGTGTTTGTCGGCCCTGACCGCCTGTTTGGCCAGTTGCATTCCCAATGCCTCTTTTTCTTGTGCGGCTGCGGCCACCGAAGTCGCCGCCGGACAGGTGACAGCCAGGATTCCGAAAACCAGTACTGCCGCCAGTGCTGCTGTCCAACGGAACGCAAAGGATGCCGGCCGGTATGAATCATTTGTCCGGCTGAATGCCATTTTTTCCTGGACGGTTTGTGCCGGACTGCCCCGGTCTTTTTGCTTCAGATGTATTCCCATAATGCCTCCGAAAAGAGATCAGGCTGCTGCAGCGGGCAGATCCATAAGGATCTGCCCGCTGCAGGAACTGGTTTAGCTGCATGTGGCAGGTGCGGGCGAGTCTTTGGCAAATGCGTGGAAATAGGCATGGATATCCTTGATATCCTGGTCGGATATGGCATCCCATTGTGCCTGGCAGCCAAATACCTCAAAGTTGCGGGATTCGAAAATCTGTTTCCATTCGGCCCGGGTCATGTCAGCCGGACTTACAGTGGGGGAGGGGGAATCCACGCCCCCGTTTTCATGGCAGGCCTTGATCACTTTACGGTAGGTGTATTTGCCTTTGCGTTCGTTTCCGTCCGGGGCGTCATCGGCAAACACGGCGGGAACGGATCCCAGGGTGAAAAGGGCCAGGGTGAAAAAAACAAGCATCTTTTTAAACATGGGTAATTCTCCTTTGTCTGTCATTGTCTGTATCTTAATCTTTTTTTTCTCAAATGTCTTCCGTAATTACTTTTTGGTTCATCCGCAAAACGCAAATGAATTCAGAGGATGACTTCCGGTTCACGTGACTATTTTGGCGCTTTGATGGTATAGGTGCCGTCTTTTTTAAAGCTGATCTGGGCTTCCACATAATACACATCTGTCAAAGATTCTCTGACATCTTTGACCATATAATAGGCTTCGCCGCTTCTGGCTCCTGTGGAACATACAAATACAACCGGTTTGTCTGCCGGCAAATCAGCGATTTTGGGCTCCAGTTTTTCCACCGGGATGTTCACGGCAGTCGTAAAATGGCCCTTTGCAAATTCATCCGGGTCCCGGGTGTCTATCAGCATGATGGATTCCGGATTTTCGGCCAAAATGGTTTTAAACCGGTCCAGATCAATGGATCCCTCTATTTCGCCTGCCTTGACTGCCACAGTATCAGCAGCTGCGCCAAATTGTTTTTTCCATTCAGGATATCCTAAAGCAAACACAGATACATCTTTGTATCCCATGACAAGGGCCCTGGCCGCACTTTTGTGGCTCAACCGGCATTCAAGCCCGCCGCAATAAAAAATAATGGGTGTTTCAAGGCTTCGGGGCAGTTTGCCGGAAAGTTCATCAAAATGGGTAAAGGGAATGCTGATGGCCGTGGGAATATGGCCTTGGTCGTACTTGGGTTTCTGGGGACGGGAGTCCACCACCAGGGTTTTGTTTTCCGCGATTTTCGCAGCCACATACGCTGCTGATACAGCGGCATAGGCCCCGGGCTGGTTCATATATTCGGGAAATCCCTTGGCAAATACCTTGACGTTTTTATAGCCCAGTTTTTCTGCTTTTTTGGCGGATTTATGGCTGAGTTTGCATTCCACACCCCCGCAGTAGAAAATCAGCAGGGCGTTTTTGTCTTTGGGCAGAAGATCGGTATTTTTATCAAATTCCGTGTCCGGAATGCTCACGGCACCCGGGATATGACCTTTGACATACATGGGTTTGTAAGGCCGTGCATCGATGATCATGACATTGTCGGCCATGGGTACGGTGACATGGGCGATGACAAAGTCCGCTTCCACAATGTCATGGTACATCCAGTCTTCGGCAGCCAGGGCATGCATGGCGCCGGTCAAAAGAATCAGGCAGGCTGCCATGGCCAGAAACGTGTGTTTTAATGGATGAATTTTCATGGTTTCTCCTAATGGTTGATGGTTATTTTACAGGTGATTTTATTTTGTTTGCGGAGCCTTCCGCATGGTATCCATGGTTTTGTCTGCCTCTGTAGAATAGCAACCCATGTGCCACCAGGAAAATTAATGGAGAAATATTTTATAACATTCTTTTTTTATAACATATTTTTGTTTTTGTAAACCAAAAAAACATTTTTTGTGAAAGGATCGGTGTTGCCAAAGTGTTAATTATGTGTTAATTTAGTTGTTAACGATATTGTTAACAGGAGATATACATGGATATTGGAAAACATTGGCGGGTGATCATAGATTCTGTCCAGGATGGGATTATCCTGCTGGATGAACAAGGCGATTTTATTGCTGCCAATCATTCAGCCCAGCTCATGACAGGATATACAGAAGACCAGCTCATCGGCCGGTCCTGCCGGCTGCTCAACTGCACCGGATGTGATATCAAGGGTACTGGAAAAGGAAAAGACTGGTGCATGCTTTTTTCCCAGGGGCTGGTCCGGGATAAAAAATGCATGATAACCGACAGCCGCAAACAAACCATCCCCATAGTCAAAACCGCCACTGTGCTGTACGATGATACCGGGCAGATTTTAGGAGCAGTGGAGACCCTCAAGGATATTTCAGAAAATATCAGCTATAAAAATGAACTGGATACCATTAAACGTATTTACCATATTGATGACGGGTTCCATGGTATTATCGGCCGCACCCCGGTAATGCAGAATCTTTTTGAACATATCCAGGGGGTTGCCTCTCTGGACACACCGGTGATTATTCTCGGAGAAAGCGGTACCGGTAAGGAGATGGTTGCCAAGGCTCTGCACGAAAAAGGCAGCCGGGCTGACAAACCCTTTGTCAAAGTCAATTGTGCGGCTTTGAGTGAAACCATTCTGGAAAGCGAATTGTTCGGCCATGTGAAAGGGGCGTATACCGGGGCTGCAAATGACCGTATCGGCCGGTTTGAAGCAGCCCACCAGGGCACGATTTTTCTGGATGAAATCGGGGATATCCCTTTGAGTGTGCAGGTGAAACTGCTGCGGGTGCTGGAGGAACAGATGATACAGCGGGTGGGGGATAACCGCTCCATACCCATTAACGTGCGCATCATCACCGCCACCAACAAGGATCTTGAAAAAATGATTCTTCAGGGAGAATTCCGTCAGGACCTGTATTTCAGGATCAATGTGTTTCCTTTGACCTGTCCCCCCCTACGTCATCGCAAGGATGATATTACCTTGATCATTCAGCATTTTATCAGTATTCTGGCACAGAAAACAAAGAAGAATATTCTCGGGTTTACCCCCCAGGCCATGCGGGCCATGGTGTCCTATCCCTGGCCAGGCAATATCAGGGAGTTGCGCAATGCCGTGGAATACGCCTTTGTGCTGGCAAAAGGGAAAAGTATCGGTACCGAACATCTGCCTGAAAAATTGCTGCAGCAAAATCCCGCCGCATCCAATCCCATGCCTTCCCGGCCTGATCCAGTTGTTTTCGCGGAAATATCGTGCAAACAATCGGAAAAATCCGCTCTGGTGGAGGCTTTGCAGAAAAGTGACGGCAACCAGACCAGGGCGGCACAGATGCTGGGGGTGTCCCGGGTAACGGTATGGAAACGCTTGAAAAAACATGGGATTTCCCTTAAAAACACACACCGTTAACACCTGTCGGGAAAACAAAACAGGTGGAACCTGCTGACACGCACCAAAATATTTTGGGATAATTTGATATAATGCACTGATAAAACAATATTTTTCAATTTCTGTAAAATAACTGACTGATACAGACATGGCTATGGCACCATGTTTGCTTAGATATTTGAACTGGGATGGCCTGCAGCAAAAAACAGGATCCGGCCCTGATATGCAAAAGGAGTGTAAATGAAAAAAGAAAATATACTGGTCATTGGACTGGTGGCCATTGCCCTGGCTGGTTTGTTCTGGTTTTTTAATGCCAATTCAGGGCAGAAAAATTTCAGTGGTAATAAACAGGTTGCGCAAACACAGGAACCGCTTGCTTCGGTAACAGGTAACGCTGACCCGGGGAACGGTAACGCCGGCCAAAATAAAACGATCGACTGGAAAGACTATACCCCGGGCCTGGCCCAGGCCAAAACCCAGGACAAAAATGTGTTCCTGTATTTTTACGCCCAGTGGTGCACCTATTGCACCCAGTTGAAAAAAACCACGTTTCTGGATGAAAAGGTGCTGGCATATCTGGAGAAAAATTTTGTCAGTATTTCCGTTGACACCGATCAGAACCATACGCTGTCACAATCATGGCAGGTAAAGGGTCTGCCCACCATGTGGTTTCTCACCCCTGACGGGAGCAGGATCAGCAGTCTTCCCGGTTATGTTGACGGATCCCAACTCCTGCAGATACTCAGATATATTCATACCCAAAGCTATGACAAGATGAGTTTTCAGGATTTTGTCAAAAGCTGACCCACAATGATTTAAGAAAAGCGAGATGACCATGCGTTCACCAATTTCACGACGGCATTTTTTAAAAACCTCATTTTTTGCGGCCGGTACAGCCATTGCCGGCACCAGTATTGCGAAGGCTGCAACATCTGCGGATGCTGATAAAGAGCCCCTGGTAACCCTAATAGATATCAGCCGGTGCATCGGGTGTGAAGAATGTGTGTATGCCTGTCAGGATGCCAATGCACATAAGTTCCCGGAACCGGAAAAACCATTTCCAAAGATGTATCCTGACCGGGTGCCGGTGGAAGACTGGTCAGACCGCCGGGATGTGACCGACCGCCTGACCCCGTATAACTGGCTGTATATCCAGTATGCCAGTGCCACCACCAAAGAGGGAGAAAACATTACTTTGACCATTCCCCGGCGGTGTATGCACTGCCAGAACCCGCCCTGTGTCAAGCTGTGCCCCTGGGGGGCCGCCAAACAGGAAAAAAACGGGCTTTCCCGCATTGATGCACAGATCTGCCTGGGCGGATCCAAGTGCAAGGATGTCTGCCCCTGGGATATCCCCCAGCGCCAGACCGGTACGGGCCTTTACCTGGATCTGTTACCAGCCTTTGCCGGTAACGGGGTCATGTACAAATGTGACCGGTGTTACCAGAAAATAAAAAAAGGAGAGCAGCCGGCCTGTATTGCAGCATGCCCTGAAAATGTCCAGACCATAGGCAAAAGATCTGATATTATCAAAATGGCAAAGGATCTGGCAAAAGAGAAGGATGGCTATATTTACGGCCTTGATGAAAACGGGGGAACCAACACCATCTATGTGTCCCCTGTGCCCTTTGACCAGCTGGTCTTTGAGACCGGCAAGGGCAAACCCCACATGCATCCGGTAAAAGATACCATGGCAGACGGGTCCAACCTGGCCATTGCCCTGGCCATCGCACCAATTGCCGGGGCTGCAGCGGCCGTTGGAAAATATTACAGGCAGATGAAAGAGGAGGCCTGATGGTGTATGATTTTAAAAGCCGCCGTATAATGTACGGCCTGACCCTGTTTTTTATCGCTTTGAGCGGATTTGCCCAGATGCCCATATTCAAACGCTATTACATCGCAGATATTCCGGGGCTGGGATGGCTGGCACAGTTTTTTGTCACCCATGCCATTCATTATGCCCTGGCCGCACTGCTCATCGGGTTTTGTGCCTATGTGGCCCTCGATTATTATTTTGCCCGCAAAAACAGCGGTACAAAAAAATTTCAGATAACGGAAGACACCCGCATTTCCGCATCTGCGTGGGTAAAAATAGCCGCGCTTTGCGGGCTGATTATCACTGGGTGTTTCATGGTGGTAAAAAACCTGTCCGGCATCTATTTTTCCCATGGGGTAGTCATTGGTCTGGATCTGCTGCACCTGATTTTCTGCATGTTGCTGCTGGGGGCAACCGCTTATACCTGGGTGCGTACCAGAAGCTGGATCTGTTAATGCTGTCCTGCAATCTCAAATCAAAGGGATGCGCCCTGCCAGGAGGAAAAAGGGTAGTGTACCAGACTGGCGTTATAATACCGTGCATCTTCGGTGACCTCTTTGCCGGCCCAGGGCGGAAGTGTAATGTCCTGGTCCCTGGATGACAGTTCAACCTCTGCCACCACAAGCCCCTGGTTGGCGCCGTAAAAGCGGTCAATGACCCACTTTATACCTTTGTATACAAGGGTGTGCCGGCATTTTTCTATTACAGGGTTTTCGCAGAACAGGTCCAGCATCTGCCGGGCGTCGGACACAGGTATTTCATATTCAAATTCCGGCCTTACGGCTGCCACGGTCCGGCCTTTTACGGTCAGAAATCCCTGATTTCCCATAATGCGGACCCGAACCACCTTGCCGGGTGTGTTGAGAATATATCCCTGACAGATCTCAATGCCCGGCCTTAGATCAGCGGGCAAGGTGGTTACCAGAAATTTTTTTTCGATTTCAACTGCCATGGCAAAAAAACCTTTTCCGGGATTTTGTCAGCGGATCAAACCGGTTTTTTTAATTTTTTGGGTCATGACTTCCCTGTTAAAGGGTTTTATGATGTATCCGTTACATTTTCCCACACATGCCTTCACGGTTTCTATGTCCGAGTGGGAGGTTACCATCAAAATTTTGCATTTTTCATCATCTGCAAGGCCCCGGTCTGTTTCCATTTTCCGGACTGCATCCAGCACCTCGACCCCGCTGATATCAGGCATGGAAACATCAAGGGTAATCAGGGTATAGAGTTTCCAGTTCTCCAGTGCTGTTTTTACGGCGCGCAATGCTGCTTTCCCGGTTTTCACCCCGTCGCAGGTCCCAAATCCGGAAAGGATCTTCATCATTTTTTTCCGGCTTACTATCTCATCATCCACTACGAGAATATTCATCTGGCAGGGTATCCTTTTGTCTTTGTAAATCTATTTGGTTTTTCCAAAATCTGTTTTATTTTATATGTACCCCCATTATACCATATTTGCGGCTGATATTAACATTAATTGCAGGTATACTGTGGCAAAAAATCTCAGGAGAGGGATATGAACAAGCTTAGATCCGGGCCCATTGTGCTGCTCACTGATTTTGGAGACATTGATCCTTTTACAGGCATTCTTAAGGGAGTGATCCTTTCCATCAATCCCGGGGCTGTGATTGTGGATCTGTGCCATAAGGTGCCCCCCCAGGACATCAGTTGTGGCGCCTTTATGCTGGATACTGCAATGGATTATTTCCCTAAGGATACGATTTTCTGTGCAGTGGTGGATCCAGGGGTGGGGTCATCGCGCAGGGCAGTTCTGGTGGAAACCTGCGATTATTTCATGGTGGGACCTGATAACGGCATCCTGTGGCAGGCAGCCCGGCGGAACATCATCAAAAATGTGGTGCACCTGACCCAGTCCCTGTATTTTCTTTCCAGCATAAGTCAGACTTTCCACGGTCGGGATATTTTTGCGCCGGTTGCAGCCCATCTTTCCACAGGCATACAGCCTTCTGCCTTAGGTGATCCTGGCGGGGAGCTGACACGCCTGGTTACGGATGAACCGGCGCATGTTGACAATGGACTGATCCTTACCGTACGCCACATTGATACCTTTGGGAATATTGGATTAAACCTGACCTGGGATCAGTTTAAGCCCTTTTTGGACAAGGGCTTCTGCCTGCAGGTCAATGATAAGGTCATTACCGGATATTATCAAAACTATGCATCTGCTCCGGAGGGCCGGCCATTTGTCCTCAACGCGTCCACAGGATATATGGAGATTGCCGTCAAAAACAGCCATGCTGCTGCAATGACAGGAATTTCCCGGCACGATAAGGTTCTGTTAACGGCAAAGTGAGGATACGGAAAGTACGGATATATAATTGTACTTGAGAATGGAAAATGCTATGTATTATGGATATCGGCAACGTAAACTAATTTTCCGGGAGGCATTACAGCGCAAATGAATCTCAAAGAAACCATCAGAAGTATTCCAGACTGGCCCATAGCAGGTGTTGTTTTCAGGGATCTGACCACATTGATGCAGGACCCGAAAGCGTTTGCACATTCCTGCGATATACTTTTCGAGCGGTACACAAACAAAGGTATTGATAAAATTGTGGGCATTGATGCCAGGGGATTTGTTTTCGGCGGTGTGCTGGCCTATAAACTGGGCATCGGGTTTGTGCCTGTCAGAAAAATAGGCAAACTGCCCTGCAGAACAATCCAGGAAAGTTATGACCTGGAGTATGGTACTGACACCCTTGAAATCCATGAAGATGCCATAAAACCCGGAGAAAAAGTGGTGGTTGTGGATGACCTGATTGCCACAGGCGGCACAGTCGGTGCCACAGTAAAACTGATCAGAAAACTGGGGGCAGACCTTGTGGAGTGTGCTTTTATTGTGGAACTGCCCGACCTGAAAGGCAGAGAACAGATACCGGGTTGTCCGGTATTTTCCATGGTTGCCTTTGAAGGTGAATAACAGCAGATGTCACTCAAGGGAGGAATGATATGAAGTTTTTTTACCACAGGCATGATGATAGAAAATTTTATCAGCATGAAAACATATTCGATGCCAGGCATTTGTCAAAAGGACTCTGTGCTTTACTCCTGGCGGCAGTTATTATGATTGCCGGCTGTATGGGATCGTATGGAAAACTTGTTTCAAATCCTGTGATCCAGGAACAGTATCTCACCAGAAATCTGTCTGATGCATACCAGTATTATTACAGCGGCAGGTCCGGCCTGCCTTATGCTGTGGTGGGCATAGATCCGAAATACCAGTTCAACGCCCGGCTCTGGTTTAAGATTGATGACATGGAACAGGTATATCAGAAAATAAGAAACCTGAGCGATCTCCATCCTGATGCCACCAGAATGCGGGCAGCAGATATTTTGGATCACGAAGGGAACCTGATCGGGGTATGGTTTTCCTATTACTACTACACACCGGTGCGTATCGATCCGAAAACCGGGATGGTGGAAATCTTTAATCCCTATGACCCGAATGAAGATGAACGGGGCTGGTCAATACGATAGTTTTCTGCCGTACACAGCTTTTTGGTCCTGGTTTACTGCATGGCAGTGTCCATTTTCTGGGCATGAAATCCCCTGATGTAAGTATCATTCACAAAAAAGACAGGGGTTGAATTGATTCCCAGGGCCTGTGCAGCACTGCGTTCCTTTCGGACAGCCGCCCCGAATGTTTGTGTCAGATACGCCAGGGATGAGGTGGGATCCTGTCCCCAGTTTTTTGCAAGCTCTGGGAACGCATCCATGAACTGCTTCAGGATTTTTTGGGGGTCAGGTGCAGACTGCAGCTGGGAATAGGCAAAATCAACAATCTCAAAAACGTTGAATTCCCTGTGATGTGCATCGGCAATAACCATGCAGGCGGCTTCTGCAGCGGCATTCAGGGGAAAATGGGCCAATCTGAAGGATTTGAGCCGGTCCTGGTGCAGCTTGATATATTCCCACCCTTTGCGGCAATGGGGGCAGAAAGGATCGGAAACAGCGGTAACGGCATGGGCGCCGTCTCCTGTGAAAATTTCTTTTCCAAAATCCTGCGGCAGATCCCGGATATCCACATGCTGCAGCTGGTTCACTGCATCCTGCATCAGGTTGGCACCTGTTGACAGATCATGTACCCCACTGATTTGCAGGGTACCGGTTTTATCCACAAGCAGGGTGATGACTTCTTCAACGGCTTTCGTACCCGGGGCATGCAATTTTATTTTCACTGCATAAAAGGCTGTACCCCGGATATGGACGGGAATTGTTTCTTCAATTTCCACCAGATCCGGGGTGAACAGTTTGTACCGCTCATCTTTGACACCCCGGGACATCTGAATTCGGCGTGAAATGGCGGCCTTGAGTGCGGCATCATCAAGTGCAGGGGCCAAGACAGCTGTCTTTCTGTCTGCCTTTTTTGCGGGCGGTGTCAAAACATCTGCCTGTACCGGGCAGGGCAGGATTCCCGGAACCAGAGCACAGACCATAAGCAACAATACAGAAACAGGCAGGGACCGCAGCATGCGGCGGACTAGTAAACACCGGCCAAAAGTCAGTACTTTAGGAATAATCATGGTTTTCTCTCCATTTCAGTTGCCGGATGCAATCTTGTTATACCGGGCAAAATTGCCGGTAAATGTGTTTACCACCTTATAGGTCAGATCTATGGATTTTTTTTCTTTTGCATCAAGATGGATATCAAACACCAGGGTTTCGTGGTCTGTGCGGGTGTAGGGATGGCCCATGTCCATCGGCTCCCACTGGCCCGAAATCGTGTCTGTGAGGGTCAGCATGACCGGCACCGCCTTGGTGTTTTCCAGGATGAACCGGTCGGTGATTATCTCGTCAAATACCTGGACAGCTCCTTTGTTATTGCGCCGGACCATTGCCTGTTCCCTGTGTATTCTGCGCTTGGACACCAGGATATCCTGACTGCTGCCGATTTCCAGGAATGCGGTGCCGCCGTTGGGCACAAAGGGCATCACATCTTCTCCTGAAAATATGGTGCGGTCCCGGCCGTCTTCCTGAAATATTCTGGTTTTTCCTGAAACCAGATCACAGGTACCCAGCCCTGCATCACTGGTATTTTTTATCTTGTATCCCGTGGGAATGCCCGGGGCATGGGAAGCATTTTCAGGATCATGGGGCATGGTTCTCCCGTCCCAGTCATAGATCTTGTTCACGGGCAGGCCTTTTTGTACAAAAAACAGGATCTGCCGGGTTTCACGGTGCTGCAGCCGGGTGTTGAAAACAGTGTCCGGGTTGAGCCAGAATGCGGTATTGTCAAAACTTTCTCCTGAAAAATTGCGCAGGATGAGGCGGGCCTCCAGATCCAGGGTATTTTCCTGGTCATCTGCAAGGGCGGTGTAGGTGACCAGGTTGTCCAGTCCGTCCAGCAGATAGGAGATGACAACCGGCTGGTCCGTGTCTTTGCTGCTGTAAATTTCCCACACCAGTGCGGATGCATCCGGGGGCCGGGTAACAGACAAAACGGTGATATCATCAGGATCTGCCAGTGTATCCAGATAAACAGCATCAGGATCGATGTGAACATTCTGCCAGGAAAAATCGATTTTGTTGATACCCGCAACCAGGGCGAGAACCCGTTTTTCCTGCACCAGGGCGGTGTTCCTGCCGTCCAGGCGGATGAAAACCTGATCCTGCATGGGCAGGGTTGCCAGCTGGGTTCTGGCAAAAGATGCACCAGGCACAGCAAGGATGCAGCCCAGGCCCATGGGCAGAAGAAACCATGCAGCCATAAGCGATTTCAGGCCCGGCTTTGCATGTTTTAACAGTCTCATGAAGATGGGACAGGTGTCTGCTGCCATTTTCTGTCTCCTTTATACGTGGTGATGGTGTAACGGATGGTCTTTTTTGTGCCCGGGTTCAGGGTGACAAAAAATGTGAACCGGGTCTGGTCGATTTTTTCAAACCGGTCCTGTCCGCTGATGTCTGTGATGGTGAAATCAGGATCAGGCCTGTGGCGGGTAATTTCAAATGCTGCGGGCTGGTCTGAAAAATTGGTGATATCCAGGGCCATGGTCCTGACATCATCAAACCCGGACAGGTTGCCCTGGTCATCAAAGGTTAGGTTGGTTTTTGCAAATTTTGTAACCTTTGGTGCAACAGCCACCCGGGGGTCCGGCCCAAGGGGGAGCTCCGCTTTTTTCCCCACAGGGATGTAATCTGTTTCAGCAGTACCGGCAAAGGTCATTCCGCCTTTTTGGTCGATTTTATGAAACACCATGAACACACCCCCGGGAAGCGGGAATTTTCCAAGACCTGCGTCAGTACCGTTGGTAAAAGAGAGCATCTGCACCAGTTGTGTCCCAAAACGCTGGTCATCATATACATAAATGGTCTTTGCAGAAACTGCCGGGGCATCAAAGGAAACAAGCTGGCTGGACCAGCCATGGGCAATGGTCTGGGTGCCTTCTATGGTATAAAGAAAATATTCAGACAGCCCGGTTTTTTCAATTTTTTTCGGGGCAGGTGCTGCCATGGATTTTTGCACAGCCATTGTCGGTGCGCTTTCCAGTAGGGCTTTTCCCCGGGCAAATGCATCCTGCTGCTGGTTGTCAAGGGATTCTGGTTCCGGCCGGCCATGGGGATGGGGCCTTTGGGCCAGGTCTGAAATCCGGTCCAGAAGATGGATTTTTCCCACCACAAGACGAATCCTGGCATTGTCATAATCTTCTCCTGACCGGTTCTGTATCCTGACATATCCTGTGAGCCGGATCCGGGATCTGTCCTGGGACAGAAACGCCATATAATGGGGTTCCCAAAAGATGCCGGAGGTGAAATAGCTGATATCGATTGCCGTTGTGCAGGGTTTTTCAGCACGGACATGCCAGATGGCAAGGTGTTTTGTGCCTGGGGGAAACCGCATCTGTTCAATGGTGACAGCGGTAGAGGCATCGGTGACTGCAAGAGACAGGGATGTGGGGTCGATGCGGGTGCCGGCCCATGAAAACCGGATCTGGTTCATGCCCTGGGCAAGCGGAAGGATACGGCTGTCTGTGACAAGTGTCAGGTCTGCCGGGTTGTAAATGGTGATCTGGATATCCCTGCTCTGGGATAGGGCCGTAAGATCGATCCCGGCCCGGGCAGGAAAGGCATATGCCAGGATGCACACCAGCAGCACCAGGTATGTGTTGCACTTCATTGCATGTCGCATGGCAAATATATCTCCCAAAAAATTATTTTTATCAAAATACCATACCCGCAAAAAAAACCAAAGTGCAAATGATTAGGGTTTGATTGCCCCGACCGGGTCTGGTATGGTGCACAAGGCTGTAAAAAATCATTTTTTTCAAGGAAATTTTTTTGCTCAATCTGGTCAAAAGCAACCGCGTGGAAGTGCTCATGGAGGCACTGGCAGCACTTGTTGCCCAGGGACCGGATGATCCGTTCACCCCTGAATGGATCGGGATCCAGTCCCGGGGGATGAAGCAGTGGATCTCCCTGCGCCTGGCTGATATTCTGGGTATCAGTGCCCATATCAGATTTTTGTATCCCAGGGAAATCATCCAGCTTTTTTTAGACAAAAACCAGGATATGCAGGATACCCTGGCTGTGGATGAAGATACCCTGATCTGGTCGGTGATGGCCCAGCTTGACAATGCTGGTGACACACCCTTGTTCAATGATCTGGCCGCCTATTTTGCAGATGATGACACAGGGAAAAAACAGGTGCAGCTGTCCTCCAGGATTGCTTATGTCCTGGATGACTACCAGGTATACCGGCCCAAAATGCTCATGGCCTGGGAGCAGCATGCCGGGCCGCAGTATCCTGGAAATCCTGTGGAAAAATGGCAGGCGGTTTTATGGCGCAGCATTGTGGAAAAAAGAGAAACCCTTTCTCTGCCAAAGCAGATGGATGCACTGCTGGATGCGGCTGCAAACAAAAAGCTGGCCGGCCTGCCGAACCGCATCTGCCTGTTCGGCCTGTCCATGGTGCCACCTTCATTTACAGCCTTGTTCTCAGCATTGGACACAGAGGTGTTTTTGTTTTTGCTGACCCCGTCCAACCAGTTTTTTTTTGACATTGCTTCTCCAAGACACATGGAACGGCTTGCCCTGGAAACCCATGCAGAACAAAAAACAGATCCGGCAGACAGCCATTATGAGATCACTAATCCCCTGCTGGCATCTTTGGGCCGGTCCGGCAGTCAGTTTCATGCCGGTCTGGAAGCATTGCCATACCTGGAACCATTCGGGGACCTGTTCATGGATCCGGTCCGGGATGAAGCCCCTGCCTGCATGCTGCACCAGGTGCAGTCAGATATTTTACACCTTGTCAACCGGGGCAGGGGCGGTGAACACGCCCCCGTGCCTGTGGTGGAAAATGATGGGTCCATCTGTGTTCATGCCTGCCATTCCCCCATGCGGGAGGCCCAGGTGTTAAAGGACCTGCTCCTGGATGCATTTGTCCGTGATCCCGATCTTGCCCCCCATGAGGTGGTGGTGATGATGCCTGATATCGAGGCCTATGCCCCGTATATAGAAGCGGTGTTTTCCCTGGAGCATCCGTTGCCTTACAGCATTTCCGACCGGCGGCATGCAATTGAATCTTCCACCATGGGTGCTTTTTTAAAGATCCTGGACATGAAAGGATCACGCCTGGAGCAGTCCCGGGTTCTGGATCTGCTTTTGTGCCCGGCCATAGCTGAAAAATTCAGCATATCCCACACCGATATCCAGAACCTTGAACAGATGGTGCGCCAGGCCGGCATCCTCTGGGGAAAAGACAAGGCCCACCGCCGGGCGGTTGCCGGCAAAGGATTTTTGGAAAACACCTGGCAGTTTGGGTTCCAGCGCCTGTTCATGGGGTATGCCATGCCCCGGACCTGCGGGGATCTGGTGGGCGGTGTGCTGCCCTGTCCCTATTTCGAGGGCCTGGACGCAGATATTCTGGGACGGTTTGCACATTTCTGCCATACCCTGTTTTATCATCTGGCAGAACTGGAGGGCAAAAAATCCCCATCTCAATGGGAGGCTGTTTTCACCGGTCTGGTTGCCTGCATGATGGCATCAGATGACTCCAGCCAGGCAGACATCAGGTATATTATCCAGACATGTGAACACCTGTCTTATGATGCGGATAAGGGCGGATACACAGGCGAACTCTCCTTTGAAGCCATCCAGGATATGCTGATTTCCCGGTTGGACCAGACCATTGCCCAGGGCAGTTTTCTGGCCGGGGGTATCACATTCTGCAATCTGATGCCCATGCGCAGCATCCCCTTCAAGGTGGTGGCCCTCATGGGTATGGATGAACCATCTTTCCCCAGAAAAGTGTTTGCCCCGGGGTTTGATCTCATATCCGCCTTTCCCGGTCCAGGTGATAAAAATATAAGGGATGAGGACCGGTACCTGTTTCTGGAAACCCTGCTGTCCGCCCGGCACCGGCTCATCATCACCTATACCGGCATGGGCATCAAAGACAATGCCCCCATTCCCTGCTCCGGGGTGGTCAGTGAACTGGCTGATGTCATGGAACAAAGCTTTTTGTTTGCGCCCGGATACAGGTGGTGGTTTACCCACCCTTTGCATGGCTTCAGCCAGGCCTATTTTGACCGGACCCTGGATTTTTTTTCCTATTCTCAAGACCAGTGTGCCATTGCCCGATCCATGTACGGCCCGGCAGATGGAGACAGCCGGGCACAAGATGATCAGAATTTCCTGGAGCAAACCCTGGAGAACCAGTTGCCACAGGATCCGGCAGCACCCATCTTTCTTGCAGCCCTGCACCGGTTTTTTCGAAATCCTTTGGAACTGTTCTGTAAAACATCCCTGGTCCTGGAATTTCCCCTGGTGGAAGAACCGCTGCCTGACAGAGAACCGTTCGAGGTATCCGGGCTGGTCCGGTACCATTTGGGAACCTGGCTTCTGGAAAAAGAATCAGATGCCGGCATGAATGCCGCACAGGCATGGTATCCTTTGGTCCGGGCAGGGGGGCACCTGCCTTTGGGAAACCAGGGCAGGCTGCAGTGGCAGTCGGTTTGTGAAACAACCCTTCCTGTAAAAGTGCTGGCACAACAGCATATGCCTGAAACCCGGCTGGATCCTGTAAACATTGATATTATCCTGGAAAACACACGGATTTTCGGTCCTGTTGCGGACCTGTTTGCAGAAGATGGCGGGATTATCCGGTGTGTGGCAGGGGTTGGCCGTATCAATGCCCGCCGCCTGCTGATTAACTGGATCACCCATCTGGCCCTTACACTGGCAAAGCAGGATATTCCTGTGGTAACCAGAATCATCGGCCGGGACCCCAAGGGCAGGCAGCCCGGGGTTATCCGGAAATTTGTGCCGGTGGGGGCGCAGGCCAAACCCATTTTGTCAGATCTTGTGTCCGTGTATGAAAAAGGTCTGGCCCAGGTCTGGGCATTTTTTCCGGACACCTGTTTTGTTCTGGCAAAAACCTTTTTTGAAAATGATTATGAAGTGACAAACCAGACCCTTGGACAGGCCCTGAAGGCGGCCGGACCTGTCTGGTTCAACGCCTACAGCAAATCCGGAGAAAAAACAGACCGGTATGCCGCTGCCTGGCTTGCCGGCCGGCCTGATCCCTTTGACTCCCCGGACCTGCTTCTGGCATCCGGGCTTGTGGAAAACGCCCTTCTGGTATACCGCCCACTGCTGGAACATATGGAACCCAACCCATGATACCTTTGGATCCCTTTACACTGGACCTTCAGAAAACCACCCTGATTGAAGCCAGTGCAGGCACCGGTAAGACCTACACCATCACCACCCTGGTGGTGCGGCTCATTGCAGCCGGGTATCCTGTTGAATCCATTCTGGTGGTGACCTTTACCGAAGCTGCGGCAGCCGAACTCAAGCTGCGCATCCGCATGCGCCTCTCCCGGGTCCTTGCAGGGCTGCGTGCGGCAGGTATGGAAAGTAAAAACCTGCCATCCGGCGGGCAGACAGTCAACGATCAGATATGTAATGGCCAGGCAGACAATGGACGGTCAGACAATGGCCGGACCTGCACAGACCAGGACGGTGATGTTTTAAAAGAAAAAGATGACCTGGTGCAGTTTCTGGCAGGTATGGCTGACCCTGGTCTGGTATGCCGGCGCATCAGCCTGGCACTCACCTGTTTTGACCAGGCCGCTGTCATGACCATCCATGCCTTTTGCCTGCAGACCCTCAAGGAGCATGCCTTTGAAACAGGCAGTGCCTTTGACATGGAACTTCTGGCAGACCAGACAGGTTTTCTGCGCCAGGTGAGCATGGATTTTTTCATGGCCAGGATCAATGACCTGGATCCGCTGATGCTCAGGCTTCTGGCCCACAAAGGGATCACCCCCCAAACCCTGGCCCGGGACATGCAGCAGGCGGTTGTCCGGCCGGACCTGTGCATCATTCCTGCGCCTTCCGGGTTTACACAGGTCTGTGACCGGTACCGGCAGACCTTGTCCCGGATACATGCATGTCTGAAAGAGGATGCACGGGGGGTGGCTGATCTTATCCAGGCCCATGCCGGGCTGGACAAGCGCAGTTATTCCAAAAAAAACGTGCCGGCCTGGCTTAGGGCGGCGCTGGAAAAATGTGAAGCCCAGGGGGAAGATGGCCTGTTTATCATGACGGAAAAAGGCGACAGCCTGTATAAATTCACCCCTGCCCGCATGGCGGAAAAGACAAAGGCAGGCGCTGATCCGCCGGCACATCTGTTTTTTGATCTGTGCAGAGAGTTGTCTGATCTCTATGAAAAAATGGAAACCAATGTGATCAGCCTGAAATGCGATTTCCCAAAGTTTTATGAACAGGAACTTGCCCGGATGAAACAGCACCAGGGGCAATGCTTTTTTGATGACCTGGTCAATGACTTGGCCCGTGCCCTGAACACTTCAGGAAAAAAACAGCTCATCCCGGCGGTGCAGAAAAAATATGAGGCATGCCTGATCGATGAGTTCCAGGACACAGACCCTGCCCAGTACAAGATTTTTTCCATTCTGTTTTCAAAGGCCCCATCCAGGTTCGGAGGCAGCAGGCCGTTTTTCATGATCGGAGATCCCAAGCAGGCCATTTATGCTTTCAGGGGCGGGGACATTTTTGCCTATCTTGCCGCCTGCAGGGACAGTGACCAGATGTTCACCCTGGAAAAAAACTTCCGGTCTTCTCCATTACTGGTACAGGCGGTCAATGACCTGTTTTGTGCGGTATCGCATCCTTTTTTGTTTGACGACATCGGTTTTACCCGGGTGGGGACCCCGGATACAGCCAGAAACCGCCTGCAGGACAATGAGAACAATTCGGCTGTCCCCTTGCAGTTTGCATTTGTGCCCAGAGAGGATCTGGACCTGGACCGGCAGGGGTATGTGACAAAGCAGCGTGCAAAAACCCTGATCCCGAAAATTGTGGCAAAAGAGATACAGCGGGATTTGACTGCCGGATACACCCTTTTGAACAAAACAGGCGTGCCTGTCCCTGTCACCCCCGGAGACATGGCAGTGCTGGTGCGCACCAACCAGGAGGCCGAAGATGTGCACACAGCCCTGTCACAGCAGAATATTGCCGCTTTTGTCTCCAAAACAGGATCGGTTTTTGATTCTCCCCAGGCAGTCGCACTCAATGATATCCTCTGGGCGGTGTTCCGGCCGGATTCCATCAGTTTTATGAAAGCGGCCCTGGCAACACCTGTGTTCGGTTTTTCCATGGCACAGCTCGAAAGGTTGTCTCCGGAAACGCTTGAACAGTGGCAGGACCGGTTCCAAGAATACAAACAGATCTGGGAAAAAAAAGGCTTTATTGCCATGATCATGGCGCTGCTGCACTCCCCGGGCGGACTGCTCAGGACGGATGCCGGCATCAGTGAACGGGAGGTTACCAATCTGTATCACCTGGTGGAACTGATTGCCCAGGCGGAAAAGAACCGGCATCTGTCCCTGTTTTATCTCATGAGATGGTACCAGGGCCAGTTGTTTGCCGACACCCGGGATGAGGCGGCAGATGAACTCAGGCTGGAAAGTGACCGCCAGGCTGTGACCATTGTTACCATCCACAAAAGCAAGGGCCTGGAATACCCTGTTGTTTATCTTCCGTTCCTGTGGTCCGGCACCAGGCCCGTATCCAGCCAGCCTGTGCTGTTCCATGACCCGGATGCTGATCTGCAGCTGTGTATGGACCTGCGCAGTACAGATTATCATGGTCCTGATACAGCCGGGATGGAAAAATCCCAGGCCCTGAACACCTTAGAGGAAAAGGCGGAACAGCGGCGGCTGCTGTATGTGGCTTTGACCCGGGCCTCGGCCATGTGCCGCATTTTCTGGTGCGGCATTTCAGGCATTGCAGATTCCGCCCTGGGCAGCATGGTACATCCCAAAGGATGTGCAGATGATGCAGACATGGCAGCAGATCTCCAGGCACTGGCCAGTGATCAAAAAAAAATATGTGTACAGTATCCGGCACCATCCGGGCCGGATACGCCTTTATCAGATGAAAAAAAACAGGTGCCTGAACTGCAGGCAAGAAACCTGACCCGGCAGATCAGGCCCTGGTACGGTATCACCAGTTTCAGTGCCCTGGTCCGGGGCACAACCGCACAGCCGGGCGGCACAGCTGCCACTGATCAGGACCGCATGGCTGCCCCGGACCCGGGAACAGACCCATCAGATCTGACAAGCGTCACCCCAAACCTGCGGACAGATACACCGGACCTGACAATCGTCACCCCGGATGCGGGGACAGGCCCATCGGACCTGACAGCAGCCATCCCGGACCCGGGGACAGACACATCCGATCTGATGGGCGCCCCTCCGGCACCAGGGGCTGACACCCCGGCCCCAAAGACAGGTATTGCAGTTCCGGGAGAACCCATTGCAACCGGTATTCATGCGGCAGACACAGCCATTTGTCTGCAGGCATTTCCAAAAGGGGCCATAGCCGGAGATTTTTTCCATGCCGTACTGGAGCACATGGATTTTCAGGGGGATGCAGCACATGTGGCAGCCTGTGTTTCCCAATACCTGCCCCGGTTCGGGCTGGTTGATCCGGCGCTTTTGGAACCGGCAAAGGCTGCAGTAGCAGATATTGTATCCACTCAGCTTGTGACCGATCCCGGCGGATTTAGCCTCAAGGATATTGCCATGGCGGACCGGATAACAGAAGCCGAATTTTTATATAATGCACACACCCTGCACCTGTCCCGGCTGGCAGATCTGCTTTCCACCCAAAAGAACCGGAAAGCCTATGCCGCCAGACTGCGGGAACTGGATTCAGGCAGTACCACAGGGTTTGTCAAAGGATTCATTGACCTTGTGGTAAGGGTCCGGGACCGGTATTATATCATTGACTATAAATCCAATTTCCTGGGGGATACCTATGCTGACTACAGCCTGTCTGCCATGACCGCGGCCATGGCAGACCACCATTATATTCTGCAATACCATTTATATGTAATGGCCCTGTACCGGTATCTGTCTTTACGGGGCAAAGATTATGACCATGACCGTGATTTTGGCGGCGTTTTGTACCTGTTCATCCGGGGCATGCACCCTGACCTTCCCGGATCAGGCGTGTTTTTTGACCGGCCGCCACAATCACTTATACAAAAAATGATGAACAATGAACTGTGATGGGTTGTGACGGTATAGCGGTATTCAGACAAACCGGTCGTCCGACCGTTTATCTCTGATCTCCGCTTCACTGGCCGTAAGCCATCCGGAACGGCTGTCTGCCACAGCATCAAATTTCTGTATATAGGGTTTGATGTCCAGTAATGGCGTGCCATCCAGAATGTCAATATCCTGGACCACAAGGGTATTGCCCTGGATTTTTTTCAGCCTGACAATGGACAGGCCGATATGGTTGGGCCGCAACGGGGAGCGGGTGGAAAAAACCCCACGTGTCCGGGTGTCCATAAAAGGGGTGACACGCAGCTGTGTCCGTTCCGCTTTGTGAAAAGCGTAAATAAGATAAATATGGCTGAACCCGTCAAGGTCCTGCAGGCCGTCCATAAAGGCGTCTTTTACGAGAATATGGCCTTCAATACCTGCTGCTCCTTTGGGTTGAATGGGCATGTCCCTGATGTTTTTATGGGGTGAATGAATTGTTCCTATTGGTTGAATTTCATGCATTGGGATCAGGTTTTTCCTTTCCGAAAATTGCCATGCCAGCCGTTAATCAGCCAGGATGGACTGGTAGAGGACATAATATTTGTTAATGTTACTGACATACTGGACTGGTTCCCGGCCGATGGTGTGGAGGGCTGCCAGTTCAACATTTCTGAACCATTTGTTTTTGTCCAGGCCCATTTTTTCGGCCATTTTTCTTGCTTTTCTGATATTGCCCGGACCGGCATTGTAGGCTGCCAGTGAAAGCCGGATCTGGTCCCGGCTGTGTATTTTTTCAGAACTGAAGTAGCGGTCCTTGAGAAAGGCCAGGTATTTGACCCCTGCATGGACATTGTTGTCCAGCCGTTCCACATGCGGGATGCCGATATTTTTGTCCATGGCTGTTGCAGGTAATACCTGCATAAGGCCTACTGCGCCGGCAAGGCTTTTTTGGTTATGGTCCAGTTCTGATTCCTGAAAAGCCATTGCCAGAATGAGCAGCCAGTCAAAATCATATTTTTGGGCATATTTTTTTATGACCCCTTTGTATTGTTTGAGTTTTCCCCATTCTTCAGGGTCCAGGGGATTTTTCAGACGATGGGCATCATTATAATACCGGTTAAAATAAATATTGCCCATCAGGGTCCCTTTTTTATGGGTATCTAAAAATGCATTAAGGCTGGACAGCAACAGCGGATTGTTTTTTCGCACCATCCATGCAATTTTGGAATTTTTGCGCAGCACCACATCTTCATTAATTTTGATGTTTTCAAGTACTTCAGACCATGCTCTGGCGATATGGCTGTCTGCGACAGTGATGGCAATAGCGCCGTTGTCAACCATTTCCAGGGCGGTTTCTGTTTCCAGTTCTTCATTGAGAAAAATTATCTTTACCGGTTTTCGTTTGTTTTTGCGCAATTTTTCATTCAGCCTGCGCAGGCTTTCATAATAGCTGCTGCTTTTGCGGACATGGATTTTTTTTGCACTTAAATCAAAAATATTTTTCAGCTGAAACCCCCCTTTCCGGGTTATCACCACTTCATTGATCCCCGTTAAATAGGGTTTTGTAAAATGCACTTTGGCTTTTCTCTCAGGTGTGATGGTCAGTCCTGCAGCAGCTATGTCACCATATCCAGAGACCAGTTTGGGAATCAGCTGGTCCCTGGATACCGTAATAAACTCCAGCACGACTTTTAATCCATTCTGGTCCGTCCGGCTGTTGAGAAATGCTTCATACCCTTTGACCAATGCGTATTCATATCCCACCAGATGCCCTTCGGAAATATAAAAATTGGTCCTGTTAAGGGTTGTCAGGACCCGGATATATTTCTTTTCAAGCAACCCGGGCAGGTCATCATCATAGGACTCTGATATGTGCACATTCAGGGGCAGGCTATTGTCATTTGCACACATGGCAATGCCTGGAAAAATAAGGCATATTATAAGCAGGAATAATAAAAAACAGCAGCGGCATTCATTTTTCATCCATAAATCTCCAAGTGGAAACCCCGTCATTCATGTCGGGGAGGAAACTTGGATTGCACAATTATATCCGTTCTGACGGGATATGATTGTGCAATGCTTCCAGGAAATCCCCTGGACGGTTTCCGTATTAGTTTGAATGTTAAAGCTGCCGGACTTCCGGACAGCCACTCTACCGAAATATGTACCTTGCTTCTTGCC
>JAABSB010000025.1 GCA_011390615.1 Desulfotignum sp. | reverse complement strand
GATGGTTATTTTCAGGGGGTGATAAAAGGCACCGTGTTTTTCCAGGCTGATGTCAAGGGCCTGGATGCGGCCGCAGTTCTGTACAAGGGATGTGACAGCCCGGTACAGCATGTCGCTGTCATCTCTGATCAAAAAATTCCGGGCTGCCAGAAAATATTCCCCCACAGTAAACCCTTTACAGGGATTTTGAAAAGATCTGTTTTCAGCAGCAGGTTTTGTGCCCTTCTGACTGGCTTCAGTTTTTTTTCCGGACAGGGGGGTATCCCACAGGGGGTTGCCGGGACCAACCTGGCCATTGTGCCCCGGCATATAAAAAGATATCTTTGGCCTGAAACTCATGCCTCCCTGTAGGCTGCCAGTTCTTCGATAAGTTGCGGGGCCACCTCATAGCCCAGCTCCCGGGCTTTATCACAATGGTAGATGGCCTTTTTATAGTCTTTGAGTTCCAGAAACCCCACGGCCAGATTATTGTGTGCAACAGGAAATTCCGGCTGTACCTGAACCGCTTCCTGGCTGGCTTTGACCCCTTCTGCATGCAGGCCTTTCATGAAATAGGCCGTACCCAGGGTGGCATATGCCTGGACAAAATTTTTGTTGTGGATAATGGCTTTTTTCAGGTGTTTAATGGCCTTGTCCACTTTTTCCTCATCCTCTTTGGGGTCTTTGCCGTCCACCAGCTGAAGCAGAACAAAAGCCATATTGGCATACCCTTCGGCAAATCCGGCCCGGGCTTTGGTGGCCCGCTGGTTGAACCGGTAACACCCCTCCAGGTCCCCCCGCTGCAGACAGATGCCGCCCAGAAGCACATAGGCCTCGGCCAGGGTAGGACTGTTCTCAATGGCTTCGTGCAGCACTTTTTCAGCTTCCATATATTCTTGTTTTCCCAAAAGGGCCACCCCCAGGTTGTAATGGGTGGTGCCGCATTCAGAGTTCTGGGTCAACTGGTATCTGAGTCTTGCAATATGCTCATCCGCATTCCGGGGCAAATGGTCCCTTTGCTGCGCTTCTGACATGAACAACTCCTTAATATTGTATACATTTATATCTTGTGTTCCGGGTCAAATTTAATATAATAGACTTTTTGCCGCAGGAGTCAAGATCTTTGGGGTCCGGTCTTCGGACAATAATTTTTCTTGCACCAGGATTACGCCTGTGGTAGCACCTGAATCTTTATTTTACAATTTCAGGAGAATACTTCCATGGAAAAAGGATGTTTTACCGCGCTCATCACCCCGTTTACCAAGGCCGCAGAACTGGACCAGAAAGGCCTGGAACAGCTCATTGATTTTCAAATCCACAACCAGATCACCGGCATTCTGGTCACAGGCACCACAGGAGAGAGCCCCACATTCAAATGGCAGGAACACAACCATGTCATTGCCCTGGCTGCCAAACAGGTGAACCGCAGGTGCCTGGTCATCGCAGGGACGGGCAGCAACAACACAGATGAGGCCCTGTCAGCGGCAGGACATGCTGCCAAACAAGGGGTAGATGCCATCCTTATGGTGGATCCCTATTACAACGGCCCCTCTTCTTTAGAAATCCGCAAAGAATATTATGCGGCTGTGGCAGCCCGTTACCCGGATCTGGAAATCATCCCCTATATCATCCCCGGCCGCACCGGGGCCCAGATGCTTCCCCAGGACCTGGCCATTCTGTCCAGATCATGTCCCAATATCACCTGTGTCAAGGAAGCCACCGGCAACCTGGACAACATGAAACGCACCCGCAATTGCTGCGGGCCCCAATTTCAAATATTTTCCGGTGATGACGGGCTGGTGTATGATATCATGACTGATGCCGACATTCAGGCCTGCGGGGCCATATCTGTCATGTCCAATATCGTACCGGGATCCATGACCCGGATGGTCTCTTTACTCAACCAGGGCAAAACCGATGCTGCCCGGCAGTTGCAGACAGCACTTAAACCGCTCCTGGATCTGGTGGTGGTCACCACCACCGAAGAGACTTCCTTGGGACCGGTTCTGTGCCGGGCCAGAAACCCGCTGCCGTTGAAAACCATGATGCAGCTGCTTGGCATGCCCTCAGGCCCCTGCCGCAGGCCCCTGGGAAAAATGACCAGACAGGGGCTGGATACGGTAGTGGCTGCCATGCAAAAAGTTTTGGCAGCCAACCCGGAAATATTTGCACCCATCGAAGAATTTTTCGACATTGACATTGACGACAGGCTGCACAACCCTGTCCACCAGGAAGGCCTGTGGTACGACTATGAATAAATCAAAATACGTTGAATTCAACCAGAAACCTGCTATGACCGCTACCATCATAGAAGAAACCAGACTGGAGAATGGACAGACCTTAGTGCTTTTTGACCAATCCCGGAAAATCAGTGCAGATGCCTGGGTGGTCATCATGCGGGCATCCATGGAGATCAAGGTAACACCGGATCTGTTCACACATGAACCCCTTGCCGGAGTCACCTATGAACAGATCCGGCAAACCCTGGGTGAAAAAGTCGTGTATGAATACCGCCTGGAGCGCAACTTTATCATGGACCATGAAAAAGTTGCCGTGCTTGAGGCTCTGAAGGACACCTTTATGAAAAATATGGGCCGGTATATCTCCAACCCCAGGTTTGCCCCGAGACTGGTATTAAAAGAATATAAAAATCGGCAGTGAACCCAAAAAAAGTCACGCTTTTTTGCTGTTTTTGGCCTGAAAATTCTTTCTGCCGGCATGAAAAAACGCCGATTTCAGCCATTCAAACCCGAACTGCAGCAGCTTGACTTCATCGGATTTGATCTCTTCTGTCTTGTCTGCCGGAATCTCATACCGGTCCAGAAAGGATGAATTAAAGACAAAATCTCTGAATTTATCAATGTTATAGCAGACCATGAAAAACATCTTTTTGCTCTCTTCAGACAGTTTCATGCTGGGCGGCAAAGATTTTTTCCGGACCATAAGGTCCATCCATCCCTCGTTTACCGCATCCCGCAGATCAATTCCCTGGTCCTGACGCCATTGGGCCACCGTCCATTCCTTGTCCTCCTCAAACCCCAGGCAATGGGCCTCTTTTACCGTGAAAAAAAAAGCATCTTTCTCCCCCTGTTCTCCGGAATAGCTCAAGGCCCCCACGCCTATGGGATAATACCGGCAGGTGGTGGGGCGGTCTTCATAGATAACACACCCTTCCTTGTCTTCCACAAACGGGCAGGATCTGCGTTCATCATCCAGCAGTTTTAAAGTCACCACCGGCATGTCCGCTTTTTCCAGAATCTTTGGTTCAGTAAACACAGCCAGAAATTCTTCAGATGACAGGTCCAGTTTCCGGCGCATGGTCAGAATATCATAGGGGGTGAGCATGATATCAATTCCCCTGCAGCAGTCGGTAAAACATTTTACCCCTTTGTGGCATTTAAAGGTGAACCGGGAATTGGGGCCCATCTGTTCAGGCGGAATTTCAGATATCGTATGGTCATTCATATTTTCTTCCTTAAATAAAAATTTATTGCGTGTATCAAAGGCCCTGGATACTATAAAAAAAATACAATAATGTCAACCGGATACACACACGCTTCCAGGGCTTTGCCTGCAAGGCGGAAAATATTCCCAAAATTAGGTTTGACACGGCCAAGAATCCCCATTAAGACAAAAGGCATGAACATGCAGCTAAATGTCAACCCGTTAGATCCAAAGGAGGGGGTATGAAAATAAAAAAAGCGGTTTTTCCTGTGGCTGGTCTGGGAACACGGTTTATCCCGGCCACCAAGGCCATGGCAAAGGAAATGCTGCCTGTAGTGGACAAACCGTTGATCCAGTATGCAGTGGAAGAGGCTTTCCAGGCCGGGATCGAGCAGATCGTCTTTGTCACTGGCAGGGGGAAAAAGGCCCTGGAAGACCATTTTGACCGGTCCTATGAAATTGAGCATGCCCTGGAACACAAAAAAAAAACGGACCTGCTCAAACAGATCCGGGAACTGGTCCCTCCCACCGGCACCATTATCTATACCCGGCAGCACGAACCGCTGGGCCTGGGACATGCCATCTGGTGTGCCCGGGATATCGTGGGTGATGAACCGTTTGCCGTACTGCTGGCAGATGATCTGATCCAGACAGACAGACCGGTACTCTCAGAAATGATACAAAAATTTGACCGGCTCCGGGCCTCCATGGCAGCTGTCATGGAAGTGCCGAAAGACCAGACCGACAAATACGGCATCCTTGATGCCACTGCAGTGGAGAAAGATATTTACCGTATCAATGATATGGTGGAAAAGCCCACCCCTGATCAGGCACCTTCCAACCTGGCCATTATCGGCCGGTATATCCTCATGCCCAGAATTTTTGATCTTTTGGGCAAAAAACAAACCGGGGCAGGCAATGAAATTCAACTCACCGACGCCATGAAAACCCTGCTCCAGGAACAACCCATTTTTGGCTATAAATTCCACGGCAACCGGTTTGACTGCGGGGACAAAGTGGGATTTCAGATGGCCAACCTGGCCTTTGCTTTAGAAAGGCCTGACATGAAAGACAGGCTTTTGGCCTTCATCAAAGAGGTTCAGGCCGAAGAACAGGGCTAAGCCTCTTTATACCGGGTGTACAGGGCCATCACTTTCTGGACATAGGCCCGGGTTTCTTTGAAAGGGGGAATGTGCTGGTATCGGTCCACGGCCCCGGGACCGGCATTATAGGCAGCCAGGGCCAGGGACAGCTTCTGGTGATACCGGTCCAGCAGCTGTTTCAGGTACCGGGTGCCGGCCATGATATTCTGGGAAGGATCAAATGGATCAGCCAGGGACAGGAATGCATCATTTTCCGGCATGATCTGCATCAGTCCCCTTGCACCTTTGGCAGATACCGCCCTGGGATTGAATGCAGACTCCACCCCTATCACCGCCTTTATCAGGGCAAAGGGCACCCCGTAACGCCGCTGGGCATTGCGGATAAAGTCATCATATACGTCTGAATCCCAGGATTTGCCCTGATTTTCCGACTGTTCCCGGATATACAGCTCATAACCGGGTGTGGTGGGGGTATTGGTAAAATGCACCACCCCGTCTGTATCTGTATATTTGTAAATATCAGCGGTGACACATTGGGGCATATGCCAGAAAACCCCGGTCAAAAACAGGCAGGCCAGCCAGTACCTGCACATGAACATGCAACGGACGGCCCAAAACCGGTTTGTGCTGGAAAAACACGGCATTCCGGCACCGGCCAGGCTTTTCTTCACAGGCAAAATATCATTCTCCCCTAAAACAGTTCCAGCTGGATCTGCGCCTGTTTGGGCGGCTGTCTCTTTTTTTGTCTTTCATGCAACGCAAGGCGCCTTTCAATATCATCCAGAAAAACCGATTGCTGCCGGTTTTCCATCACCCCGAAAATCTGTCTTTTTCTGGCATAGGTCAGACACAGGACATCCATGGCCCGGGTCATGGCCACATAGAACAGGCGGCGTTCCTCTGCCGGGTTCTCACAGGTGTTTTTATCCCGTGCATAAGGGATGAGTCCCTGTTCACACCCGGTGACAAACACCACGGGAAATTCCAATCCTTTGGCTGCATGCATGGTCATGAGGGACACCTTTTCCACTGCATCGGCCAGATGGTCCGGATCCTGTTCCAGGGCCAGGTGGTCCATGAAATCATCGGGATCGGCAAACACGTGTGCCAAGTGTTCAAGATGGGCCCTCATGTCTGCTGCAGCCGGATCTACCGCCAGGGAATGCCCGATTCCCAGAAAGCGGATAAATTTATCCAGGCACGCAAAGCTGGATCTGTCCCGGATCTGCTCTGTCACCGCCCCAAGCATCTGTTCCGGGGTTTTGGGAATTTTTTTTGTTTGCCTGTCTTTGGAAAAATGGGTGTGCAACACCTGTACATCTTTTTCATCCCACCGGCCGGTAATGAACCGAAAACAGCTTAATAACGGGCGGATGCCGTCCAGATCCAGCCCTGATTTTTTGTCTGCCGCCTGAAAGGGGATCCCGTGTTTTTGAAACACATCTGCAAATATCTCTTTCTGCCTGCGGGTGCGGAACAGTACGGCAAAATCAGAAAAACCATAAGTGCCGTCCAGAAAATCTTCTTTTTTCCGGGTATCCATGGCCAAAAAGGACAGCCCCCCCACCCCGGCTTCAATCATTTTTCCCACAGCCACCGCTTCCGCTGTTTCTGAACCGGTCTCCTTGATAACCAGTTTCCTGGTTTTGGTATCTTTTGAAAAAATTTTTTGGATCCCCTTGTCTTTGCCGGACCGGGAAATCATCTGAAAAGACGCGTCCAGGATGGTCTGTGTAGACCGGTAGTTTTGTGTCAGAACAATCTGCTCACACCCGGGATAATCTGCGGCAAACTGCTTGAAATACCGGTTGTCCGATCCCCTGAAACCGTAAATGGACTGGTCCGGATCACCGATGACAAAGATATGGCTGTTTTGTGCCAGCAGTTTTACCAGTTCATACTGGCCCTTGTTCAGGTCCTGGTACTCATCCACAAAAATATATCTGAACCGGTTCTGCACCTGGTGCAGCAGCGCCGAAGACCGGGCGAGCAGGTGGTAAAACCGGAGAATAAGGTCCTCAAAATCCATGAAATCCAGGGTGGAAAGCTGCTTCTGGTAAGCGGCATACACCTTTTTGAGCAGTGCCTGGTCCTGTGCCACACAGGACAGGTCATCTTCAGGGCCCAGCAGCTGCTGTTTGCACAGGCTGATATCCATATCCATCCGGGCGGCCTGGCGGGAAAAGCCGGCCTGTTTTTCCATAGTTGTTTTCAGGGCTGTTTTTACCAGTTCTTTTTTGTGGTCTTCTTCCAGAAGACGGGCCCTGCACCCGTCATATTCCTTGAGCATGGCCAGACAAAATCCATGAAATGTGGCTGCGGTCACCCCGGGTCCTTTGGCAGGCAAAGCCCCTTGTATGCGCTGAAAAAGTGACCGGGCTGCCTTGTTGGTGAAGGTCAGGGCAAGGATCTGTCCGGGAGGAACCGTGTCTTTTGATATCAGATGGGCGATTCTGGCTGTAAGGGTCCGGGTCTTCCCGGTGCCCGGCCCGGCTGTGATGAGGATGGCACGGGATGTGGAATGCACAGCCTGGCGCTGTTTTTCATTCAAAGCCTCCAGCATTTTCTGTGTACCGGCAGACGTAATTTCAGATGTTCCGGCAGCACCGGATGCAGGCAGCGTGTTTCGGGATGGTACCTTTTTGGTTTTTCTGGTTTTTATTTCCTGCTGTTTTTCTGCAGGCGGCAAGTTTTTTTCCACCTCTTCAAGCGGTTTTCCGCCCAGGGTCATCTGCAGCTGCAGCTCTCCATTGCGCTGTTGTTTTTCCCCGGCACTGAACACATGCACTTTGCCGAACTGCCCGTCGAATCCGGGTTCCACATGGATATGTTTATTTCGCATCCGGGATACAGCCTCAGCCAGAAGCGGTATGCCCGCTGCCTGGATGTCATCACAGGAGCGGTCCAGAAGAATGTCAAGTTCCGGCCCCAAAGCCTGCACCGCTTTTTCATAATACCGGGCAACCTTTTTTGTTTTGGGGCCCACCCCGAAAATCTCAGACAGCATATCTGTGAGCGGAATGATACTGGTATATCCCTGGCGGTCAGAAGGCACAAATCCCTGGGGCCGGTCAGCCAGTTCTCTTACCCGGTGCAGCACACCCAGGGTCAGCGGCCTGCCGCATTCCGGGCAGATCCCGTCCAGCCTGGCAGTTTCATCCGGATCCAGACTGACACGGCATTTTCTGTGGCCGTCATAATGGTATTTCCCCTGGTCCGGATACATGTCCAGGGTTCCTTTGTAGGCTGCAGGATCAAGGGTTTCAAGGGATCTGCGCATGGCAAAATAATCCAGGTCTGTATTGAACACGCAGGCATTGCGGCCCAGATATCCCGGTGAATGGGCATCTGAATTGGACATGAGCCGGACATGGTCCAGGTCAGCCACCCGCCAGTTCATGGGCGGATCAGAAGACAGGCCGGTTTCCACCGCAAAAATGTGGGAAGCCAGATCTTCAAAACACTGGTCTATCCGGTCAAATCCGGATTTGGACCCAAACAGGGAAAACCAGGGGGTCCAGATATGGGCAGGCACCAAAAACCCCTGGTCAGAGGTTTCCAGCATGATCTCCAGAAGATTCCTGGCATCCAGCCCGAGAATAGGGCGGCCGTCGGACGTGATATTGCCGATGGCATCCAGTCGGGCATTAAATTTTTTAACACTGGTCAAATCCGGAAAATAGATGATATTATGATTTTTTCTGACCTTGCCGTCTTTTTTATAGATATTGGAGATTTCCGCCTGGAGCATAAAGCGCACCTGGTTTTTACAGGAGGGGGGTATGGCATCATCGATGGCTGCTGCGATCTGTTTTTTCAACACAAACAAGCCGGGCTCAGCCGGTTCCAGCTTGGATTCCATCTCCTGGACCCAGGCCGGATGGGTGAAATCGCCTGTACCCACGACACTGATGCCCTTGATCCGGGCTGCATGGTAAATATTTTCAAAATCCAGGTTCCGGGCCGTTGCCCGGGAATACCTGGAATGGATATGAAGATCTGCATAAAAGGTCATAATATTCAGCCTGAATCAAAAAGTTGGGGTCTTTCGCATGTTATGTACATGATTTTCACTTAATTTAAAAGCCAGATTCTGGTAAAGAAAAGGAAGCCATCCCGATTTTCACCTTCAATAAAAGGAAAGGCCATGACCGCAACCTCCCACACAGCATTACTCATAGCACCCTCAGACACTGCTGCGGCTGTAAAAACAGCATTGGCAGAAACCCCGGAACTTGTGACTATCCAGGCAGAGACAAATGGCGATGCCATGAAACACATTTTTTCCCGGTCCCTGGCGTTTATTGTCATGGACCTGTCTTTACCAGAAATTGATCCCCATGCCCTTGCAGACAGCCTGTTGCGCCTTGACCATACCAAACTCCCCCCGGTTCTGCTGGTAACAGATACCCCGGGACTGCCGGATCTGTATGACAAAGCACCTCCTTTGCTGCTGGACCATATTGCCAAACCCATTGAACCGGTATTGATCAGGGCCAGGCTTCTGCTTTTTATGGCACTTTTCCGCCACCGAATTGCCGTTGATCAGAGCATCCAGGAACTGGAAAAAGTGTATGCCCGGTTTATGGATCAGCACCAGTCCTCTTTATCTGAAACTACCCTGAAAAAAAACATTCTGGCATTATCTGCTGCATTTACCAATCAGGTCCAGCCGTTTTTATCC
This sequence comes from Desulfotignum sp., assembly GCA_011390615.1. Lineage (GTDB taxonomy): Bacteria > Desulfobacterota > Desulfobacteria > Desulfobacterales > Desulfobacteraceae > Desulfotignum. The sequence continues at coordinate 21,341 of JAABSB010000025.1, read as the reverse complement.
AAAATCCAGGCCAGCACCTATTTTTTGCAGCAGGCACCGGACATGCCCCTGCGCCTGCGGCAGGGCGTCACCCAGATCCGGACAGCCGGCGACCATATCGCACGGGTAATCCGCCAGCTGCGCAGATCCCAGGACCGGGGATTGGGCAGCCAGGTCAGTTTCCAGGACAAAAACGGCCAGGCCAGGCCAGGCAGAATCCTTTTTGCCACCCATTTTACAGATGAATTCATGATCTTTAAACATTATCTGGCCGGCAGGATACAGGCCGATCTTATCCAGGCGGATACCGGTGATCAGGCCCTGGAATATGTGGCCTCTCACAGGCCGGATATTATTTTTATCAACCACCTGCTGACAAACGGGTCCGGCCTGCATCTGCTTGAAAAGCTGGTACGGCTGAGAACCAGGGCCCCGGTGATCTACATTGTTGACAACCGCCATACTGATGCCGGGGCAGCTGCCATTGCCACCGGGGCCTATACGTTTCTGGTCAAAGAACAGACATCAGCCATGGATGTGGTGGATACCATACAAAAAACGGTTTCCCAGGCCAGACTCACCCATAAAGTCCAGGGTGCACGGGACCGGATTGACCTGATTTCCCGGCGGGATCAGCTGACACGGCTGTTGAACCGCAACTGGTTCAACCAGACCCTGGCCTTGGAAATGTCCAAGGCCAGGCGGTACGGCCTTCCTCTGTCCATACTGCTGATGCAGGTTGACCAGTTTGCTTCCTTTAACGAACGGTACGGATACAAGACCGGAGATATCATTTTAACCGCCTGTGCCGCAAGAATCCAGGCCATGGTAAGAGATCTGGATGTGGTGTGCCGATTCGGGGCGGAAAAATTCGGCATTGTTCTGCCCAACACCAAGACAACCAGGGCCCGGATCCTGGCCGAACGTATCAGACAAAACATTGGTGAAAATTCAATCTCTGTGGGCACCCATCAGCTCGGGCTGACCATCAGCACAGGAATGGCCTGTTATGCAAAAGAAAAGGCAGGCACACAAGATCCGGCTTCAGCAGCAGCCGAGCCGGCACCCGTATCAGGGCCGGACCTGGTCCACCAGGCCCTCAAAGCCCTGGAAACTGCCGTACAACAGGGAGGCAACCAGATTCAGCCATGAAACCCGCAGACAAAGAAACGATTCAGGCCTGGGGCCAAAACCAGATACACACCATGGAAATTTTTTTATCCCGGACCAGCCACCCGGAACAGGCAGACTTTGATGCCTTTGCAGGAGAACTTACCCGGCTGGCCCCGTGCATCCAGGTCAGGCCATCAGACAAAAAATCGGACCTGCCGGCATTCTGTATTGCCGACAACATCCTTTTCAGTGCCCTTCCCCTGGAAAAAGAGCTGGCCCCTTTTCTGGAATCCCTGACCTGCCTGTCTGCTGCTTTGCCATCTTTGTCAGAAGATATTGATAATATGCTGGACCGTCTGGACCATCCCTGCCGCCTGACACTTTTCATAGCCCTGCAATGTCCACACTGTCCCGGCATGGTCAGCACCCTAATACCATTGGCAGTTCATTCAAAAAAAATTTTTCTGCACATTATTGACGGAACTCTTTTTCCCGAAACAGCCCGGAAATACAAGGTATTATCCGCACCCTGTCTGATCCTGGACCAGGAGTACCGATGGACAGGACAGACATCCCAAAGAGAAGTACTGGATATGATGGTGCGGCCGGACCCATCACAGCTGGGCCCTGAAACCCTGAAAAATATTCTGGAAAAGGGGGATGCCCAGTGGATCTGTCAACAGATGATCCAGGCCGGTCAGATTTTCGAGGGGTTTGCGGCACTTTTGCTGCACAGCACATGGTCGGTACGTCTGGGGGCCATGGTGGTGGTGGAAACCCTTGCAGAAAAAGCACCGGATCTGGCAACACAATTGTGCCCCATTCTCATCCAGGCATTTCACGATCAGGATATTTCAATCCAGGGAGATATTTTATACGCCCTGGGAGAAGTCGGCACTTCTGAAACAAAGACCTGGATTCAAAAAATTCTGCCCGGCCTGGCACATCCGGACCTCACAGATGCTGCCCAGGATGCCCTGGCAGCCATTGGAAATAAGAACTGATCTGCTACTGGGTCTGATAGTCTGTTCGGGACTGGCTGGCACGCAAGGCCTGCATACGGTCCCTGGCTGCCTGCACCACTGTGTTGTCCTCATCTTTTTGGGTCATCTGCTCCAGAAGATCAAAATCCTGGCATTTGTTGATAAATTTAATCCTGACTTTGGGATTAGAATGTAAATACTTTGGGACAAACAAATCTGAAAAACCCATAACTCCTCCTTTTTGTGGTTATCATCACAGGAGGTCAGATGCTTTTTTTCACATATTTCTCAATCAGTTCAATGGTTACAGCACCCATGGATCGTCCCTGTTTTACCGCTGTCAGTTTAAACGCTTTGTGAAGATGATCTGGAATCCGCAATGTCAGCTGTTTGGTCTTGTTTTTTTCAGCCACCGCTTCACTATTCTCCTGTTCATAATTCCGGCATCTTTCATCCGACCCCTGACTATGTGTATATATTGGCATAAAACTGCAAAGACATCAAGACATAAATTGAATTTTCACGCGTAGCAAAGAAAACACCCAATCTTGACAGATTGCAGGATATACGGTATCACCCGGCCATGAAAGATTTGATCAGACAATTCAACCTGGCCCCCCATCCGGAAGGTGGTTTTTTCCGGGAAATTTACCGGTCAAAGCAGATGGTATGGTCTGATGCGGTATCTGCCACCCGGGCCGCAGTTACCCAAATCTATTTTATGCTGCCAAAAGGACAGGTAAGCCGGTTTCACCGGGTTGCCCACGACGAAATCTGGCATATCTACCAGGGGGATCCCCTGCACCTGATTCAGTTTGACGGATCACATCTGACACAAACCCGTATTGGCAAAGGCTGCCCTGATTATACCGCAATTGTTCCGGCAGGGGTCTGGCAGGCGGCAGCCACCACAGGCACCCATACCCTTGCGGGCTGCACCGTGGCACCGGGATTTGATTTTAGCGATTTTTGTTTTCTTTCGGATCACCCCATCCACCTGGAACGGTTCCGCTCCCTTGGCAGCGGATTAGATGCATTTTTATGACCAGGGATATAACAAAAAATACCTAAGGAGTTTATAAAAATGGCCGCCAATGATACCAATGCCCGGCATGGAGCCATATCATTTTTGCGCACCTGCGTCAGTCCAGGCGGACGCTTCCGGGTAGGCATCCATGCGCCTTTTTTTGATGTGGACAATCTGCGAGAAAATGATTTTACCGCCTGCTTGGGACAGCTGCCCTCAGGCACGCCGGTATGGAACCATGCCAACTTTCCCGGCGCAGATGTGCGGGAACCTTCAGCAGACGTCATATACGAGATTGCCAATCCGTTGCCTTTCCGGGGCACCACATTCATCAATTCAGCCTGGGCCGACCCCAGAGCCGGGCGCCCTGAAAAAATCGGCATTTCCCGGCCAGGGCCCTGCTCTTTGTCCGCCAGTCTGGATACCTGGAAAAAAGATCTCACAGCCAACGACAAGATCCGGTTGATCAAGGCCCTGCCCCATCCTTTGAAAATTGCCCTGGCCCAGGCATCCACCGACCCTGAAGAACTCTGCGCCCTGGCCTGCCATGCCTGCACCCTGATCTTTGACAAAGACGGTGCCGCTCCCGCAGGCATGGGCTTCTGTCAGGGACAAGCCGCTCCCCCAGTGCCTGATATACACCTCCATGACCTGTTTGAGGTGCTGGTGAACAATCCCCGCCTGCCTGATGCATACAAAGAGGCCATGGTGCTTCGCCCCGGTATTCAGGGAAACAGTGAAATCGTCGGGGAATACACCGACAGCGCCACCCACGTGTTTGAATACCTGCGCCGCAACTCCTATATTCCCTGGGGGCATTTTGCTTCCAACATGGCCAGCGATGCCATCCGGTACCGGGCACAGGAACTGGTCGCCGCAGACATACAGGGCCTGCGCCATCTGTATTACCAGCGGGTCTATATCCGTGTGGCCAAACAGCTGGGTATCAGGGTGCCCAAAAAACGCAGCTGCATGTCAGAACAGGCACTGGAAAAGCTGCGCCTTTCAATTCAGGCAGCCCTGGACAGGGGCCGGGGCCGGGAACTGGATTTCAACGGGGCTTTGTGGGGATGGAACTTCGGGTTCGGGTTTGCCCAGTCCGGCCACAGGCTCCATGCCTCCCACCAGATGATACACCAGCAGAACGCCCTGGTTCCCAGACAGGTGAATGACCCTGCCCATGGCCCCCTGCCCGCCTTTGCCTGCGGTGATCTGGTGTCAGAATTTATCAGACAATATGAAACTGCGCATGACAAACCGTTTTTTGATGCCTATATTGCAGCCATAAGAAACAATTGCCGAACAGACGGCAAAAGCCAGGGGGAGTATTCACTCATTATCCATGAGGATGACCATATTATACTTTTTGCACCCAAGGCACAAGTCAGTGAATGGGAAATGCAGCTTGTGACCAAAGACAGCATTCCCCATGTGCTGGCAGCTGACACCCCCACAAGAACCGCTTTGGATCTGGCCATGTTGAAGGCGGTGCAGGTGCTGGAAAAAATGGGGGCTGACATGGTAACAGGCATGGAACTGTCCGGCCGGTTTGATGAAAAAACAGGGCAGCATCTGATCTATTCTTTTATTCCCAGGCTTCCCTATGCCCCGGCAACGTTTTCCGAGGCCCAGCTGCGGTGGATCAGCGGTGTCTATCCGGAAGATTTTGCCCATGCCTGCCGCAGGTTCCTGTCCTGAAACAAAAAGGAGATGCCGTGATTCTGCATGACTTCACCTATGAATGGGATGGAAAAAGCCACTCGGGCAAAAAACCCATTTCCTGGTGGCCGGGTTCTTACCGGGTAAGAATTCTCAAATTGGGGGATGAAACCAGCAGTGTCCAATACCTGTTTCCCTTTGCCGTGGTATTCAGGTCCGCAAAAACCAACGCGGTCATGAACACATCCCTGGAAAACTATATCCACAACTTTGCGGAAAAAATCAGCCGGGAGTACAGCATTGATATGGCAAAAGTGATGTGGGTAAAAATGGATGACCCGGTGATGGTGGCCCATCTGACCCCTGACCGGAAACTGTCCGGTGCCCCTTTGTATACCATATCCTGGCGGCCTGTCCGGCCCAATGAAATGGCTGTCATTGCACCGGACATCACCGATTTTTGATCACACGATCCCCTGGTCCATCATGGCATCCGCCACTTTAACAAATCCGGCGATATTGGCACCATTCACATAATTGCCCGGTGTGCCGTATTCTTCGGAAGCGGTCAGGCAGTCTGCATGAATGCGCTGCATGATGCCTTTGAGCCTGGCTTCCACTTCCTGCCTGGACCATTTGATGCGCATGGCATTCTGGGACATCTCCAGACCGGAAACCGCCACCCCCCCTGCGTTGGCAGCCTTTCCCGGGGCGAAAAGGACATGGCTGTCCAGGAAGATATCAACCCCGTCCGGGGTGGTGGGCATATTGGCCCCTTCACACACCACCTGAACCCCGTTTTTCACCAGGTTTTGGGCATCTTTTTTGTTGATTTCATTCTGGGTGGCTGATGGAAAAGCGCAGTCTGCCTTATGGTCCCACAAAGGATTTTGTTCAGATCCTGGATCCAGAGGGGTATACACCGCTTCCGGATATTTGTCTGCATATTCTTTTATGCGGCCCCGCTTCACATTTTTCAGGTACATCACATATTGCAGTTTTCCCTTGTCAATGCCTTTTTCATCATAGATGTATCCGGAAGAATCAGACAGGGTGACTACCTTGCCGCCCAGATCGGTTATTTTTTCCGTGGTGTACTGGGCCACATTCCCGGAACCGGAAACCAGGCAGATTTTGTCTTTCATGCTCTGGTCTTTGGTGGCCAGCATCTCATCGGCAAAAAACACTGATCCATATCCTGTGGCTTCCGGCCGGATAAGGCTGCCGCCCCAGCTGAGGCCTTTTCCTGTGAGCACGCCGGTGAATTCATTTTTCAGCTTTTTAAACATGCCGAACAGGTATCCGATCTCCCGGCTGCCCACACCTATGTCTCCGGCGGGCACATCTGTATCCGGTCCCAGGTGGCGGTACAGTTCCGCCATGAAACACTGGCAGAACCGCATGACCTCATTGTCGGATTTTCCTTTGGGATCAAAATCAGATCCCCCTTTGCCGCCGCCCATGGGCAGGGTTGTCAGGGCATTTTTAAACACCTGTTCAAAGGCCAGAAATTTGAGAATGGACAGATTCACCGACGGATGAAACCGCAATCCCCCTTTATAGGGCCCGATGGCCGAATTCATCTCAATGCGGAATCCCCGGTTCACCTGCACCCTGCCCTGGTCATCCATCCAGGGAACCCGGAACTGGATGGTCCGTTCCGGTTCCACCATCCGCTCCATGATACCTGCATGGCGGTATTCGGGATTCTGGTCCAGAACCGGCTTCACCGATTCAATCACCTCTGTGACCGCCTGGTGAAATTCCTTTTCAAAGGGATCCCGTCCATTGATAACATCCATAATCGTGGTCATTTTTTTCTCCTGTCTCCTGTGGTTGCCATATGCAGTTCACATCTTTTATAACACAATTTCAGTTGCCGGTGTCGAACAATTGTTTCATGGCACCGACAAAATCCGCTTCAACCGATGCCGCATATGCATCCCAGTCGCTGCCGTACCGGTAAAATGCCGTGGCTGCCAGTTTCTTGGTCACAATGGCATTGCGGTATGGCCGCAGTTTTTTTGCATTCATGATGCCCAAAATGGCATCCCTGCCCAGAATCTTCACCAGTACCCCGGGGATATAGGCAACCAGGACCTGCCAAAGCAGGTCCTGGTCACCAACAATGGCATCCAGACTATCGGCTACCCGGGCCTGGAAGGTGAAAATCTGCTCGCTGGTCTGTTCCGACAGCACAAACAAGGGGATATCCGGATTTTTTTCATGGATCTCCAGGAGCATGGCAGATTCCGTGCAGGCATAGGTATGCACCAGATGCAATATATCCCGAATCAATGCCCACCGGGTGGCGGCATCCTCTAAAAGCCGCTTTTCATAGTCATCTTCAAACAAAAAAGCGGTGAGCACTTCAGCCACTGCCGAAGAAAATACCCCGCCCTTGTTGGCAGAAGAATCCTTGATCTGTAAAATACCGGTGTTTTTTGCGATATACCGCCGGGCAGCATCATCAAAAAACACATTGGCCCCTTCCACAATGAAGCGCAGTTCCTTGAACAGGCTGGTGAATGCCTTTACATTGCGCTGGTTGATGGTATCTTTGAACCCGCCGCAGGGAATAAATGCCTGGATATCGGCCTGTTGGATATATTTGCGGTTGGCCGGATCAGTGATGAAATTGCGGTGGAACATGGCCCCGTCCGCCACCAGGGTGCCGTCCGGAAGGGTGATATTCTTGCCTTTCAAGGGCACCTGGAATCCGTTTTTCCCCAGTTTTTCTTTTGGAAATGCCAGGGAATTTGCCCGGGGGCTGGTGTGGCGCATGAAAGCAATCTGCATAAGGATTTCTTTGTCCAGCCCGTCTGGATCAAACAAAACAGATCCGCCGTCCACCACCAGACATATCCTGCCTTTGTAACACTGGATTTCATTGCTGCCCAGGTCCCCGTCCGGACCGCCGGTCATCATCAGGTTCAGGTCCTGTTCCTTTTCATTTCTGTGGGCGATCAGGGTCCGGAAAGCGCCCATGACCGAGGTGGTGGTCATACCGCTGGTATCCACCTGGCCGCCGATGCGGTCATAAATCTCTGCCATGTTTGTGAAGGTACCACAGGATTCCCCATTGATGAGCAGTTCTGTGCCGGATTTTCCATGGGACACGAGACCAAAAAGGTCCTTGTTTTCCAGCATGCCGTAGGTGTCATGGGGAATGCCAAAGCTTTTGCCCGTGGTAATGGTCCGCCAATACGCATATCCCCGCTGCTTTGCCCGGAACGCCACAGCATCCATGAGCGGGGCCGTGCCTTCATCCGGTCCGAAAAACACCATCTCCGGCCGGCCGTAATAATCTTTTACATGGGCATCGGTGAGCATGAGATCCATTATCCCCTCTGTATAATCAAACAGGGCATCCATGCTGTAGCCGGCATATAACGGATAGGGCACCACCACCCCTTTGGATCCGCTCTCACAGATATCCTTGTGCTTGAGGCGCTGGGCTTTGGGGCCCAGGGCATAATTGAGAAGCACGGCATTGTCCAGCTCCATGCCATGGTTGGCCGGGGTCACCCGGATCATGCGCAGCCCGCCCCTGGCAATGTCATCGGCCCGCAGATGGGTGCCGCAGGCATAATGGCCGTTGACAAAAAACAGGCCGTATACAAACTGCTTGAACACCAGCGGATCCAAAACCTTGTTGTCCAGGCGGAAAGAAAAGGACCGTTTTTCCGGCTTGTAAAAATTTGTTTTCAGACAGGAGGAGATCAGCTTGGTCATGAAAGTGAAGACATCATACCCCATGGGGTCGTCCATAAAACGCACCGCCAGCATCTGTTCAAACTCCGCAGCTTTTGTATCAAACGCTTCTGCAGTAAGGCCCTCCTGACCGGCCGGGTTGAACTTCCGGTCAAACAGCGCAAACAGAAACCGGATCAGGTCCGGATGTTCCATGGCGGTATCCAGTATCATTTCTGATACATAGGTAAACTTGTTGGATTCATGGATCCGTTCGGAAAACGCTTCTTTGTGGTCCACGGAATCCAGACTTTCCATTATCTCCCTGTCTGTTCTGGTTCCCTGTTCCTTGAAAATAAATATGTGGGTGAAATCAACGGCATTGCCGGCAAACAGCATCTCCCTGAAACTGAGGATTCCCTCCACGTAAAGCCGGGTAATCCGGCTGATGTGAAAACTCAAAAATGCCTGCAGATCATCGAGCAAAAGGGCTTCCTGGTTCCTGGACAGCTCCCCTGCCACATACAGAGAACAGATGGATGTGGGCACCCGGGTTTCGGTGAAATAGGGTTCCCAGTATGCCCGGGTGATGGTCAGACCATGATCAGCAAACAGTTTTCTCAGGACCGGCAGCTGGGGGCGTTCAAAATCTGAATTGAACATGAACCGGATCTCACCGATATCCGACAGGTTGAACACCTCCACAAACGGGGTCACATGCTGGTCCACCTGGGCCAGAAATTTTTCATACCGGTTCCGGGTCAACCGGGGAATGGCGGTATAATCCTGGTTCCTGTTGAACAAAAACCGGGAATCGGCAAAATCATCATCCGGAAAATCCGCCACAGTTTCCGGCCGGAACACATAGGTGAAATATTGTTTTTCCGGGTTGTAATAATATTCTCTGCGATGCCCGGACAACAATTTATCCAGGATCCGCTCCATTCGATCACGGGTTTCAGCCGTGGCAATGCGCACCCGCTGGACATTGCTGTCCTGGTTCAGATCAAAATCAATATCCGCCACCCAGGAATGCAGTGCCACTTTGTCGCCTTTGAGGTGAATGCCTTTGGCAATGGATGCCAGAATACTTTTCAAAGATTCCTTGGTAATGGTTTCAAAAAAATAAACGGGAAGCCCCAGGTCGTCAAGAAGAATGCCGGCTGCCAGGTTGATACAGTTGGCAGTGATAAACCCTTCCGATGACAGGTCAATCACCGCCTCGTACAGCAGGCTGGGGTTAAGGTTTACACGTTTTGCTTTTTCTATGATATGGGCGCCTGCGGAGACACTCAGTCCGCCGCTGGAAGTGATATGCATTCCAATCTCCTGATTATATGATTAAAAACCGTCTGTATCGGTCTTGCTAGTATACCCTAATGCCGGCCGGGTCAACCAAAATCCGATTTTTTCAATAACAAAAAATTTTTCAGCACCTTTGTTTTCAACCTGTTTGTATTTCAGCAAAATTACTCTACCTGTATTGACTTCATTCCCAAACAAGGATAGTCTCAGGTTCTTTAAACTGGATTAGCAAATTTTGTACAAACCCCATTTTAAAGATATGGACTGTAACGCCCCCCATGGAAACCGATATCACCCAGATTCCCCTGACAAACGCGACCCATTGTGTTCACCTGAAAACCCTGCCTTTTATGCCCGCTGTTTTCTGCAAACTGCTGGCCCTGTCCCTTGTGCGAAAGCCGGCCCTGCCAGCAGGCACCCTGGTGTGCAGAGGAAAACTGCTTCTGCCCGGATTTGTGCCTGATCCGGACAAAGTTGACAGATACTGCAAGGTGTGCGGATTTTTTCGAACCACGGAAGACAACACCATTCCCCCCAGCTGTCTTCAAACCCTTTTCATCGGCATGCTGGGCAGGTATATCACCGCGAATTTTTTTCCCATCAACCCCATGGGACTGATCCAGACCGGCCAGTCTTTTGTATCAAAACACCCGGTGATGGTCAATGATCTCCTGGACCTGTCCTGCACCCTTCAGGAAATGACCAGAACCCCCAGGGGCATCGTCACCCGGTTCTGTCTGGAAATTCACCGGGAAAACGCCCTGGTGTGGCAGGGCATCTCCACCTATCTCACCCGTGATCCCGGCCGTGTCCCTCCCAAAAAAAAGCCGATCTCAGATCAGCCTCTGCCGGTAAAAAGAACCATCCTGGTGCCCGAAAATACCGGCCGCAGATATGCACGGGTATCAGGGGATTACAATCCCCACCACCTGTCTGCCGCAACAGCGAAGCTCATCGGCTTTAAACAGGCCATTGCCCATGGCATGTGGAGCCTGGCCCGGACCCTGGCCTGCCTGGAAGAAACCATGCCCTTTTCCCATCCCTTTTCCGTGGATGCCGCCTTCAAACTGCCGATTTACCTGCCCGCAACCCTGACCCTGGGATATGAAAGTGTTCTTGGCGCCAAAGGACAGGTAAGGTTTGAACTTCGGGATGCAAAAAAAGGTCTGCCACACCTCAAGGGCACCTTGCTTTTTCAGGATCAGGAAAATAGGCTATGATGGGTTCGGTGTTTGCCCTGGGCTCGGCATTTTTCTGGGCTGCTGCCGTTATTTTGTTTAAAAAAAGCGGGGAGGTGTTCTCCCCTATTTCCCTGAACATCTACAAAAGCCTGGTGGCCATGGTGCTGGTAACCATCACCATGCTGGCACTGCAGATTCCTTTTTTCCCGGACCAGCCACTGAACAGCTGGCTGATTCTTTCGTTGTCGGGATTCTTGGGCATTACCCTGGCAGACCTGTTCTTTTTCATGGCCCTGAATCGCCTGGGGGCAGGCCTTGTGGCCATTGTAGAATGTCTGTACCTGCCCTGTGTGCTGTTATTTTCTTTTCTTCTGCTGGATGAAAGTCTGGGCATCGGGGGTATCATCGGCGGTCTCATGGTGCTGTCCGCCGTTCTGGTGGGATCATTGAAAAAAAAAGATCTGGCTCTGGAAGAGGTTGTGCCGCCCACGGACAACCTGGCCGGCATCATTGCCGGTGTGCTGGCCATGATTTTTCTCTCTTTAGGGATTGTCATCATCAAAGAGATTCTGGAATACACCGATGTATTCTGGGCCACCCTGGTTCGGGTGAGCGCCGGCGTGGTCACCCTCATGATCATGGTGGCCTGCCACCCGCAAAAAAAGCGCTATCTTGCAGAACTCAAATGGTCCAGATCCTGGCTCATTGCCCTGCCCGCATCCATCTGCGGCAATTATATTGCGTTGCTTCTCTGGGTGGCCGGCATGAAATATACCACAGCCTCCCAGGCAGCCATCCTCAACCAGATGTCCACCATTTTTATTTTTATTCTGGCTGCGGTATTTCTCAAGGAAAAAATCACGGCCAACAAGGCTGTGGCCATCTGCATGGCGGTGTCCGGGGCTCTGCTCACCATTTTTACCTGACAGGTACAGACGTTGCAGCTAGATCCGGACATAAGCACTTGACTATTTCATGGAATTCCGTCTAAATAGGCCCGTAAATCTATAATACCAAGGAGTTTACATGGCAAAACAAAAAGTGGTCCTGGCCTACTCAGGCGGACTGGATACCTCGGTCATCCTCAAATGGCTGCTGGAACAGGGATATGAAGTGTTTGCATATATGGCTGATATCGGTCAGAAAGAAGATTTTGCAGAAGCCAGAAAAAAAGCTTTGAAAATAGGTGCTTCTGACGTTTTCATTGAAGATATGCGCAAGGAATTTGTAACCGATTATATTTTCCCGGTATTCAAGGCCAATACCCTGTATGAAGGCCGGTACCTTCTGGGAACCGCCATTGCACGGCCGTTGATCGCAAAAAAACAGATCGAGATCGCCCGGAACGTGGATGCAGCCTATGTCTCCCACGGTGCCACCGGCAAGGGGAACGACCAGGTGCGATTTGAGCTGTCCTATTATGCCCTCAATCCGAAAATCAAAATCATCGCCCCCTGGAAAAACACGGCGTTCCTGTCGGCATTCAAAGGCAGAAGCGATCTTCTGGCCTATGCAGACAAACACGGCATCCCCACCAAACAGACCGCATCCAAGCCCTACAGCGAAGATGACAACCTGCTGCACATCTCCCATGAAGCCGGCATCCTGGAAGACCCGGCCCATGAATGCGAAGAAAGCATCTACTCCCACACCGTGTCCCCTGAAAAAGCCCCGGATGTTCCCACCCGCATCAAAATCCGATTCAAAGACGGTATACCGGTAGCGGTGGTCAACCTGGAAGACAACACCCGGAAAACCGATGCCCTGGAATTGTTTGAATACCTGAACCAGCTGGGAAGAGAAAACGGCATCGGCCGCCTGGACATGGTGGAAAACCGGTTTGTGGGCATCAAATCCCGGGGGGTATATGAAACTCCGGGGGGCACCATCCTCCACGAGGCACACAAGGACATCGAAGGGATCGCCATGGACCGGGAGGTGATGCGGCTGCGGGATATGCTGGGTGCCAAGTTTGCCGAACTGATTTACAACGGGTTCTGGTTCAGTCCGGAAATGGAATTTCTCATGGCAGCCATGGACAAGAGCCAGGAGGTCATCGACGGCGAGGTCACCCTCAAACTGTACAAGGGGGTTGCCTATCCTGTTGCCAGAACCAGTGCATCCTCTCTCTACGATCAGGATCTGTCCTCCATGGACATTGCAGGCGGGTACAACCAGGAAGATGCCGAAGGGTTTATCCGCATCAACGCCATCCGCCTCATGGCCCACAGAAACATCATCAGCCGGGGGTAGACCAAAAAATTTTTCATAAAAAGCCTGGCTATCTGCCGGCAATGGGCGCAACAAACCGGTGTTCTGCATCCCAGGGAAACAATATCCAGGTATCCTGTCCCACCTCTGTGACATAGGCATCCACCAGAGGCTTTCCTGCCGGCTTGGCATAGACCGTGGCAAAATATGCCTTTGGCAGCATGTCTCTTACCACCCGGGCCGTGGCACCGGAATCCACCAGGTCGTCTATGATCAGACACCCCCGGCCCTTGCCTGCCGCCTGTTTGAGAATGATGGCCTCCCCCTGACGCTGCCAGTCATAACTGGCAACACAAACGGTATCGATGTGGTGGATGGCCAACTCTCTGGCAATAATGGCCGCCGGCACCAGCCCGCCCCGGGTCACTGCCACAATTTTTTCCCAAAGGATCCCGGTGTCGTGCAGGCGCGATGCCAGGGCCCTGGCATCGCGGTGCAGCTGGTCCCAGGAAACCGGATAATTTCTTTTGTACCGGTCATGGTTGTTTTCCATTAAGATATCTCCTGATCTGTGTCTTCCTGATCCTGTTTTACGGATGCGGGCTTTACTCTCTAAATTTTTGTTGTATGCTATCCGATATAAAAGTGAAAGATGAAAATGCCTGCCAAAGGTTCTCTTTTTAGACACGCAATGTCTGCCCGGCCGATGGCAGGCGGTGAAATTACAGGAGGATGCATGCCTAACCCGGTAACAAAACACACCCCCGGAATAATTGTTTTTTCCCTTATAATGTTGTTCGCTGCTGCACTGCCTGCCCTGGGAACCACATCACAGCCTGCCCGGATTGCACCCCAAGATTTTCCTGTCTGTGGTGCCATTACCCCCAATGTGGCCTTCTGGATAAAGATTTTTACCAAATACGGCCGGGCCCAGGGGGTAATTCATGACTCCCGCCATCTGGACCGGATATATGGGGTCATAGATCTGAATCCGAACCGCACGGCAGCGGCTGCCCGGGAAAACAGACAACAGCAGAAGGCTGCGTTTAAACAATACAAAACCGTTTTGCTGGCCCTGGCCGGGGGAAGGGCACCTGCCACAAATCTGGAAAAACATGTGGCCGGCCTGCTGGGCCCTGATGCAGCCCCGGCAGATTTCAGGCAGGCAGCTTTCCGCCTCCGGTGCCAGACCGGCATCAAAGAGCAGTTTCGGGCGGGGTTGATCCGGTCCGGGGCGGTAATTGACGAATTCAAGCGAATCTTTCTGTCCCACGGCCTGCCCGTGGATTTGGTGTACCTGCCCTGTGTGGAGTCATCCTTTGATTTCAATGCCTATTCCAAGTTCGGTGCTGCCGGCATCTGGCAGTTTACCCGGGGTACCGGAAAACAGTTCATGGAAATCGGGTATGTGGTGGACCAGCGCAGGGACCCCTATATCTCCACCGATGCTGCCGCCCGTCTGCTCAAAAGAAACCATGCCGAACTCAAGGACTGGGCCCTGGCCATCACCGCATACAACCACGGCCTAGCCGGCATGAAACGGGCCAAAAATGCCATGGGCACATATGAAAACATATTTTTACGCTACCAGAGCCGCTCCTTCAAGTTTGCCTCCAGAAACTTTTACCCGGAATTTCTGGCGGCCAGACAGGTAGCCAGGAACTATCAGCAATATTTTGGAGAGCTGCATTTTACCAAACCCGTGAATTATACCCGATTTACAACCAAAGGCTTTCTCAGTGCCAAGGTTTTCACCCGGGCACTGAATCTGGATATCCAGGAATTTCACACCCTGAATCCGTCCCTGCGCAGCCCGGTGTTCAAAGACCAGAAATATATCCCCGGGAATTTTGAGATCCGGCTGCCCGCCCATATACCGCTCAATGATGCCAGGCAGACAGCCATAAGCCTTTACCAGAAAAAACAGAAGCCCAGCCGGTTCCACGTGGTGGCCAAAGGGGATACAGCCGGCGCCATTGCCCGGACCCACAATGTATCTCTCAATGACCTGATCCTGGAAAACGGCCTTAACCGCCAGGCCGTGATATTCATTGGCCAGAATCTGCGCATACCGGTGAAAACGCAACCCGCTGACATGCCCGCCACCATCCTGGCAGGCCAGGCTGATACAAAAAAACCGTCTGCCCCTGACACCCGGCAGACCGGCACCAGAACCATTGTCAAAAAAGTGACAAAACCCGCCCGGGTAAGTTCCCCTGTTTCCCTGCTGGCAGTTGCAGCGACACAAGAACCGCAGGCAGGGGCAGCAGCAACACCTGAAATACCAAAAGAAAAATCCGGTGATGTGGCAGCCCTGCCGGCGCCAGGACCCGACAAAATCAATCCCCGGGTTGATTCCAGCAACCTGAAAATCCAAAAGATTGTGACCAATGGCAACCATGCACGGATAGGCATTATCCAGGTAGAAGCAGCGGAGACCTTAGGCCACTATGCCGACTGGCTCAAAATCCCCACCAGCCGGATCCGGGCACTGAACCGCCTGGCCTTTGGCAACCCCATCGCCATCAACCAGACCATAAAAATTCCGTTGACTGCCTTGGATCCGGACAGGTTTGAAGAACAGCGGTTTGAATTTCACCGGGAAATAGAAGAAGATTTTTTTGCCTCGTTTGTGGTCGCAGAGGTGGAAACCTATGAAATCAAACCCGGAGATACCATTTGGTCCCTGTGTCTCAGGCAGCTGGAAATTCCGTTCTGGCTTTTGAAAAAGTATAATCCCAGAACCGATTTCAATGCCCTGCACCCGGGACATACGCTAAATTATCCGCTGGTTGCAGCCAGGCAGGAAGACCTAATTTTATGATCAGATGCCCAGGCGTTTTTTGATGCCCCGGAACTGGTCATAGGACAACCCCAGGAGGGCTGCCGCTTTTTTGTGGTGAAACCGGGTCCGGGCCAACGCCTGTTTCATCCGCCAAGATTCCAGGGCCTGGACTGCCTCCTTTAAGGGCATTTTCAGCAGATCAGTGACCCATCTTTCCTGTGTGTTTGTTTTCAAAGATACACACTTTTCCGGTGTTTCAGGCATTTGCCGATCTGGTTGGGATTCAGGGGATACCGCTTTCTGCTGCGCCCCGGTATGGTCTTGATTTTTCACCAAGGTTTTTCTGGTGCCGGCATAGGGATTATCAAACGGGTCAAAAACAATTTCCTGTATGCGGGGGGTGGTACTCTTGTAAACTGCCCGTTCTATCACATTTTTCAATTCCCGGACGTTGCCGGGCCAGGGATAGGCTGTCAGGGTTTTTCTGGCACGTGCGGTCAGTTCCGGCACTGTTTCCCACCCAAGTTCAAAGGCCATGCGGGAGGCAAAATGGTTGGCCAGCAGCAGGATATCCTCCCTGCGGTACCGCAGGGGCGGCACATAAATCACCTCAAAAGACAGGCGGTCCAGCAGATCCTGCTTAAAGGTCCCTTGCCGGGCCATGGCTGTCAGGTCTGCATTGGTGGCGGCAACAATGCGCACATCCACCCGGACAGGCCGGGAAGATCCCACCCGTTCAAATGTGCCGTATTCCACGGCGCGCAGTATTTTTTCCTGGACCTCCATGGGAATGGTGCCGATCTCATCCAGAAACAATGTGCCATCTGCGGCCTGTTCAAACCGGCCGATGTGGCGGGTCCCGGCCCCGGTAAAGGCCCCTTTTTCATACCCGAACAGCTCAGACCCGATAAGGGTGGGGGTCAATGCGGAACAATTAAGGGTCACCAGCGGTTTCTGCCACCGCTTGGATAAAAAGTGGATCCGGGCAGCAGCCAGCTCCTTGCCGGTTCCCCGTTCTCCTATAACCATCACAGACCGCTCGATGGGCGCCACACGGGAAATCTGCTCCTGGAAACTGATAAATGCCTCGGACTGCCCCACAGCCCCATCCATGGATACATGGTGATGCTCCATGGCGGCATCAGAATCTGAATACCCCATGCGGTTGCTGCCCCCATTAAAAAAATATGGTTAAATATACAATAAAATGGTTATTTTATTCACTTACTGGATTAAATTACCACAAACCCGGCCTTGTGTCAATCCTGACCAATGCCTGCAACCCCTTGAAACAAAAAAACATTCCATTTTTATCCTGCAATGGCACATTTTGTGCTTTTGCAGGGGTCAGAAGTTAACTTTTTATTTTTTTTTAAAAACACCTTTAAAACACCGGAGAAATAAACGGTTTTTTTAGTAAGTGGCCTGCATAATAAAAAAAGGTAAAAAAGTTAACTTCTGACCCCAACACCAAATAAGGAGAAGATTCATGGGTATTTTTACACGGTTCAGAGACATTGTCTCTGCCAATATGAACGCCATGCTGGACCGGGCAGAAGACCCGGAAAAACTCATAAAACTGATGATCCGGGAAATGGAAGACACCCTGGTGGAGCTTAAATCCTCCTGCGCCGGCACCATTGCCAACCAGAAAAAAGTGGTCCGCCTCCTGGAAGAGACCCGGGACAAAGAAGCGTTCTGGGACAACAAAGCCGGCCTGGCCGTGTCCAGGGGCAGAGATGATCTGGCCCGGCAGGCCCTGCTGGAAAAAAGACGCTTTGCCCAAAGGTGCGAGGCAGTGGAGCAGGAGATGGATGAGCTGGGTGCCATTGTGGAACAATACAAAGATGATATCCAGGAGCTGGAAAACAAGCTCAAATCCGCCAGGGAAAAACAGCGCATGCTGGTCCAGCGGCATATCCGGGCCCAGCGCAAAAAAAAGGCCCACCAGGAAATCCGGCGCGTGGATTCTGCAGAAGTCATGCAGAAGTTTGAGGAGATGGAATCCCATATCGAACGGATGGAGGCGGAAGCCGACCTGGTAAATTATGGCAAAAAAACCAGCCTGGAAGAGGCATTTGAAGAACTCAGCGCAGATGATGACATAGAACGCCAGCTGCATGATTTAAAATCCTCCCAAACAGCGCAAAAAGATGATACTAATACGCTGTAAATTATCCACAGCACAGGGAGGCAGTTTATGATGCATGGTGCGACAATCATCGGAATCGCCATGGGGGGATTCATCCTGTTTCTGGCCACCGTGGGACTCATTGTCATTGGTATCATCCGGGCCGCCAAAACCGGCGGCATCAGCAAAAAGGACCGCAGAGCCCACGACGAGGAAACCCAGATGATCCAGGATCTTTACCATGGGTTGTCAAAAATGGAAGCGCGGGTGGAAGCTCTGGAAACCATATTGATAGAACGCCGGAAAAAGGATTGATAAAAATATGAGACACCATTACAAACGCAGACAGAACTCCGGGTATGCCCGGTGCAGAAACCAGTACACCAGGTTCAGGGACCGTCTGGATGACATTGCCGGAGACCACCGCATTTACAGGTCCAGAAGGGGCATCCTCATGGGGGTGTGCCGGGGTCTGGCTGAACATTTTAATTTAAGCGTGTTCTGGGTAAGGATGATCACCCTGCTGCTATTTTTGTTCACCGGGTTCTGGCCGGTGGGGGTGCTGTATATTGCGGCCGGACTGATTTTAAAACCTGCCCCTGTGGTGCCGTTCCAGGATGAAAGGGACCAGGAGTTCTACCAGTCCTATACCACATCCAGGGAATCCGCCCTCCAGCGCATCAAACGCAAATTTGAAAACATTGACCAGCGGATACAGCGCATGGAACATACGGTCACTTCCCGGGATTTTGACCTGTAGAAGACAAAATTTTCATGGACCTTCACAATGCCATATAACGCCCAGCAGGATCAGCCCGTCTTTTACCAGGACCAGGGCCAGAACACACAGGGCCAGGCCCAGTCCGCGCATGGTATACACATAGGCCCGGCCTTTAATAACTGCCCTGGACCGGCCCACCAAAAGGGCCAGGCCCACTTTGGATCCCACCAGCAGCAGGTAAAAGCTGGCAATAAACGCCGCAGCTGCAGCCACATGCACAGCCATGGCCCGGTGGACCACCGGGGCCCCCACTGATATCCAGAACAGATAGGGGTGGGGGCTCAATACATTCACCAGAACGCCCTTTGCCAGGGCGTTGCTTGTTGAAACATCCGCATTGATAACAAGCGCCCTGGTCTGCAGGCCCTTGAACCCCATGCGGAACACCACCCCGCCCCCCACAAGGGAAATTGCGCCCAGCACCGCCGAAAAATCCGACATGGTGGACAAAATCCCCACCGACACCAGGATAATGGGCAGGTCACTGACCAGGGGGGCAAGGGCCACCCGTATGCCCGCACCCGCATTCTGCCGCAAGGTCTCAGACACCACAAGGGTCAGCAGCGGTCCGGGTGCCAGCCCGGCTGACAGACCCAGTACCAGCCCCATGAACAGAAAATGTACCATCAGCCAGATAAATCCTTCCTATAAATCCTTCCTGAACATCTCCACCAGAATCAAAGAAAATGTTTTTATACCGTGTGTGCTTTGCTTAGGCAAGGCATTATAACAAATCTGAATATTTGCCATAATAGCGTTCGTTTCCATGGGAAGCCCCTGGTGGTGTCCTGTGAAAGCCTACTGCACCGAATGATCAAAAACCTGGCATGCCTGTTGCGTATCGGGTTCAGCCAGGAAACACTTGACACACACCCTTGAATATACTTAGAGTTTGTCTGGATTTTACACAGACAATACACCGACCATAAACAAAAAACCTGCGGGGGCTGCCATCGCCTATATTAACAAACAGATACTTACTGCGGTTGCGGCCGCTGAAAACGGGGAAATATTTGAACTGGACGGATACGGCGCAGCCGGGTATTCCGGTGACCGCCCTGTGGTGCTGACCAGAACCGATACCATTGACATGCCGCATGGCAGTGAACTGATGATGCTGCCGGGCCGGTCCCCGGTTGTCTTTAATGTGGTTTCAGACCAGTTTGAAACCCTTTCCAGAAACCCTTTTGCGCCGGATGAAAAAATTTATCCGGTGGCGGTTTTCAACTCCCCGGGATATGTAAACCGGCATTTCTGCGCCTATACCTGTGAGAAAACAGCCGACCCCCTGCCCCTTTTTTCTTACGGGGCGGTGGGATTCGGCAGAAACGGATTCCGGTCTGCCGCACTCCAGGTGGATG
This sequence comes from Desulfotignum sp., assembly GCA_011390615.1. Classification (GTDB taxonomy): domain Bacteria; phylum Desulfobacterota; class Desulfobacteria; order Desulfobacterales; family Desulfobacteraceae; genus Desulfotignum. The sequence continues at coordinate 1,132 of JAABSB010000025.1, read as the reverse complement.
CCGAACCCAGGCAGGATCTGCGGCTGATGCCCCGGGCCAAAGTGATACAGGGCGTGGGCCGGATGAACAGAAAATATCCGGATAACCGTCTGATGCGCCATCTGGAAACCTGTGCCCTGGAATATGGGTGTCCGGCTGGAAAAAATTTTTTTCTCCAGCGGTATGAAGCCCCGCTGCCCACCTCCAGGGTCTGCAATGCCCGGTGCCTGGGGTGCATTTCCCTGCAGTCCGACACCCGGTTATCAGCCTGCCAGGACCGGATCGCTTTTACCCCCACAGCCGAAGAAATTTTCCAGGTCAGCCTGGAACATATCAGCCATGTACCAAAAGCGGTGGTCAGCTTTGGGCAGGGCTGTGAAGGCGAGCCACTGACCGCATTTCAGGTTATCCAGCCAGCCATTGAAATGATCCGGACGGCAACGGACATGGGCACTATCAACCTGAACACCAATGCCAGTATGCCCAACCATGTAAAAAATCTGTGCAGGGCAGGTTTGGACAGCATGCGGGTGTCCATGAATTCGGTACGCAAAGATATCTATACCGCCTATTTCAGACCCCGGTCCTACAGCTGGAATGATGTATGCAGAAGCATAGATACTGCCCGGGAACAGGGACGGTTTGTGGCTGTCAACTACCTCAACTGCCCCGGGGTTACGGATGCGCAACGGGAGGTGGATGCTTTGTTTGCCTTTATCCGGGACCATGACATCAACATGATCCAGTGGCGCAACCTCAATTATGACCCCCGGGCATATTTTGCCGCCATGGAAGCGATTGCACCAGGGGGGCCTGCCATGGGCATGGCACAGTTGATACAGGCTTTGAAAAAGGAATTTCCACCCCTTGTCCACGGGTATTTCAACCCCCATCTCGGGGTCAGAAATTAACTTCTGACCCTCAAAAAAAAGGAGGCTTGCCCCCATGCCTGATTCCCGGGGAAACCGGCTGATTCGGATCATTGACCAGACCATCAGAGAAGGCATGCAATACCAGGGCCTGGTGTTTTCCCTGGACCAGCGTATGCAGATCCTTGAATTTCAGGAAAAACTGGGTGTGGATGTGTGCCAGGCCGGGTATCCCCCGGCCCATCCCAAGGAAGCGGCCATGGTGCAGCATATGGCAGATCATG
>JAABSB010000024.1 GCA_011390615.1 Desulfotignum sp. | reverse complement strand
CCATCGTCTATAAATCCATTATCCGCAACTATACGGCAAACCCGAACTGCCGGGGAACGTTCGAGGTGGGAATTGGATTCGACAACGAAATTTCCTTTGCCCAGAAAATTGTTTTTACCATCCTCAGTGAACATCCTGCAGTGCTTGATACGCCTGAAGCACTGGTTCTGGTTAACAGCCTTGGCTCGGCCACGGTAAAACTGAAAGTCTATTTCTGGTATAATCTCTCTGTGCACAACGGATTCAAGCTGACCTCCTCCCTCCTGCGCCTGGTCAAGAGTTCTTTTGAAAAGGAAAATATATCCATGCCCGACGAGGCCAGGGAGGTACTGTTTCCCCATGGCATCTCAGTGCGCATGGAGGAACAGCCGCAGCCTCCGGACCGGCTGCAGCAAAAAGAATTTATCGGTCCGCAGGACTCAGAAGAGCTCAGCACTTCCGCGGAAGGCCATCTGGCCAGCGGGGATGTGCAGCTGCGGGGACAGGCCAGGGCTTCCAGAACCCCCGAAGAGGGAGAAAATCTGCTTGAGGAATAATCTTTTTGTAAAGCAGATTCTCCTGAAGACTTATGCCGCTTTAATACGCTTCAAATTGCCAATATTCAGTTGACTGTTTTGCTTTCCATAGATCATATTGGAGCTGTAGCTTGAGCCAAGTATCGGCACCATTCCCAGGTATCTGTTTCTGATGGGCCGCACCCTGGAGAATGCCCTGGCAATAAATGTCAAAGGCAAACGGAGGCCAGGTGCCCCTCCGGTTCTTGTCGGGCAAGGATATATCACAGGTGATGGTGCTCACGCCTAAGACAAACTAAAGGTTGTATACTTTTAAAATTTTGAAAATTCTTCGCCGGATCTGCCGGACGGGCGTGCCTGAAAAAAGCCTTGACATTTTAAATACTGTTCAGTATGTTTGATATCTAATATTTCATTTAGAAAATATATTGGTAAGAAATGTTTATATAAAAATATTTTTTACCTGTTGGAATTAACCATACAAAAAAGGATTCGGTTATGTGCGGTATAGCAGGATGTTTTGGTGTCAAGGATGAAAAAACCATTACCCGGATGCTGGATGCGCTGACACACCGGGGACCTAACGACAGGGGTATTCATAGTGGCAACAGTTTTACGCTGGGACATACCCGTTTGTCCATTGTGGATGTCGCCACCGGCCATCAGCCCATTCTGACCGATGACGGCCAAAAGGGCATCATTGCCAATGGTGAAATATACAATTTTAAGGCCCTGCGGTCAGGGTTGACCTCCAAATATGCATTCAAAACCCTTTCAGACACAGAGACCATTCTTCACCTTTACCAGGAATACGGCCCGTCCTGCGTTGAAAAACTGGACGGCATGTTTGCTTTTGCCCTGTTTGACGAAGACAGTTTTCTGCTGGCCCGGGATCCTGTGGGAATCAAGCCCCTGTATTATGGATATATTGATGATAAACTGTACTTTACATCCGAACTGGGGGCCATGAGTATTGCCGGTGTCGAAGAGGTCCATGAGTTTCCCGCCGGATACTATTACACACCTGCAGAAGGCTTTGTACAGTTCTACAAGGTGCCTCAGGTAAGAGACCACATGATGACCCAAAAAGACACCGCCGCCAAGGAAATACGGGAGACATTCATCAAATGTGTGAAAAAAAGGCTTCTGGCCGATCCGGAAATCCCGGTGGGATCTTTTTGCAGCGGGGGGCTGGACAGCAGCCTGGTGGCGGCCATTGCCGCGGATGAAATCCCCCATCTTCACACCTATGTGGTGGGTATGAAGGACCAGGACGGAAACCTCAGCGATGATATTAAAGCGGCCCGGATCGCTTCCAAACATATCGGCTCCACCCATCATGAGTATGTTTTTACCGAAGATGATTATTATGAGGCTTTGCCTGTTGTCATCAACAAACTGGAAACCTATGACCCCTCTCTTGTCCGGTGTGCCGTGCCCTGTTATTTTACCTGCAAGGCCGCGGCCGAACACTGCACAGTCGTGCTGACCGGTGAAGGGGCGGACGAGGTCTTTACCGGGTATCACTACATGAAGCATTTTCCGGTTGACAAGCTCAATCTGGAGGCCCGGCGGTGCATTCAAAATCTGCACAACATCAACCTGCAGCGGGCCGACCGCATGGGCATGCTGTTCAGCCTTGAACTGCGGGTACCGTTCCTGGATGTGGAAATGATCAAGCTGGGGATGCAGATACCGCCGGAGCTGAAAATACAGGAGCACAATGGGGCCAAAATAGAAAAATGGATCCTCCGGGAAGCATTCCAGGATACCGGATACCTGCCGGACGAGATTTTATGGCGGTACAAGGTGCAATACACCCAGGGTGCCGGCTGCGAAGATCTCGGAGAAAGGCTGGCCAACCAGATGAGCGATGAAGAGTTTGAAGAGATCAAAGCAAAGAATCCCAAAGCCGTCATCAACAGTAAAGAAGCGGCCTATTACTTTCAAATTTTCAGGCAGTATCACCCCCAGGATTCCATTCTCAACTCCATCGGCATCTGGACGGGATTCGATTTTGCCGAGGAAAGGGAAAAAGTCAAAGGCACGGTGGATGGCGATCTAAAACACAACTGGTCTGAAACCGAAGCAGCAGTCTAATTGAAACCGTTCCACCCCTTACTGTATCAGAATTCCGATGCCAGTGCCGCGGCGGACTGGCATTCCCAATGCAGCTGAGCGGCTGCTCAAATCCCCGTGAGCATTTCGGGGATTTGAGCAACTGATTGTCGGATTTCAGACGGAATCTGCATGGGTGATCGCCCCTGTCTGTTATTGATTCGCTTATATGCGCCAGCAAATCTTCACAATCCAGTCTCTCCAGAAATGCACGAACCGGTTGTAGTGCATCACGTAACATGTTAGCATTCCCATAATACACAAATTGAACAGAGGAACATACTGAAACACATGCCCGCCATGGAACCAGGATGTCTGGCAGAGCTGGTTATGCTGTAGGAGGAAACGTGATGCAAGGAGGTTTGTTTTTGCTGCTGGCGGTTGCTTTTTCCAGCGGGGTGGCCCTGAGCATGAAGGCCGCAAATATCAGGGGTGTGAACCTGTGGCAGTTTCTGGCCGTCAATTATGTGGTCTGCACCGGGGGGCTGCTGGCCTGGGGCGCCTGGAAAACGCTGCTGGACAACCCGCCCCTCGTCTGGGGCCTGGGGATCTTCACCGGGGTCATGTATGTGCTGTGTCTGTGGCTGTTCAACCAGGCCATCACGGCCGGGGGCCTGGCGTTGTCCACAACACTTATGCGGTTGTCCGCCGCCGTTCCCACCCTGGGATCATTGATATTTTTCAAAGAGACCGCCGGTTATCTGCAGGCGGCCGGGATCGGTCTGGCATTTTTGTGCCTGCCCCTTGCCGGCAACGAACCGCTGCGGCTGGGCCGGGGCGTAAAAACCGCCTTGAAAGGCATAACCTGGGGACTGCTGCTGTTCGCGGCATACGGGGTCACTGATTTTGTTTTCAAGATCCAGGCGGAACTGGCACCTGCAGCCGATCACAAGGCTTTCATGGCCACCATTTTTGGTACAGCCCTGGTGCTGACCCTGCCCAGGCTTTTGAACGGGGACCGCATCAGCCGGACCTGCCTGACCTGGGGCGCGACACTGGGGACCACCAATGTCCTGGCCACCTATTTCTGGATTCAGGCCCTGTCGTATCTGCCCGGCTCCACGGCCTATCCCACGCTGGGCCTCGGGGTAATCGCTGTCACCACCCTGTTCAGCCTTCTGTTCTGGAAAGAGCCACTGCGGCCCGCCAATTATCTGTTCCTGGCCATGGCCGCCACGGCCGTGTTTCTGATCAACGTGGGATAACCGTCAAGAAGGAGTGACATAGCTGATACATGTTTTTGCCCACATTTTCCACGGTTTTTTCCGCTGTCTTCCAGGTGTTCATCATTTCGGCTGCCGCCGGGGTGATGGTGAGAGCAAAGATTGTTTCCCAGGCCCATATTCAGGCGCTTTCCACTGTTACCGTCAACATTTTTCTGCCTTGTCTTATCGTGGTCAAAACCGTAAGCCAGTTTGATCCCACCGGCTTTGCCCTGTGGTGGATACTGCCGTTGTCCGGCGTTCTGATCGCCCTTTCAGGGCTTGGTATGGCAGCACTTTTGTTCGGCACAGATTCCAAAAAACAGCCGTTTGTTTCCATGGCAAGCTTTCAGAATGCGGTGTATATTGTTCTGCCCATCGGCCAGCTGGTCTATCCGGACCAGTTTGACCGGCTGGCCCTTTTCTGCTTTCTGCTGATCCTTGGGCAGTCTCCCATCATGTGGAGCGTGGGCAAGGTCCTGGTGAGCGGCAGACGGGATGCGGCCATCGTATGGAAGGATTTTGTCACCCCGCCCCTGGTTGCCACCCTGGCGGCCATATTTCTGGTGGTTTCAGGAACTTCGGCCATGCTGCCCCAAAATCTGCTGTCTGCCATGGACCTTCTGGGACAGGCCACGGTGCCCCTGGCTGTTTTCATCCTGGGGGCCACCCTGGGAAGCATCGCCTTGAAAGACATGCCGCCGTTCCAGGATGTTTTCCGGGTGGCAGGGGTCAAGTTTGTCCTGGTGCCGGGTATGGCCTTTGCCGTGATGTACGGTCTGGGTCTTTACCAGACCCTGCCACTGTTCTGCAGCCTGATCATCCTGCAGACATCCTCTCCGCCGGCCACCAATCTGATCCTCATGGTGCGGAATTACGGAGGAGATACCCAGGCTGTTGCCAGCATGATGCTGCTCCAGTACCTGGTCTGCATACTTGCCATGCCCCTGTGGCTATCCCTGTGGCACACAGCTGTCGGATAGGACTGTAGCAGGGCAACCGGCAATGAATTTTTTTTATTCTTCAGCCGCAGCCCAACTGAATATATTGTGAAGGAAGTGTAACGAAAATTTCCCCGGAAGGCGCCGCACTTTTCAAAGGGCCCTTCCAGGGAAAGCATCTGAATTAATTTTTTTGAAAAACCTGCAAAAAACAGTCCCGGTTGAAGCCAGGGGCCTGCTGCCAGGAAAAAAGATTAGCTGTTGGATTCCCGCTGCTGCCAGATACTTAAACCAGAATCTGAGATTTTATCCTTGACCCATGCAGCCTGCCGGCTGACCAGATTGCCGGGAACGGACCCCAGTTGTTTGACACTTTCCCACATTTGACTGAACAGATTAAGCGTAAATCCAAAAAGAGCAAAGGAAACGATAGCGGAATGCGCCAGAAACAGATTTTCATCAGATTTCTTATGACTGGTTGATTGCATGATTGGTGTGGATTTCTCCATTTGTTCCTCCTTGTCTAAAGTTAACACGCTTTTCTATGTCTTAAAGTGAACACGTGTGTGTTGGCGCCTTTTGAACACTGGAAATGAACACTGAAAAAATCTTGGCGCTGAAACATTGCCTGTATGAATATTTTGTATCTGAAATATACATGCTCCGAAACATCCTTGTCAAGGAAAAAAATTTTTTTTTATTCAATGTAGCACTGATCACGTCCCAAACTGTTCTGAAACAGGCGGCACCTGTCATACAGCATCGGTTGGATTGATTGTCCCGGGATCACTCCAGAAACGATTTTCCGGTATTTTTCACGGTGTGGTTGTCTCTCATGTAATTGGCCTGGCTGCCGTTGCGCATGATTGCATCCAGCCCTTCCGAATCATAGGCCTCCACCTGGAAGTCCGGGGCCTGGTCCGGCGTGGTCTGACGGCACAATTCGATATGCCGCTCCAGCTTGGCGATGGAAAAGGACACCAGCTCCTTTAAAAATCCGAAACTGTGCCGCATCTGGTGAAATCCGTATTTTTTCATGAGTGCATACCCAATGACCGCTTCTTTTTCCGCAATCTCGTTGGGATGCTCCTGGCTGGTGGTGCAGGCGGTCTGGATGGAGGGCAGATCCAGACGTTTGTTGACCTTTTCCATGATCAGGTTGGCAATATTAAAGGAGGTCAGACCGAGGTTTACCGCATAATTGTCCTTGATACTGGCAATGGACGGAAGGCCGGCATGGACCACCATGATCCCTGGATTGACCACCTGGGCCAGTGTAATGCCGAACAGGGCCTCGGCATGGGTCAGGGTGATCAGGCTGGACATGGAATAGGGGCCGGACAGCCCTGCCATGGGCATGGTGGAAACATAAATGGGAATGCCTTTTTTCACACAGGACAAAAATGGTGGAATCATGCTGTCAATGATGTTCAAGGGGCTGTTTATGATGGAAAACTGGATGGTGAATCCCCCCCGGGTTTCATGAATCTGCCGGGCCTTTTCAATGCCCGCTTCCGTGACTGCGGCAGCATAAACGGGTTTGTCACAGTTTTCGATAATGGTTTCCATGACCTTTACTTCCTGTTTGGGAACCAGCACCCCTCTGGCCATAAAATCAATCACATCGGTCTGATTGACAATGCGGGCAATCTGTGCAATATGGTCGAATGTCGGTTGAATCAGCTCCCGGGTGGTGTCGTTATACACAAAGGGGGCGGTACCGCCCACACCAAAGGCATTTTCTCTGATCCAGTATTGATCCCGTTTGGGGGTGTCGGCAAGGGCCTGTTCCACCAAAGGAGACAGCACATGCAGGTGTTCGGTGGTGTCATCATAGGCTGCCATACCTGTTTTTTCCAGAATCTGTCTGATTTCCGGGGAACTGCAGCGCACACCGGTTTCTTCCAGAACCTGCAGTGCATCCTGATGGATCTTGTCCAGATACTCATTGCTCACTAAATCCATTTATTTCCCTCTTTTGTTGATGGTCAATGTCATCCCGTCCCAGGCGAACACCATATTGTCAAAGTCCGCCTCAAGGGCACGGTAATCTGTAAAACTGCGGTGCCAGTATTCCTCCAGGTGAATGAACACCACCTGTTTTGCCTGTATCCGCCGGCTCAGGGCAACGGTCTGTTCAAAGGTGTACAGGGTTTTCCTGGATATATGATCATCCGGATACACAAACCCGTGTCTCAATCCGGTTTCAAACAGACCCGGCTGGATAAACAGTACATCCGGGTGCTGCACCGCAGGGTCCTGCTCGGGAAAGGGTTTGATATCACAGGGCGCATACACCGCCCTGCACCCGTTTTTTTCAAACACGTAAATATAGACCACCTGGTCCCCCCGGTCCACCGGCAGGGCGGTCACCTGAATACCCCCGATCATGGTCTTCCGGTCAAAGGGTTCACAACGCAGAAATCCGGATTTTTCATAAAATGACACCAATGACCCGTAGGCGGTGTTGACATGCCGGAAAGTATCCAGCAGCTGCTGCGGCATCACCAGGCGGATGGTTTTGTCCGGATACGCCTCCCAGGTCCTGAAATCGATGGTCATCTGCTCCACCACCCGGAATCCTTCCATATGGTCCGGGTCCAGGTGGGTGAGCATCAGATGGGAGACCGTATCGATCCTAGACTGGTTGAGCTGCCGGCATATCTCGGCTGGGGTGTCGATCAGGATATTTTCATCATGCACAAAGGCAGCGGGGCCTCCCCGTTCAAAGGGACCCCCTTTTTCCCGCGCTTGTGTGCAGATGCGGCACCGGCACAATGGCTTGGGGATTACCGCACATCCTCCGGACCCAAGGACCGTAAACTTCATGAAACCCTCCGGGTCACGGCCCTGTCTTCAGGACCTTTGAATGGCCGAATGTCACGTTTTTATTGCCACCGGCCACGGTTCCTGTGATTTCTGTCACTCCTGTGATCAATGTGATCCCTTTTGTATCGATGCCTTATTTAAAAGGATCCCACCGGATGGTTTGTTTTTCATACGCCGGCGGAAACTGCCTCAGAAACTCGTCATAATAATACAACTCCTTGAAAGAAGCGAAACGCAGTCCATATGCAGCCTTGGGACGCCGGTTGATCTCCTCGGGATCGATTTTGGCGGCAATGATATCATCCATCACATCATCCATGCCGGTTCCCATGGCAAACCGCAGCTTTTCCCGGTTGGCGATCTGTTCCGGGAGCATATCCCGGAACGCCTCACGCAAAACAAATTTTTCTATCTGTTTTTCCCCGTAAATTTTCCATTTCATGGGAATTTTTTCGGCAAACGCCACCACCCGGGTGTCCAGAAACGGGGTCTTGTACAGCACACTGTTGGCCATCCAGCTTCGGTCCATCCGTCTCAACGCGGTATTGTACGCGATGTCCAACAGCTTTTTTGCCAGCCGGTCCCGCTGTTCCGGGCTTTTGACCTTGGGATTTTTCAGCACCATCCGGTACCCGCCGAAAAGTTCGTCCGCGCCTTCTCCCACCAGGACGGCATTGCTGTATTCCTTGACTTTTTTGGATACATAATAGTTGGAAAGAATACCGGATATGCAGTCTTCATCAAAACTTTCCAGATACCAGACTGCCTTGGGAATGATGGTGTCAATATCTTCATCCGTGATTTCATAAACAAAATGTTCCAACCCTAAAAAATCAGCCATCAGCTTGGCATTTTCAAGGTCCGGGCCGGGCGCCCGCTTGACCGCACCGGTGAACAGTTTGATGTCGGGATTGAATGTTTTGGCAATGGCCGCAATAATGGAGCTGTCCAGACCACCGCTCAGAGAAACGGCATTGGCATCATCCATCCGCCGCTTGACCGCCGCGATGAGCAGCTCCCGCAAAATGGCTGCAGCTTCGGCAACCGTATCCCCCGGGTCCGGCACATCCGGCCTGAACGGTTCATATTTTTTCAGGCCGTCATAGGAGCTGTAAAGGTGTCCCGCGGGGAGTTCATGTATATCGAACTGGACATGATCCTTCAACCCTTTCATTTCACTGCTGAAATGAAACACCTCTCCGTTCCACCCATAAAACAGGGGTCTGGCACCGACCCCGTCCCTTGCCAGGATCACTTCATCATCTTTTTCAACGATGGCGCACACATAGCTGCCATCCATATGGGAGAAACATTCCCGGTCATATTTCTGATACAGATCGATAAACAGATCGATGTCCCGCTGGCTGCTGTCGGACCGCTCATTGAACAGCTTGCCGTCAAACAGAATATAGGGCGCATCTTCAAGACTGGAGCAGATGGTTCTTTCCGGAGACAGGTTCATTTCGTTGGCACCCAGCGCGCCGCGGCTGTCGGGTATGGAGCGGACGCACGTATTGTCGGGCCCCCTGTGGCGCATATCCTTGAGTATCTTACCGATCATCTGGGCACAATCGTCATCGATTTTCCCATGTTGGGAAACAATTCCTGCTATACAGGCCATTTGCACACCTCCTGTTGTTTTTGCTGGTTGAAAAAGGTGGCTGGAAATAATTTTACCAATATAAATTGGTCATGAAAAAATACTGATGTGAAACGCATACTGAAATACAACCAATCCGGCAAAACTATGAATCGCCATTTCCTTCGGTTATCAATTATTTCAATTCAAACATTTCATAATCAAATATTATGACGTAAAACAATTCATATGTCAACACTTGAAGTCAATCATCTGCTATTATTGATAATTCAGACAGGACGGAAAATTAAAAATGAGGCGGCGTTTCCAGATTGTCTGGAAACGCCGCGGTTATTTACTGTTGACAGCGTCAGAAGTTTTTGACGCTGTCGGCGCTTTGATCAGCTAAGGTCGAAGCGGTCCAAATTCATTACCTTGTCCCATGCGGCGACAAAATCGGTCACAAATTTTTCCTGGGCATCCGCACATCCATAGACTTCAGCCAGGGCACGGAGCTGGGAGTTTGCACCGAAGATGAGATCCACGCGGGTGCCGGTCCACCTAGTTTCGCCTGTTGCACGGTCACGGCCCTCAAACTGGTTTTCGTCTCCTGAAACCTGCGACCACTCGGTTCCCATGTCCAGCAGATTTACAAAAAAGTCATTGGTGAGGGTTTCCGGTTTCCGGGTGAACACACCATGCGAAGATTGTTTTACGTTGGCATTCAGCACCCGCATCCCACCGATGAGCGCCGTCATTTCAGGCCCGGTCAACGTCAGCAGCTGGGCTTTGTCCACCAGCATCTCTTCTGCCGATACCGCGTATCTGGCTTTGAGGTAGTTACGGAAACCGTCCGCAGCCGGTTCGAGTACGGAAAATGACTCGGCATCGGTCTGTTCCCGGGTGGCGTCTGTCCGTCCAGGTAAAAAGGGAACGGTGATTTCGTGACCGGCATTTTTGGCAGCCTGTTCCACGCCGGCACATCCGCCCAGGACAATCAGGTCGGCCAGGGACACCCTTTTTTTGCCTGACTGGGCGCTGTTGAACGCTTTCTGGATCTCTTCCAGGGTCTGCAGCACCGTTGCAAGCTGTTCAGGCTGATTGACTTCCCAATCCTTCTGGGGTGCCAGGCGGATGCGTGCGCCGTTGGCCCCGCCGCGCTTGTCCGAACCCCGGAACGTGGATGCTGAGGCCCAGGCCGTGGATACCAGCTGGGAAACAGACAGCCCTGAAGCAAGGATGCCGGCCTTGAGATCTGCAATATCTTTTGCATTGATCAGCTCATGATCAACTTCAGGCACCGGGTCCTGCCAGATCAGCTCTTCTGCCGGAACTTCCGGACCCAGATACCGGGAACGCGGGCCCATGTCACGGTGGGTCAGCTTGAACCATGCCCTGGCAAAGGTATCTGCAAATTCTTCCGGATTTTCCAGGTAATGCCGGGAAATCGGCTCGTAAATCGGGTCAAACCGCAGGGACAGGTCTGCCGTGGTCATCATGGGGCGGTGTTTTTTGGATGGATCATGGGCATCCACCACCATGTCCTCTTCATCCACATCCTTTGCCAGCCACTGATTTGCACCGGCCGGGCTTTTTACCAGCTCCCATTCATATTTGAACAGCACCTTGAGATACCCCATATCCCATTTGGTGGGATTGGGTTTCCATGCCCCCTCGATGCCGCTGCCGATGGTATCCCCGGCCTTGCCGCTGCCGAAGCTGCTCTTCCATCCCAGACCCTGCTGTTCAATGGGGGCGGCTTCCGGTTCAGGTCCCACCAGTGCAGCATCACCTGCGCCATGGCACTTGCCGAAGGTGTGCCCGCCGGCCACCAGGGCGACGGTCTCTTCATCGTTCATGGCCATGCGGGCAAAGGTCTCTCTGACATCCTGGCCGGAGGCAACCGGATCAGGGTTGCCGTTGGGGCCCTCCGGGTTCACGTAAATCAGGCCCATCTGCACGGCGGCAAGGGGATTTTCAAGGTCCCGGTCACCGGAGTACCGGTTATCGCCCAGCCACTCGTCCTCAGCGCCCCAGTAAATATCCTCTTCAGGTTCCCACACATCTTCCCGGCCGCCGGCAAAACCGAATGTCGGCAGCCCCATGGATTCGATGGCGCAGTTGCCGGCCAGGATCATCAGATCGGCCCAGGAAATTTTCTTGCCGTACTTCTGCTTAATGGGCCAGAGCAGGCGGCGGGCCTTGTCCAGATTCACGTTGTCAGGCCAGCTGTTGAGGGGGGCCAGGCGCTGTGAGCCGGAGCCCGCACCCCCGCGGCCGTCGCCCATACGGTAGGTGCCGGCACTGTGCCACGCCATCCGGATAAACAGCGGACCGTAATGCCCGTAATCTGCCGGCCACCAGTCCTGAGAGTCGGTCATCAAAGCATAAAGGTCCTTCTTTATGGCAGCCAGGTCAAGGGTTTTGAATTCTTCTGCATAGTTGAACGCCTCTCCCATGGGATTGCTCAGGCTTGAATGCTGATGAAGTATTTTAAGGTTCAGCTGATTGGGCCACCAGTCCCGGTTGGATGTACCGCTGCCAGCGATTTGTCTGCCTTTTTTCCCTGTAACAGGGCATTTGCTTTCTTCATTGGACATGCTAACCTCCTTGTGTTTCAGATTATAAAAATGGATCGGGCAATAAAACCCGACATTATATAAGAATCATTATCAATGAAAAGTGAAAAAATTTTATCCTTTTCCCGCCATACAACTGCTGCAAATACCGAAAAAGTCCAGCCGGTGATTAAGAATTTTAAAATCAGTTTCCAAAGCGACCTCTTTTTTCATTTCATCCAGGCTGTCCAGGACAGGGTCGACAATTTTTTTACACCTGATACAAATGACGTGCGGATGGGGGGCAGGTTTGTTTCCATCGTACCGGTTACTCCCATCCGGGAACCCCAACTCAAGAACTTCACCAAGTGATTTCAGTAATACAATATTTCTGTAAACCGTGGCAAGGCTCATTGTGGGAAAATCCGCCCTGATCTGCTCATAAATATCCTCAACACTGGGATGGCCCTCACTCACGGCAAGAATTTTAATGATAGCCAACCGCTGGGGCGTTATTTTATGGCCATTTTCCCGCAACTTCCGTACAATGGTGTCAGCTCTTTGATTATGGTCAGCCACAGAACGCCTCCGGATATCAAGTGATAATTATTCCCATTTAACACTTATTGTTTATGATTGTCAATAATAATTTGCTGGGAGCATTTGGCAAAATTTTTAGGGGTATAAAGAATAGCGCGGAAAGAAAATTGGTGGGCGGTACAAGGATTGAACTTGTGACTTCTACCGTGTGAAGGTAGCACTCTCCCGCTGAGTTAACCGCCCTGTATCTGATATTTTAACCGATTTAATTCTTTGTTTACCCCTTTTTTCCACATTGGTCAAGAGAACAATTTGCAAAATTGATCAATAAATGCAGGTATTCATATCTTTTGTATTGGGGCCGTTGAAATTAAACGAAAGACAGAACGCGCCTGAAATCCATTTGGATTTTTGTATGTGGAAATAATCCATGATACGGCAAAATCTGCTGTAATGCAAAAAAATCAACCTACAGCAGGACCAGTGCCGCCAGACACCCAGGTACCATGGCGGCCAGCATCAGCAGGGGCAGTTTGAAATGGTCCTTGTACCCGGCAATGATCGCAAATACGACCCCCTTGACAAGGGTATTGGTCAGACAGGCAAGTATAATTCCCAAAACCGCCACCTCAGCGGCCATATCCTGTCTGGCAGACCGGGACAGAGAAAGGGCGATGGCATCCACATCGATCAGGCCGGATACCACAGACAGCACATATATACCGTAGCTGCCGAACCATTCCTTCATGGCTTCGGACAGCAGCAGCACAGCAGCCAGAACCAGCCCGAACTGCAGCGCCATGCCAAGCTGCAGCGGATTTTTCAATGCAATGGGTTGGTGGGTGTCTGTGTTTTTTTTACCCCGTCGCTGCCAGACAAATACCAGGGCGCAGACCAGGCCGGCAAACATGGTGGTCAGGGGAATCCACAGTGCTCTCAGCAGCCCGGGATACACAACAAGAACTTCAATGAAAACCCGGATAAACATGATGGCAGCGGCCAGCAGAACTCCCGCTGAAAAAAGGGCATTGTCCTTTTGGTCCCTTGCAAAACGGGCCAGGCTGAAAGTGACAGCGGTGGAAGACACCAGCCCACCGCCGATGGCGGTTACCAGCACCCCTTTTTTTTCACCGGCAATCTGGATGACCACATATCCCAAAAAAGAAATGCCTGAGATCAGCACCACCATCCACCAGGTCCAGTAGGGATTCAGGGCTTCCCAGGGACCAAATCCTCTGTTGGGCAGCAAAGGAAGCAGCACCAGAGAAATAACCAGGAGTTTGAGGCCGGAAAAAAAATCTTTGGGGGTAATGTTTCTGAGCCATGAATGCAGCACTGGCTTGATCCCGAGCAGGGAGATGACCACAACAGTTACCCCCATTGCCGGAATCGGATGGCCAAAGGCTGCCCAGGCTGCAAGAACAAATGTCAGCATCATGGTGAAGGCGGTGGTTGTGCCCACATCCTTGTTGGCCCGAACCTCCAGGATGTGGGCAGCAATGATCAGGGCACAGACCCCGAGAAAACCTGCCACGATAAACCAGGGGGTGATCTGCTGTGACACCAGGGCGGTAACCCCGCCCAGCAGACCGATGAGGCTGAAGGTGCGGATACCGGCAATACGCTCTCCTTCATTTTCTTCCCGGTCGCTCCAGCCCCGTTCAGTGCCAATCAAAAGACCGATTGCCAGTGCTGCAAGTAATGTACGTACAAGATCATAGGGCGATTCCATATCACTCCTTTTTTGGAAAAATGCCAAGGCGCGAAAATGTGTTTTTCATGGCATCATAATGGGAGCCTTTCCAGAAAATTTTCCGGCACTGGGGACATTGTAAAAAATCAAAAAAATACAGTCTGGTTCTGGGTTCCAGAAGGTGGGTTATGTCATTTTTTTCAACAGGCACAAGCTGCCTGTTGCATGCGGTACACCGTGAAAAAAAAGTGGTCAGGTGATGCAGCCCGAAAAATTCAACCACCTCCAGAACCTGATCATAGGGCAGATTGGACCTGATCCGCCGGGCAAATGCAATCTTTTTGCGTTTCAGCAGCAAGGTATCCCTGGTCAAGACAATACGGGATTGGGCCTGGGCAATATCGGCAATTTCATCATCAGAAAATGACGAAGAGCAGGCAACATCAAAGCCCAGCAGGATCAGCAGCCGCCCCAATTTGAGCACATTCACATCTGCAATGAATCTGATACAATCCAGGGGTACCGGCCGCAGCATGGAAGGTGACAGCACATTGAACGGCGCCTGGACGGCATGGACCTGCAGCATCCCTGTTGCGGGCGGAACAAAGGAGAAATCGATCTTTTGGCCGTCAAACCGGATACTGCCAACTTCTGTATGGGGAATGCCCAAAGATTCAATAATATCCTTGACAGATGCTCTGCGTGTCAGAGAATATCCCAGCGGGCGGCCTTGATGTTTTCCTGCCAGAAAAAAATCAAACGGTGAGTCAAGCAGTACAAAAATTTTCACTTGAGATACCCCGAATTTTCCACTGTCCACACCATGCTACTCCAAACAATCCCGCCCACCATGCCTCATCCACAATACCGCTTTCTTTTACAAATAAGATAAGATACAATACCACAGTTTACAACAAAACAGGAACAAAAACACAGACAGAATATGCACAACCATTTTCTGGAATGAGGCATCATCATGTTTGCAGAATTTACCCCGGACGGATTTACCAACCCCATTGCGGGGATTGAAATGAAGACCCTGGTTTACGGTGAAAAAACCCTGCTGGCGCGGTTCCATCTTAAAAAAGGCAGCGAACTGCCCTCCCACACCCATCCCCATGAGCAGACTGGATGCCTGATTTCCGGCAGGATGCGGCTGCATATCGACGGCAGCGCTTTTGAAGCATGGCCAGGAGACAGCTGGGCCATTCCCGGGGATGTGGAACACAGAGCCGAGATTTTGGAGGACAGCGTTGTTATTGAGGTGTTTTCGCCAGTGCGCGAGGAATTCTTGCCGGAAAATCAAGGGGAGTAAAACCGGCTGCAGCGCATTATACCTGATATAATGCATGAGAGGATAGTCAACTCCCCCGGCCTGACGGCCGGAGCTTGTGAAGGGTTCCATGGTTGACCAGGGAAATGTTCAAAGTTTAATGGCAAAGACAAAAAAGGAGAACATTAAAAGTTGCATAGAGTGCTAAAGACCAACGGCGGGATGCTTCCACAATCCCGTTTTATAAAAGCCCGGGTTGCAGACATCTTTCAGGGGTGTGGATGAAAAACCTGCTGATCTGCTTTTCAGCCGGGTGCCTGGGGGCCCTGGCCAACAGCCTTGTGGTATGGCAGTTTGGTGAACAGGGCGTTGCGCGTTTGCTTGGCGTCTCCATTGCACCGACTCTGACATCTTCCTGGCTGTATCCGAGAATTGTGTGGGGCGGTATCTGGGGACTGCTGTTCATCCTACCGTTTTTAAAATCCCGTTTCCTGCTTAAAGGCAGCCTATTGAGTCTTTTCCCCACAGCGGTCCAGCTTTTTTACATTTTCCCCCATGTGGCCGGCAAAGGGTTGGCCGGCACGGATCTGGGCATCTGGACCCCTCTTCTGGTACTTATTTACAACTGGGTCTGGGGGATTGTGACCTGCCTGACCATCCGTTTTTCCCGCTGATGCGGCTGGGATAATTTCCCCGACCGTCAAATGATCCTGTCCACACCGGTGGCGATATTAAAACAATAATCCCCCATTTTTTCATAATGGGATACCAGGGCGATGAACAGAACGCCCGCATCCACGGAACATTCACCAGCCCGCAGTCTTTCGATGTGGTGGTACCGCATCTGCTCTCTCATCTGATCGATGAGATCCTCATTTGCCAATGCCCGCTGATAAAAACCCTCTGTTTTTTCCTTCATCTCATCCACAACAGCACCTAGAAATTCCACCACCTTGTCAGATATGGCAACCAGGTCATCTTTGGCTTTTTCACTGAATTCTATTTTGCTGTCATATATTCTTTCCAGTATTTTTGATACATTTTCCATGGAATCACCCAGCCGTTCTATATTATTGGTGATCCGCATCATTTCAGAAATTTCTTTTGCCTCGGGTTCATTGACATCCCCCTGATATATTGTGGTCAAATATCGAATTATCTCTTTATGGCTGTCATCCAGATATTCTTCTACTGCCTCTCTTTCCCCCAGGACATCATCATCTCTGGTCTTCAGGCAGAAGGAAACTTTTTTCAGGCTGGCATGTGCAAAGCCGGCTGTTGTTATAATTTCACCTTTCACCTTGGCCAGAGCGCCAATGGGAGAATCTATAAAACCGGCATCAAATGCGGGCAGTTTATACCGTTCTTTTGATTTTGCGGGTTTCGGGGATATCAATATGGTCAATTGGATAAGCCTGGGAAGAAAAACCAGAAATACTACTGCATTAATGACGTTAAAAAGTGTATGGCCATTTGCAATATACCGTGCCACATTTACAAATTCACCATTCACTGTATGGGTTACAGGTCCTGCACCCAGCGTTTCAGTAACAACTTCAACAATGCCGGCAAACCACGGAAAAATCAGTACAATTATTCCCACGCCGACAACATTGAAAATGGTATGTGCATTTGCTGTTCTATGGGCTTCCGTGTTTTTGGAACCAATGGTGGCCAGCTGTGCCGTTATTGTTGTGCCGATATTTTCCCCCAGCACAAGCCCCAGTGCTGTGGTATAGCCCAAAAGGCCTGATGATGCCAGCGTCATAGTCAGCCCAATGGTGGCAGAAGAAGACTGAACCGCTATGGTAAGGGCTGCCCCCATAAAAACACAGATCAGAAGCCCTCCCAGGGTCTGGGTGGTAAATTGTGTAAAGAATGCAATAAACTGCGGATCTGATCTTATGGGAGAAAGACCGTTTTTCATCACCACCATTCCATAAAACAGCAGCCCGAAACCAAGCACTATGTCACCGATATATCTGTAATTTCTTTTTTTTGAAAAATATTTCAGACCGACACCGACAGCAATTGCCGGAAGTGCAGCCTCAGTGAGTTTAAAGGCAATCATCTGCCCGGTGATGGTTGTTCCTATATTTGCGCCAATAACAACGCCAACTGCCTGTTGCAGGGTCATTATCCCCGCACTTACAAACCCGATCAGCATGACGGTGGTTGCTGATGAAGACTGAATAATTGCAGCAACACCTGCGCCGGTGGCACATCCCATGAACCTGTTGGAGGACAGGGCTTCCAGTATCTGCCTGATGCGTTGTCCGGCAGTGGCCTGGAGTCCTTCTGTCATCATCTTCATGCCCAGAATGAAAAGCCCCAGTCCGCCGAGGGTCTGAATTAAAATACCCAAATAAATCCCTTTTTTAAAACATTTTAGGCACGCACCGGTTCTATATCAGCAGTTGCTGTTTTTTTCAACCTGTGCAAATACGCAAAAATAGCTGCTGAAAACACGGCATTTTCAATTGCATACCAAGACATTTATGCTTATAAATATTATTTAGCTGCAATTTTTTTAAAAAATTAAACACAGAACAAGGATGTCAGATTATGGATGATATGTTCAACCCGAATGAACCATTAATCCAGAAGATGCGGATTCTCATACGCTTCAGTGTCCGCTGCCTGGCAGTCCTGATGACCCTGGTAATACTCTGGGGGGTGGTGGATGTGGCCTGGGAAATCTATGAAAAGCTGCGCACCCCCCCTGTCATGCTCATGAACATCAGCGATATCCTCGCTACCTTTGGTGCATTTATGGCGGTTCTGATCGCTATTGAGATATTCATCAATATCACCATTTATCTCAGGGATGATGTTATCCATGTAAAGATTGTCATGGCCACAGCCCTGATGGCCATTGCAAGGAAAGTAATCATCCTTGATTTTACGATAGTATCTCCGGATTACATTTTTGCAACCGCCGCGCTGGTGTTTGCCATGAGTATCGGATACTGGCTGGTGGTAAGATATGCCGACACCCGATCAGTACTGCGCAGCCAGGTGGAAAAATGTTTTGAAAATCCTGATGAATGCGATATTGAATCGGCAGATAAAAGATTGTGACAGCAGATTTCGTTCTTGTTTAATTTAAAAAAATTGCATAGGATCACGCAATTATTAATTACACAATCTCTGCCGGTTATGGATATTAAACTGTTTGATAGAATTCTTGCACTGGGAAACCTTATCGGCCAGGCCCGCCTTGGCTATCTGGAAACAAACCTTGATTTTCAGGTCACTTCCTGGAACACCGGTGCAGCAGAACTCTTCGGGTATTCAGAAGATGATATGATCGGCTGCCGTCTGGATGCCTGCATTCCCATCAATACAGAAGATCTGACCTGCGCCAGACATGCGGTTGTGACCTCTGCCTGCTGTGCCGGCAAAAACCACAAACCCCTTGCCTGTGAAATGTATTATTCCCCCATTGTCAATCAGCAGAATGAAACCTGCGGCCATGCCATTCTGGCAAGAGAAATTCCCGCACAGGTGCAGCAACGGGATAGATTACAACAGCAGATAGCCCATCTTGAAGAGATTTACCGGGGCGCACCCATCGGCATTTTCCATGTGAGCATGGATGGCGGCATCACCGAGGCAAATTCGGAATTTGCATGGATGCTGGGATATGAATCTTCTGATTTGATAGTCGGTCAGATAACCGATTTTGCAACCCAGGTATTTTTTGACCCCCGCCGGGCTGAAGAATTTATGGTAGCATTGTTTGAAACCGAAAAAGTTGCAAGGTTCCGGTGCCGGCTGAAACGCAAAGGCACGCCTGCTTATATATGGGCACTGTGTTTTGCCAAAACCAGTTATACTGCCTCGGGCAGAACAAACGGATTTAACGGGTATGCTGTTGATATCCGGGATACTGTAAAAGCGGAAAAACAATTTAAAAAGGCCAATGAAAAATTAACAGCCCTGTCTGTGATGGATGGGTTGACACAAATACCCAACCGCCGCAAATTTGATGCGTGCCTGGAAAATGAATGGCACAGACATATCCGCGATAAAAGTCCATTGTCACTTATCCTCTGTGATCTGGATTTTTTCAAGCATTTCAATGATACATATGGCCATCAGGCAGGAGATGACTGCCTAAAAAAGGTTGCTGCTGCGATTGAAAAAAATGTCTGCCGCTCAAGCGACCTGGCGGCACGGTACGGCGGAGAAGAATTTGCCGCCATTCTTCCCAACACCGGCATCCAGGGGGCTGAAGTGATTGCGGAAAGAATCCGTTCAGCCATACATAATCTGCACATTCCTCACAACACATCACCTGTCAGCAGATATGTCAGCCTGAGTCTGGGTATCGGCACATATATACCGGAACAGGGCGCATCTGAAGACATCCTGGTGACTATGGCAGACAAGGCACTGTATCGATCAAAAGCCATGGGACGTAACCGGTATTGTGTTTATGATCCACAATCCGATGGGGGGATCTCATAATTAACCCTGCATGTCACCCTTGGCCTGACTGTTAGATGCAAAGGGCAGGGATGGCTTATTGCTGCTTTAATGCCCTGTCAACCCGGGCAGCGATTTCCTGCATGGAAAAGGGTTTCTGAATAAACTGCACCCCCTGGTCCAGCACCCCCTGATGGGCGATCACATTGGCAGTATAGCCGGACATAAATAACAGTCTTATCTGCGGATAAAGGGCTGTGATCTGCCTGGCCAGCTCCCGGCCGTTCATTTCCGGCATGACCACATCGGTGATCAGCAGGTGAATCCGGCCGTCGTAGGCCCTGGCCAGCGCCAGGGCACTGCTGGGTGAAGATTCTGCAATAACTGAATAACCCAGCTGCAGCAGCATTGTCTGAAGCAATTCCAGAATAGCATCTTCATCCTCCACAATCAGGATTGTCTCCCCATTACCCGAGGGCATGTGTGCAACAGATACCTCTGGCATCTGCCGAATTGCATCCCCATAGCGGGGCAGATAAACATGAAAGGAGGTGCCTGTTCCCTGCTCGGTATACACACTGATAAATCCCTTGTTCTGTTTTACTATGCCGTACACCGTTGACAGGCCCAGGCCTGTTCCCTTTCCTATGCCTTTGGTGGTATAAAACGGTTCAAAAAGATTGGCCTGTGTTTCCTGGTCCATGCCGCAGCCATTGTCGCTGACCGCCAGCAGAACAAAGTCACCCGGAACAAAATCTGGATGATCCGCACAATAGGATCTGTCAAAGGACTTCATCCCGGTTTCAATGGTGATTTTGCCCATGCCTGTAATGGCATCCCTGGCATTTACACACAGGTTGGCAAGGATCTGGTCCACCTGGGACGGGTCTATCTTCACAGGCCAGAGGCGTTTGGCAGGCTGCCACAGCAGGTCGATATCCTCACCGATGAGGCGGCGCAGCATTTTAAGCATCCCTTCCACTGTTTCATTCAGATCAAGGGCTTTGGGAGAGATGGCCTGCTTTCTGGCAAACCCCAGGAGCTGTTTTGTGATGTCTGCGGAATGGCTGGCAGCCTTGCGGATCTGCTGCAGATTTTTATACAGCGGTGCAGAGGGCTCCACCTTGTCCAGAGCCAGATCGGTATGTCCAAGAATGACGTTGAGCATGTTGTTGAAATCATGGGCAACACCACCGGCCAGCCTGCCGATGGATTCCATTTTCTGGGTCTGGATCAGCTGGGACTCCAGGGAGCGCTTTTCTGTAACATCCAGTAAAAATCCCCGGATATGGTGCAGGTTCCCATCTTTATCAAACACTGCTGCGGCATTTTCGATCAAATGAATCAGGGTGCCGTCTGTTCTCTTAAACGTGGTTTCATGGCCGGAAACCCGGCCGTTTTTCAACAAAATTTCTAAAAATTTTTCCCGGTCTGCTTTGGTTGTGTAGATGTCGGTCAGCGGCGTGTCAAGTGCCTGGCGCCTGTCTGAAAATCCAAAAATACGCAGATATTCCCGATTGCATGCGATCAGCCGCCCTGCAGGGCTGGAAATGTATGCGCCGGCAATATTTTCTTCAAAATAGGCACGGTATCTTTCTTCGCTTTTCTGAAGGTCTTCCTGGGCATTTTTGTGTTTCATTATCTCCTGCTGCAGGCTTGTGTTCAAATCGGACAATTCTCGGGTGCGGTGGGCAACGCGGTCTTTCAGTGCTTTTTTTTCATGCACCAGTCCCCTGTACAATTGAAAAATCACAAACACCAGCACCAGCACAACCAGGACAATCATATCAAAATAGATGGTGTCACAGTACCACGTTGCCTGGAGGGATCCGATCACCTTGTCATTATACCGGACAGGACTGGCAAGGGTTACCCGGGGTATTAACCCAAGGCCGATAAAAAACTGCTGCAGTTTTCCCGGGGCTTGTCCCGATGCCTGTTGAAATAATTTCCCTCTGGTATCTCTCATCACAATGGATGCATAATTGTGGGATCTGCAGGCAAGGGACAAATACTCGAAAGCCCCCATCCGGTTGTGGTTCCAAAGGGCATTGGCCACGATAACGGCATGGGATGTAAATCTTGCGTGGGCTTTTTTGCGGATGTGAAGGTCATGTAAAAGCACACCGGCACAAAACAGGGCCAGAAGAAAAACAGCGGTCAATGCTGTGGCAAGTTTGTGGGTCAAAACAGATTCCCTGTGCATTTATCTTTCATTTTGAAAATCTCTGTGCTGCCTTATGGCAGTATTGATCTTTTCCATAATATCCTGATCGGTTTTCCGGCCAAACAGCAGATAGCGCTTATTGCCCCTGGGTACATCGCTAAACCGGATAAAGGCGAATTGGTCCGGCAGCAATCCAGATGTCCGGATCAGTGCCGTGGCTTCTTCTTCAGAAATGAAAAAATAATCAGCCAGGCCGGCATGGATGATTTTCAGCATCCCGATATTTTCTGCCGTGGTAATCTCCTGTTTTGGATTGTATGCTGCTATCATATCATCAATGAATTTCCCATAGGAATAGCCTTGTTTGCGCAGCAAAACCAGACCGGTGTTTTTCACGGTTTCTGCCAGAGGCAGGCCCGATTTCATACCCGGGTTGTCTGCCCGGGACAGGGCAATGGTGGGCCTGTCCCGGTAAATGGACGGGGAAAAAACAGCAAATTTTTCCCGGGAGGGATTTTTGAACCAGCCGATAACCGCATTGTTTTTACCGTCATATTTTAACACATCCAATTGTCTGGCTGCCGGTGTTTTCACCCATTTCAAAGGGATATCTGCTGAAAGAAATGCTTTTTTTACCGGATCGACACACAGGCCGTACACCCCTAAAGGACCTGTCACATAATAGGGAGGCCGCTCGTGGTAATGGACCGTGATGCCCTGTTCGGGCCCGTCTCCTTTCAGCACCGGCACAGTGAGCGCATGCGAAAGTCTGCCAGTAATATGGGGCTTTGCATACAACAGACCAATGGCTGCAGCCAGGCACACAAAAGGAATCAGTAAAATGCCGGTCCTGACATTGGGCTTGTGAGGCTTACTTGTCATGCTTGTCTCCTGTTTTTTCCTGTTCCGGCAAGCCCTTCATGTGCACATCACGCTGGGGAAATGGGATCACAACACAGTTTTCCCGGAACAGCCGGTCAATTTCAAACCGCAACAGGCTTTCAGCGGTGAGAAAGTCATCGACGGTGGTCCAGAACCGCAGCCGGAAATCAAGGGAACTTTCACCAAAATCAATGAACTGCACCTGGGGTTTTCGCGGAAAATGAGACACCTCTTTCACCGTGTCCGCTGCCTGTAACAAAAGCTTTTCCACCAGAGCTGTATCAGATCCATATGCCACCCCCAGATTCACATCCCGCCGGATATAGGGATCCTTGTGGCTCCAGTTGGTGACCAGGGAACTGATGAATTCGGAATTTGGGATAATCAAAGACGCATTGTTATAAGTCTGGACCAGGGTGGCCCTGACATTGATTTTTTTGACTTCCCCCCATATACTGCCTACCTCCACCACATCCCCCACCTGGATGGGACGTTCAAACAGCAGAATCAATCCGCTGACAAAATTGTTGAATATGTTCTGGAGTCCGAAACCAAGCCCGATGCTCAGCGCCCCGAACACCACTGCCAGCGAGGTGGTGTTCAACCCGAATGATGTCAGGCTGAAAAGAATGCCGACGGCCCAAACAATATAGATACTGATCGTGATCACCGAATCTTTGGCGCCTGTAGAAAGACCGCTTTTTGCAAGAATCTTTTCAGACATCACCTGTTTCCAGAACCGGGCAGCCACATAGGTGACAAAAATAACCAGAAATGCAAAAAAGAAGTTTGACAGGCTCAGCTGGATATTTCCCATGGTGTACTGGCGGGTGAACACCTGCCGGAAAAATGGAAAAATGCGCTCGCCCGCTCCCCAGGAAAAGGCAAGGCCCAGGAATACCAAAACAGCTATCAGCAGATACATACCATTGGATAAAATCCAGTAAAAGGGATAGGAGATGCCCCGTGTGCTGCCGGTTTCCGGCTCAAATGCCTGTTTGAATTTCTGGTCCACATCCTGCATGGAATACACCAGCAGTGTGGTTATACACAAAACCGCAATGGTAATCCCCCATGAGATAAACCAATAGGCTGCAAAATAGGTATACCCGGCTGCATCCGCAACAAGCCCGGCCAATCCCACTGCTTTGGAAAATGGTGCAGCTGCCTTGAGATATTTGGGCCTGTTTTCCATGCGGCTGATCTCTTTGAAAAACAAAAATATACCAAGAACCAGCAGCACTTCAAAGACAAACCGCAGGAAAGGCAGCACAGCGCTTTGAAACGAGACAAACCTGTAGATGAACAGATACAAAAATGCAAATATGCGTATTCCCCAGACAAACGCCGGCTGCCACCGCAGCACCAGTGCCAGAAACCCGGCCTGTTTTTCTTTAACAACCAGCCGAAGGGCCACAAACGTAATCCGGGTTGTCAGCACAACCAGCAGAAATGCAAAAAGAAACTGAATAAGGTCCGGAAAAAACTGGTTGATGCGTGTTTTTGCAAGTATATGGACCAGCAGTATCCAGATCACCAAAGGGGCGCAGGCCTGGACCAGGATCAGGGGATATCCGGTGCGCCGTCCGGCCAGCGACTGAAACCCTGGTTTTTTTCTGACAACAGCCAATCCCCTGAAGGCAGCCAGTGCGGCCAGAAGCAATCCCCCAAAAACCATGGCATCGGAAAAATGGGCCTGTTTTGTTACAACAAGCCATTTTTCTTTGAGAAGTGTGCCGGTCAGCAGATTTTTTATGAATTCTGATGCCCTGTCCCACTCCTTTTTCCAGGTTTTGCCGCCCCAGACCATATTCCAGGGTTCTGTACGCTGGAACATCTGACCGCCTTTTTTTTCTTTTATCTGGTCCTGCAGTCTGGTGCGGATTTCTTCAAAGGCACTGAAAAGGGCTGTATTGATTGTATTTTGTTGTGACAGTACATCCAGGATCGCTGACAGGACCTGCTTTTTTTTCTGGAGCAGTTCCCGATACTGGCGGTACTCTTTTACAATAGCAGGGTCCAGCCCGGGATCTGATTCAGATTCTAGAATGCGCTGATCCAGCAGGCCTGCTCTTTCCTCGGTTGCCAACAGGGCCTGCCGGAACTTTTCCATGCGCTGTTGAATCCCCTGGAGCCGGGACTGGATAACAGACATGGACAGGTTGACCTCTTCCACCCCTTTTTCAAGTACAGACACCCCCACCCCGGAGAGGACAAGATCCCGTAAAAAAGCCATGCTGACATGATATCTCTCCTGCTGCTTCTGATCCTCTTCCAGATGCTGATTTTCAGCAGCCAGGTCTAACTCCAAGGCTGCAGTCTCCCTGGTTGTTTTTTCAAGGACCTGGCCGAACTGGGCCTGAAGGTACCGGGTCTCCGGAGGCGGCACAGCATCATTCTGTGCAAAAGCAGGCAGGCAAAGCCAGAGCAGAAGAGTGAGCCATACCAGCCATGCGGCCGGTCCTGCGACACAGTATCTTTTTTTCCCCATATCTACGCTTGAAATCCTTTTGGGCATAATTTTGTCTGCCTGATTGTACAAACTTTCCAAAGACACACTTTACTGAAAACCACCTGGAAAATAAAGGGGACCAGAACCATTTCCCATATCATTTGTGCCCGGGCTTGAACTGGTTTTTATCAATCCCCAGTTTTTTCATTTTTTCATACAGGCCCCTGGGATGAATACCTGCCTGCCTAGCTGCTTCCCCCACCCTGCCCCGGGTTTTTTTCAGCACCATTTCAAGGTATGTTTTCTCCACCTGGGTGATGAGGTCAGTTTTCACCTGATCCAGGGTCTGGCCGCTCCAGTCTGCCGGGTCTGATTTACTGGTTACCAACCATTCCAGAGACAGATCCTGGTTTTCCCTGAAACCAGCCGGAAGGTCCTCAAGGGTGATTCTGCCCGAGCGGCAGAGCAAAACCGCCCGTTCAATCACATTCATGAGTTCTCTGACATTTCCGGGCCAGGCATAATTGCACATGGCATGAATGGCTTCCTGTGAAAACCCTGATATCTCCCGGCCTACCTGCTGGGCGTGCTGCACAAGAAAATGTTGGGCCATTTCAGGAACATCCTCTTTGCGCCGGCGCAGCGGCGGCAGTGTCAGGGTAATCACCCCCAGCCGGTAATACAGATCCTGGCGGAAGTTTCTGTTTTTGATCTCCTGATCGAGGTCCTTGTTGGTGGCTGCAATTACCCGCACATCCACCCACACAGGGGATTCGCCCCCCACAGGGGTGAACTCCAGATCCTGCAGGACCCGGAGCAGTTTGGACTGCATTTTCAGGGGCATCTCCCCTATTTCATCCAGAAAAAGTGTACCGCCGTGGGCCAGTTCAAACGCCCCCCGCCGGGACCGGATGGCACCGGTAAAGGCACCCTGTTCATGGCCGAATAACTCGCTTTCCATGAGCTGGTCCGGTATGGCGGCCATGTTCAGGGCTATGAAAGGACCGCTGGAACGGGGGCTTTCCAGATGAATCGCCCTGGACAGGTGTTCTTTTCCCACCCCTGTCTCTCCCTGGAGCAGCAGACTGGCATCACTGACCACAACCTGACGTACCTCCTCCAAAAACAGCTGCATGTCTCTGCTGTTAGAGACAAAATCATGCAGCCTGGGCTGAAACCGTCCCCTGTGGTCAAACCGGTTCATATCATAAAACTGCTGCCTGGCAGTGAGGCTGGTTTCTATGGCCTCCAGCAGACGATCCGGGGGCAGTCCGGAATACAGCACCATATCCGCACCTGCACCTAAAAGTGTGGCATGTTCCTGTGAGGATTCCCGGTCATCCAAAATGATGGTAATGGGTTTTTCCGGCAGATTGTTGAGGATGGCCACACTGGCATCCACTGGTCTGGGGATCAGGGTCCGGCTGATGACAAACACGTCAGAGCAGCTTCTTACCAGATCCTGCCAGGCATTTCTGGGATGGGGGAAAATTTTCAGCCGGATATCGGCCTGGGACAACCGTTTTTCAATGGCAGCAGCCAGTTTTTTTTCCTTTACAGCACACACAAGGCGGGTCAGCACAGGATCATTTCTCCACAATTCATCCACAATTCATTTTCAGGCAATGACATACCGATTTTTATACAACAATTTCATATATTCCGCAAATCCGGAAACAAAAAAGTAAAAATATACCGAAAAATAATTATTCGGAAATTTCATACCGGAAAAGCGCTGCAACCTGCCAGTCCACTATTTCTCAACTATCTGATTTTAAAACATATAAAAATAATTATGCCATGGCATATTTTCTGCTTATACCTGATTCACAGCGCTCCGGCTCCCGGCACAATCCGGGCCCGGCAAAACAAAGACCAAAAGGTGAAAAAATGATGCAGCGGGAAAACAAAAGACAATCCAGACACAAGGCACCCAAATTCAAGGAAGCCCATGAAGAAGACCTGTGCTGGGAAGACCGTCAGGAAATTCAGAACCACAAAAAAAAATCCGGTAAACGTTCCTATCAGAAAACAAAAGAAAAAACCAAATGGTAGCCGGCTGCTGCCCGAAAAAAAGGAAACCCATACATGAATATTGTATCTTCATTAAAAGCACAGGTAACACTTGAAACCATGCCTGAAGCATGGGGAATCGCATCTGCCGTTGATATCTACGACTGTGATCCGGAAAAGATCCGGGATGCGGCATTTATCAAATCCTTTGTGGTGCAGCTCTGCGAATTGATTGATATGAAGCGCTTTGGAGAAACCCAGGTGGTTCATTTTGGAGAAGATGAAAAAGTGGCGGGATTTTCCATGGTACAGCTCATTGAAACATCCCTGATATCCGCCCATTTTGCAAACTTGACCAACACTGTATACCTGGATGTATTCAGCTGTAAAACATATGACCCTGAAATGGTCAAACAATTTGCCCAAAACAGTTTTGGCGGCTCTTTTTCCAGGATCACCGTCACCCACCGGCTCTAATGGGCAGGATAAAACATGTCCTGTACCAGGATCCGGCCCAGTGCAGACGAATATGGGAAAACCTGTGGCCGGGCCGGGTCCTGTTTGACATGTGGCCGGTAAGGTGGTGTTTTCACAAGGCCTATGACCGGCCCCTGGCATTTCATGCGGCAGAACAGGCAGGACGGCCCATAGGCCTGCTGGCCCTGTCCTGGCATGGGGAAGCCGGAAATTATGTCCAGTTTCCCGGAGAAACCTGGCAGGGCAAAACCTGGATTGAACAAAACCGCATCATCGCCAGTACCCCCGAAATACTCCAGGACCTGCTGGATGCGGTGCCGGGTCCGGTTCACCTGCGGTATATCAAATGCCGGGCCGGAAAAACAGGCGCCGGCATGCTGGCTCCTGATGAAACAAGATACCTGTTTTTTCCGGCATGCTTTCGGTATAATTTTGATACCTATTGGCAGTCCTTTGCCGGCAAAACCCGCAAAAAACTGGCAGCAGACATAAGAAAACTCGAAGCCCTTGGTGTGTGCATCTCTCCTGGCAGACTGTCAGATATGGCACATCTGTTCCAGCTGAATATCAACGCATTCGGGCCGAATGCCTATTTCAGTGACCCCCGGTTTCTGCGGGCATTTGAACTGCTGGCTGATTTTCTCAACAAAATGGGCCTGCTGCAGATGACCTGCGTCTACATCAGGGGAAAACTGGCTGCCGTGGACATGGGTGCCCTGTGGAAAAACACATATACACTGCTGGCAGGCGGTACCAGCCCGGAATTTCCCGGCGTGGCCAAGCTCATCAACCGCCATCACCTGCAATGGGCCTGCAGCCGGCACCTGAAGTATGTGGATTTTCTGTGTGGAGACTTTAACTGGAAACAGCGGTTCCGGCTGGTTCCCATTCCCTTGTATGCACTCACCACCCGCAAAGCCATTCAGAAACCGGTTATGCATGCACAGGAACGCCATGTCCGCTGCGCCTAAAGTCCAGAAAGTGCTTGTGGCAGGCACCACTGCCGACTACATCCAGTGGATCAGAAACGCATGTCCGGAGCAGGCTCTTTTTCTCACAGCCCCCCACGTACGGGAAAATGCACAAGAACCCCCTCCTGACCCATCCGAGGAACTGGTGTGTCCTTTGTCCGATCTTCCCTTTATCATGCCGGTACTGGCGGCCCATCTGGAAAAATATAACCAGAAACTTTCCGGCATTGCCTGCTTTGACTGCGAGTCTATGGTGACAGCAGCCCTTTTGGCAGAGAACCTGGGGCTTGTGTATCCGGATGTAAGCGCGGTTCAGAACTGCAGAAACAAGCTGGTTTCCAAACAATTGTGGCAGTCCCGAAAAATCCCCTGCCCCCGGGTATGGCCTGTACGCTGCACAGATGACGTGGTGCGGCTGCTGGCGGATGTTTCTGCCGGGCTGGTGTTGAAACCAGCAGCGGGCAGCGGCAGTGAGCTGGTGTTTCACTGCGGGAACCGGTCAGAAGCACAAAAAGCCTGGGAAACACTGGCCGACGGCCTGGAAAAAAGAAAGCAGAACCCTTTGTTCGAAAATCCCGACCGTCTGATATTGGCGGAAGAACGGGTATGCGGACCTGAATACAGCTGTGATTTCATCCTCACCCCGGACTGCCTGACCCTGGTACGTCTGGCCAAAAAAATTACCCCGCCAGGCCTGCCGTTCGGAACAGCCGCAGGTTATGAAATCCCCGGGGCCCTGCCGCCCGGAATGTCCATGGCATCACTGACCGGTCTGCTGGAAAAGGCCGCCAGAACTTTAGGCATCCACACCGGTATCTGCATGGTTGATTTTGTGGTTAAAGATGACCGGCCGTATCTTATTGAAATGACCCCCCGTCCAGGAGGCGACTGCCTGCCCCAGCTGCTCATGGTATCGGCAAATCTGGATATATTGAAACTGGCCCTGGATGTGGCGGCAAATCTGCCATGGCATCTGGAGGATATCCGGTTCACCCCCCACATGGGCATCCGCATCCATGCAAAAAAAAACGGAATGCTTACAGCCGTCAATTCGGGAAACCTGGCTTCAGACCCCCGGGTAAAGCAGCTGCATGTCATCCGGAAACCAGGACATGTAATTTCCATGCCGCCCGCAGATTATGACTCATGGCTTCTGGGGCATATGATCATCAATACAGAGGGGTGGAATTTTCCGGAAACAAGGGCCATGCTCCTGGCCCGACGGCTGGAAATAGAGATCCAGCCATGAACCAGCCGGACGTCCCCTCTCATCCTGTCATGTCCACCGCCTTTCTCAGAGACCAGGTCGCACCGCTTTTCAACCAGAAACAGCGGTATCTGGATGCAGTAAAAGCCCATGGAACACCTCTTTATCTGGTGGTTTCCGATGTGCTCACAGAACAGGCACAAAAATTTACATCCGTATTTCAGACCCATCTTCCCAAAACCCGGTTTTACTATGCCATGAAAAGCAATTCTCTGCCGGATATATCACGCATACTGGTAAGCCGGGGATGGGGGCTGGATGTGTCTTCAGGCATGGAACTAGCAACGGCCCTGAATATGGGGGCGGAAGACATCATTTTCAGTGGTCCGGGCAAAACCATGGCAGAACTGGAACTGGCAGCAACCTACCCGGACCGGGTTACGCTGCTGCTGGACAGCACAGGGGAATGCCGGCGCCTGATGGCCCTGCTGGAAAAAAAACAGCAGCCACTTTGTGCAGGTATACGGATCAACTGCCAGCCTGAGGGGTTGTGGCAGAAATTCGGCATCATGCCCGGACAACTGCTGCCCCTGTACCGAGATATCCAGGCCCATCCGTTTTTAGAATGCACAGGTCTGCAGTTTCATTCTTCCTGGAACCTGAACCCGGACCGGCAGGTTGACACCATCTGCAGCTTAGGAAAGCTGCTCCGGGACATGCCAACAGATTTTCTGAACACCTGCCGGTTCATGGACATCGGCGGCGGGTACTGGCCGGAAAAAGGGGAATGGCTGGTATCAGAAGATCCGTTGCGCCATTATCACCTGCCCTCAGTGCCTCTGGAAACCTTTGCCCAAAAAATTTACACCGCCCTGAAGAAACATATTCTGCCCCTGACAGACTTATGCATCTGTTTTGAACCTGGACGGTGGATCTGCAACGATGCCATGCACATCATCGTCCAGGTCACAGACAAAAAAATGCCGGATATGGCCATCACAGATGCCGGCACCAATGCGGTTGGATGGGAGCGGTTTGAAACCGATTATTTCCCGGTGCTGAACCTCACCCGTCCCGGCCTGACAGAGCAGCCCTGCCGCATACTGGGTTCTTTGTGCACCCCCCATGATGTATGGGGATATGCCTGTTTCGGAGAGCAGATCCAGGAGGGCGATATCCTGATGATCCCGTTCCAGGGCGCCTACACCTACAGCCTGAGGCAGACCTTTATCAAACCGCTGCCACAGGTTGTGGTGATCTGACACCTGATTTTCTTGTCAATGGTTGATTTTGCCATTTGATGCCTTATTATATTTAAATATGGCAGGCATGACACCTGCCGGGATAAGATACACAAAGGGAGGGATACATGAAAGTCGCATTTCCGGTAACAGAAGACAAGGGGCTTGACAGTCTGGTCAATGACCATTTTGGTGTGGCTGAACTTTTTATGGTGGTGGATCTTGAAACCAGAAATATTTCAGTCAAAAAAAACCAGAAAATTGCAAAT
>JAABSB010000023.1 GCA_011390615.1 Desulfotignum sp. | reverse complement strand
AAAACAACGAGGACCTCAACTGATGCCTGTAAAAAAAATGCATATGTTAGTGAACTGCCGCCTTTTTTCCTTAATGATTGCGGCACTGGCCATTACCCTGACTGCCGGGTGCACCCCGGCGCGGTTTTCCATTTCATTTGACCAGGTGGACGGGTTGAAACAGGGAGATCCGGTAATATATGAAAACACAAAAGTCGGGCAGGTGAAAGACATCACCTATACCAAAGAGGCGGTCTTTCTGGTTTCAGTTGAAATCCCTGAAACCCTTTCAGACTGCGCCACGGAACACTCCCGTTTTTTCATCGGCAGTACACCGGGTAATACAGGGGCAAAAGCGGTGTTCATTGAACAGTCAGAGCCGGGCGGCAAAAAAATTGCCAATGATGCCATCGTCGCCGGCAGCACAAAAACACCGGTTGCTGCGGCAGCCTCTTCTTTGGAAGCGTTCTGGCAGGCCATGGAAAAAAGCATGACAGATATGATAAAAAAGATGGAAACAGTCCCGGAAACAGAAGAATACCAGGCCTTGAAAGATGCCATGGCAGAGATGGAACAAAAATTGAAAACCTCGGGCCAGAAAATGGGAGATACCCTTAAAAAAGAGATTCTTCCCCTGCTGGAAGAAAAACTCAACGCCTTGTCAGAAAAACTCAAAAAACAGGGCAAAGAGGACAAGGCCAGGTCCCTGGAAAAGGATTTTGGCAGGCTCCAGGATATTTAACGCTTTATGTCTGTATCTTTGGCCAGGTATCAGCCACCTTGTAGCCTTCAGGCCATGGGTCATGGGGATCCAGCATGTGCTGGTGGGTGCCGGTGATCCAGGCCCGGCCCGTGATGGAAGGGATGATGGCTTCAACCGCCCCGAGTGATGTGCTCTTTTCCAGGCGGCAGAAAAACCGAGACCCGATGATGGACTCGCCGATGTATTTATCCCCGGGCTTGAGAAGGCCTTTGGCGGCCAGCACGGCCATGCGGGCACTGCATCCGGTGCCGGTGGGGGACCGGTCCAGCTTACCGGGCTGAATGGCCACGGTATTTTTTCCCACCCATATCCTGTTTTCCTTTTTCAGGGGTGCGGCCAGCTGACAGAAGGAAACATGGGTCCAGTCAGGATTGTGCGGATGCACAAACCCCAGCTGCTCATTGGCGGCATTGGTGATGCGGATGCCGGTTTCCACAAGCTCCCGGGCCTCATCCGGCACCACGTCAAACCCCAGCGCTTTTGCTTCCACGATCACAAAGGAATCTCCGCCATAGGCGGTATCAACGGTCAATGTTCCCAGGCCCGGGACCTCCAGAGGCACGGCCAGCTGGTGGACAAAAGAGGGAACATTATAGATGGTCATGGCCTTGACCCGGCCGTTTTCGCAGGCAGCCCTTGCCTGGATCAATCCGCCCGGTGCCTCCAGGGTGAGCCTGGTTTCCGGTTCCTGCATGGGCAGGATACCGGCTTCCAGCAGCACTGTGGCCACGCATAGGGAATTGGAGCCGGACATGGGGGGGGTATCTTCCGGCTCCATGATGATAAACCCCATCCGGGCATCAGGATGCCTTGCGGGAACCAGCAGGTTCACATGGCGGAACACCCCGCCTCTGGGTTCATTGAGCATGAAATTCCGAAGGGTCTGGTCCTTTGCAATCCACCGGGACTGGTCCCACAGGGTATCTCCCGGCGGCGGGGCCACCCCCCCAACGATCACGTCCCCCACTTCCCCTTCGGCATGACAGCTGATTGTATGAATGATATTTGTGGTTCTCATGAACATTGTCTCCTGTTTGTCCGGCCGAATGATTCCCAGACCATACTGCTCAGAATTTTCTGATCAGCACCACCCCTGCCGTGACCAGGGCGATGCCCAGGATCCGGGGCCAGGAGATGGCCTGCACCGGTACCCCTAACAGCCCGAAATGGTCCAGGGCCACGGCCATGATCAGCTGGCCTGCCACAACCAGGCTGAAGGTGAGGGTCGCCCCAAGCCGGGGGGTGAGCACAATCACCGCAGTGACATAAAATGCCCCGAGCAGACCGGCCAGCCACACCCACCATTCGATGCCCACAGCATGGCGCACCGCTGTAAAATCCATGCGCAGGGCAAAACCGTAAACCAGAAGTCCCATGGTGCCCACAAAAAACGAAATCAGGGCCGCATACACTGGGTCTCCGATGGCCCGACCCATTTTTCCGTTGAATCCGGCCTGGACAGGGGCCATCATGCCGGCCACCAGGGCGGTGAGCAGCCATATCACTTTCATACCGCGTTTCCTTTTACCTGTCCGTCAGGATGGTGACATTCACCTTCCGGTTCCTGGGACCGTCAAATTCACAGAAAAAAATGGATTGCCAGGTGCCCAGCACCAGGGACCCGTTCTCCAGGGCCACCATCTCCGACGGCCCGAACAGGCTGACCTTTATGTGGGCGGCGGAATTGCCCTCCATATGCTTGTAACGGTCATCCCAGGGAACGATCTTGTTGATGGTGTTCAGGATATCAATTGGTACTGCAGGATCGGCATTTTCATTGATTGTGACCGCCCCTGTGGTATGCATGGAACAGACATGCACCAGGCCGTTCTGTATGCCTGAGGATGTCACCGCCTGCCGCACCTGATCGGTGATATCCTTCATCTGGGTCCTGCTGTCGGTTTTAATGGAAATAATCATGCCATATCTCCTTTTTTCGAAAAAAGGATGTCACCCCTTGACCAGATCCAATGCCTGTTTCACCACATTGTCCACGGAATACCCCAGTTTTTCCAGCACCACCCCGCCCGGGGCTGAGGCCCCGAACCGTTCGATGCTGATGACAGCCCCGTCAGGTCCCACATATTTTTCCCATCCCATGGCAATGCCTGCCTCCACAGCCAGGCGCCGGGTAACACCTGACGGCAGGATACGCTCCCTGTAGGATGCCGGCGCTTTTTCAAACCATTCCCAGCAGGGCATGGACACCACAGATGCCTTTATGCCGTGGTCGGTTTCCAGGGTCTGTGCCGCCCCAAGGCTGATATGCACCTCAGAACCGGTGGCAATGATGACCATATCTGCCTGATCACCCTTGTCCAGGATGGTGTAGGCACCGTAACGAAATTCCCCGTCCCGCAGGGAGATATCCAGGATGGGTAGCTTCTGCCGGCTTAAAATCAGGGCTGTGGGTGAATCCACCGTGGACAGGGCCTGTTTCCATGCCAAGGCGGTTTCATTGGCATCTGCCGGCCGTACCACATTGAGTCCGGGAATGGCCCGCAGGGCTGCCAGGTGCTCCACCGGCTGATGGGTGGGGCCATCTTCACCCACTGCCACGCTGTCATGGGTGAACACATAGACCAGGGGAAGTTTCATAAGAGAAGCTAGCCGGATGGCCGGCCGCATGTAATCGGCAAAAACCAGAAAGGTGCCGCCATAGGGCCGGATCCCGGAATGCAGATACATGCCAGCCATGACCGCACCCATGGCATGCTCCCTCACCCCGAACCGGATGTTTCGCCCGTCAAAAGCGTTTTTCTGAAACTCGGTGGAACACTCCAGATAGGTCTTGTTGGAAGGTGCCAGGTCGGCAGACCCGCCCATGAGCACCGGCAGGTTCGGGGCAATGGCGTTGAGCACCTTGCCTGAAGCTGCCCGGGTGGCCACCGGGCCGTCATCCACTGAAAATAGCGGGATATCCTTGTCCCATCCCTGGGTGAGAAATCCGCTCACTGCATCCACAAACAGGGCTGCTTCGCCGGGATAGGTGTCTTTAAAGGCAATGAAAGTTTCCTGCCAGGCATCTTCCAGCTTCTGTCCTGCTGCCACGGCGGTTCCGGCCCCTTCCAGCACGCTGTCCGGCACATGAAAGGTTTTGTCCTCGGGCAGGCCGTAGAATTTTTTCACCAGCCTGATTTCCTCTTCCCCCAGGGGCGCGCCATGGGCATCGGCCGTGCCTTGTTTGTTGGGGCTGCCATAGGCAATATGGGTCCTGATCTTGATCAGAGACGGCATGTCTGTTTTTTCCTTACCCGCCTGGAGCGCATGGTGAATGGCCTCCAGGTCATTGCCGTCCACCACCTCCTGCACGTGCCAATTCATGGCGGCAAACTTGTCACCAATATTTTCCGTGAACGCGATATCTGTGGCTCCTTCGATGGTGATGTGGTTGTCATCATAGATCAGGATCAACCGGCCCAGGCCCAGATGACCGGCCATGGAAGCGGCTTCCATGGAAACCCCTTCCATGAGGTCACCGTCTCCGCACATGCAGTAAGTATAATGATCGATCAGGGGTGTGTCCCCCTGGTTGAACCGGACAGCCAGGTGGCGTTCGGCAATGGCCATGCCCACGGCATTGGCAATACCCTGGCCCAGGGGACCGGTGGTGGTCTCCACCCCCGGGGTGTCCCCGTATTCCGGATGCCCCGGGGTCCTGGAACCCCATTGCCGGAAATTTTTCAGATCTTCCAGATCCAACCCATACCCGAACAGGTACAAAAGGCTGTAGAGCAAAGAAGATGCATGTCCCCCGGACAGAACAAACCGGTCCCGGTCGATCCATGCCGGATTTTTGGGATTGTGCTTCAAAAAGCGTTTAAACAGTACATAGGCGGTGGGCGCCAGGCCCATGGGTGCACCGGGATGGCCTGAGTTGGCTTTCTGCACCGCATCCATGCAAAGGGTTCTGATGGTATTGATGGTCAGTTGATCCAGATTTTCTGTGGCATCAGCCATGGTATTTATCTCCTGTTGGATAACGTGGGATTTATAAGGCTCTCATAAATTCAGGTTTGAGTTTGATTTTACCACTCAGGGCCCGGGCAATCTGCGCCAGGGTTTTTTCCTTGTCCCGGGGCAGTCTGGCCCTGATGGGCAGGTAATTTGAAGCATGATTGGCATGGAACAGCCCATCTGACAAGTGGGTGGAAGCGATCATCTGCCCCAGTTCCGCCAGCATTTCCTCCGGGGTAGGTAACTGAAACCGGCCGGCCTGGTGATCCGCATGCAGCTCCGTGCCGGGAATCAGCATCAGGCTCAAGGCCCCCACATAATCCGGATCAATTTCAGACAGAACCCGGCCGGTTTCCTTTGCATGGACCAGGGAACGTTCCCTGCCTGCCAGGCCCACCAGCACAGTAACAGACAGCTTGATACCCGCCTGTTTCACCCGCCGGCCCATGCGGATCATTTTATCTGCTGTGGCGCCTTTGCAGATATCAGCCAGCACCTGGTCATCACCTGATTCCAGGCCCATGTAGGCAATACCCACTCCCAAGTCGTGAAGCGCCGCCAGTTCTTCGTCGGTTTTCATGCCGATACCCTTGGTATTGGCATACACCCCTACCCGTTCCACCCAGGGAAGCCGGTCTCTGATCCTTTCCAGAATGGGCACAAGCCGCCGCATGGGCACGATCATGGCATCCCCGTCACAGATGAACAGCCGCTTTTGCCGGGGAAAATGCTCCCTGGCATATTCAATATCCTGAAAGATAATGTCGTCTTTTTTGATGGTAAACCGCTTGTCCCGGAAGGTACCGCAGAAGGTGCACTTGTTGTGGGAACATCCCAGAGTAACCTGGAGCAGTATACTGTCCGCCTCACTAGGGGGCCGTATGATCATTCCGTCATAATGCATAGTCATTTCCTGTTAAAATTCCAAAGGTTTTCTTTTAACAGGTATTGCCAGAAATTTCAACAGGATGAAAATGGCCTTTCCTGTATGACGGGTTGAATGGTTTTGCCGGAATACCGGCAGGATAGGATAGTTCCCCTATGGTCACTTCTGCCTCTTTTTCCGGGGGGGTCTGATATGGTTACCATTTCTTGATTTTGCTTTACAGTTGAATGACCCGCCAAAAGGTGTTATGACAGTCTAAAGTTAACTTGATCCGGCATCTGAATTCGATATTACCCAAATCGATTTACGTACCAAAGGAAATTCAATGCGCAATACCACCCAAAATCTTGTCCCAGGCAAGATATGATTTATAGTGAGGAGCACA
Organism: Desulfotignum sp.; assembly: GCA_011390615.1. GTDB lineage: Bacteria > Desulfobacterota > Desulfobacteria > Desulfobacterales > Desulfobacteraceae > Desulfotignum. Next base: position 25,838 of record JAABSB010000023.1, on the reverse strand, counting down.
AAACTCCGGACACCTTATGATGCCCTTTACGATTTTCCAGCGCCTTGTGCTCGGAAACATTGCCGTGCTTGTTCTTGTCCTTGTTCTGGGCGGGGTTGTTTCCTTTAGCCTGGAGCGTCTCCAGAAAATCAACCATGAAGTCCTGGTCAAAAATCAGAAAAGCATCCTGATTGGTAACCGCCTCATGGACACCTTTGAACAGCTGGTACAGTTTGATGAAAAATATTTTGTTGCCTTGGACAAGGATTATTTAATCCGGTTCCAGGGACATGCATCCAACCTGAAAAAAGATTTCAGCATCCTGGCTGCATTGATGGAGACAAAAGAGCAGCAGGAGCTGTTCAATAAGACAGTCCGGATATTCGATCAGTACCTGATCTGGTTTGACACAAATGCACCTGAAAAAAGGTCTGAAAATACAAAATTTGATCATCTGTCAGGCGAACGCCTGCCTTATATACAAGCCATTGCCGCAAACATAAATACCATTTCAGAGCTCTCCAGGGACATCATTACCCAAAAAACAACCTTATCCGGAAAAATGGTCCGGCGTGTTTTCATCGGTACGATCATCACCACGATATTAACCGTACTGGTAGGCATGGCCATCACCATTATCAACACCAGGGCCATTAAAAAATCGGTTAACCGGCTTCAAAAACAAACCAAAGAGATTTCCAGGGGACGGTTTGAACAGATCCTTACCGTTAAAGGACCAAAGGAGATACAGGACCTGGCCCGCCATTTCAATATCATGTGCCGTCGTCTGGAAGAGCTCGATGACTTAAAGGCTGATTTTATCAGCCATGTCTCCCATGAACTCCGGACACCGATTACATCGATCAAGGAAGCCTCTGCCATGCTTTCGAAAGGCTTTTATGCGGATGAACCTGAAAAACAGCAGGAATTGTTAATCCTTATCCGTGAAGAATGCCAGCGCCTTTTAAAATCAGTACTCCGGATACTTGATTATTCAAAAATGGAAGCCCGCAAAATGGAATACCAGATAGTGCAGCTGAATCTGCCTGATATCATTCGAAAATCCATCCTTAAACTCGCTCCCCTGGCCCGAAAAAAAAAAATTCTCCTGGAATTTTCTCCACCCCGGACAAATCTTCCAGCGGTCTGCGCAGATGAAGACAGGCTCATTGAAGTATTGGATAACCTGGTGGGAAATGCTTTGAAATTCACCCCCTCTAAAGGAAAAATTATCATCAGCTGCCGACGGGTTGAAGAAGGAAATGGTCTTCTGGTCTGTGTTGAGGATACCGGGCCGGGAATAAAACCCGAACACCTTGAAAATATTTTTTATAAATTCAAACAGATTGACAACAATCTGAATGCCAAGATGGGAACCGGACTGGGACTGTCCATTTCAAAATATATCATCAAAGCGCATGGAGGAAAAATATGGGCCCAAAATCAGGAATCAGGTGGCACAAAAATTTTGTTCACATTGCCTGCTGCATCTTAAGCGGGCTTTTTCTGCCGGGCTGCTTTTTCACAAGCATGTTCAGACCGGTGACGGTAACGGTTGACACCCGACAGGAGCAATACCTGGATACTGCTGAAAAACATATACAGGACAATGATTTCAAACTTGCTGCAAAGGATAGCGACCAATTACTCCAATATTTTGAAAACCGTTTTCACGCCGGGGATAATGTGGTTGCCAATTATGTTCGGCAGACAAAAATGAATCAGGTACTTCTGGTCAGGGTCATATCCGACCAGGAGAAAATTTTGGCCCTTTCCAGAAAGCTTCAATCCAGAGAACAGCGTCAGCAGGAGGACAAACTGCGCATTGAGGCTCTTATGGCACAGAATGGAAAATTATGGGAGCAGGTAAAAAAACTTGAACATGAAAAACACCTTCTTGCGGAACAGATTCTCCAGTTTAAACAGATCGATTTGAACAGGATAAAGGCTCCCAAACGACAAAGTCCGGACAAAATCATGACACCGCGGTGAACATTGAGAATCGGTCACATCCAAAGGAAAAACACCATGGAAAAAATACTCATCGTTGATGATGATCCAGCCCTGCTCAGAATTCTTAAAATGCGGCTTGAAGCGGATAATTACAGAGTAACGGATGTCACGAATGGCCAGGATGCCATGGCCGCTCTTGAAACCGGCCATTTTGACCTTGCGGTAATCGACTATCAGCTCAGGGATGAAAACGGCATTGACCTGATGATTTCCCTTAAGCGGATCGATCCTGAAATGGCTGTCATCATCCTGACCGCATATGGTACGATCCAAAAAGCAGTCGATGCCATCCAGAAAGGTGCGGACAGCTATCTGACAAAACCGTTTGATGATGACAATGAGCTGGTCAACCATGTCAGGCTTTGCCTTGAAAAGAACAAACTGTCCGAAGAAATCAAGGCGCTGCGCAGCATGCTGCACGAAAGATTCGGGTTCAAAAATATCATTGCCAAAGATGAAAAAATGATTTTTGTGCTGAAAGCCATTGTCCTTGCAGCCAAAACAGACTCCAACATCCTGCTGGAAGGAGAAAGCGGCACCGGAAAGGAGTTGATGGCCAAATCCATCCATGTGGCCAGCCCCAGAAAAAATGCCCCGTTCATTGCCGTCAATTGTGCGGCCATTCCTGAATCCCTGTTTGAAAGCGAGCTTTTCGGTGTGAGACGGGGCGCCTTTACCGGCGCGGACAGGGATAAGAAAGGATTTTTAGAGCAGGCGCAAAATGGCACCTTTTTCTTTGATGAGATCACGGAAATCCCGATTTCCCTGCAGGCCAAACTGCTCCGGGTACTGCAGGAAAATGAGTTCTATCCCCTTGGCGGAAATAAAAAGATTCCGTTTAAAGCCCGCATTATTGCGGCCACCAATAAAAATCTGACAGATGAGGTAGCCTGCGGCAATTTCAGGGAAGACCTGTATTACCGGATTCGCGTCATCCCCTTCACCCTGCCGCCGCTGAGGGAACGCAGGGCCTGTATCCCTGTTCTTGCCCAGTTTTTCCTGGACAGCTTCAGGCAGAAAATGGAAAAAAATGTGCGGCAGTTTTCACCGGAAGCCATGAAAAAATTGTCCAGTGCCCCCTGGCCTGGAAATGTCCGGGAGCTGAAAAATGTGGTTGAATATTGTGTGGCCATGTCCCAGACCCCTGTAATCTCCTCCGACCTGATTATGACCGGGCCGGATGATTCGGCTGAGAACCTTAAACCGTTCAAGGAAGCAAAACGTGATTTTGAAAAACAATACATCAGCCAATTGCTGACCCTGACCCGGGGAAATGTCAGCCAGGCAGCAAAACTGGCCGGAAAATACCGGGCCGATTTTTATGATCAAATAAAGAAATGCGGCCTTGAGCCTGAGAATTTCCGGGATGCTGTGCAGTAAATTCCATACAGCCATGCAATAATACTGTTACCGGCCTGGTTTTTATAAAAACAGGCCGCTTATGGTACCAAGTGTGACCTGTTTTTCCTGCACCAGGCAGTTACCTCTTATATCATTACCATTCAAATAGTTAGAAATAATTCATTCTGCGGTGTCCGGTTTTCCCTTCACAAAACCGGGGATCCCCGGGTCCGGCCAAAATGGGCAAAGCCTTATTCCCTTCTTCCGTATTTTTATTCAACATATTGAAATTATATAAAATTTTATTAAATACCGGCCGGCATTCAAATGATTTTAATCCTGAAAACGGCATTGGTACCATTATTGCTGTACACATGCGGCATGCGGCAATATACACATACACTTGCGCCAATATACATATATTTTTGCGGCAATATACATGATGATTTGACTCTGCAGTCAACCTATAACACAAAGGTGTCCGAAAATGAATGACCTTGCCCCTTCCCTGAATATGAACAGCTCGCAGGAATTTCAAACTGACCAGCTGCGGCAGATCATACAAATTGATGATCTTGCGATGCAGCACTATACTTTTTGTATGGCCACCCAGGCCAGTGATATGTTCACAGCACTTAAGCTTGTCCAGGATGTATACATGCAAGAGGGATATGTGAGCAAAGAACAGTGTTCCGGGCCATGCAGACTTTTAAAACAGCATTATCATGAAAAAACAGCGGTGTTTGTGGGTAAAAAACAAGATGACATCGCATTTACCGTAAGCCTGTTCCCCGACTCTGAATGGGGACTTCCCATGGATTCAATCTATCGACAGGAGCTGGACCATTTGCGGTCCATGGGAAGAAAAATCGGGGAGGTCGGCTGCCTTGCCACACATCCGGAACACCGGAACGGATCACAGAACATCCTGATGCACGGCAACAAAATAATGCTCAAATATGCCATGGAATATCTGGAACTGGATGACCTGGTGATTGTTGTGCACCCGAAACACGAACGGGTGTATAAAGAGGTACTCATGTTCGAAGATATTCGCTCAGGAACTGTAAAGTCATATCCTGAAGTCAACAATAATCCTGCTGTTGCCCTGAGACTTAACCTGGATGAGATTGAAAAGATATTCAGACATGTGTATCAGAACCAAGCGCCAGAAACCAATCTTCACCATTTTCTGTTTGTTAAAAACAGCACCAATATTGAAATCAGCATAGATCAAAAAATCGACCCCATGCTGTGGAATGAAGGTCCTTCCTTGCGTGTGTAAGGCGGGATAAACCCGTTACAATATATTGTTTTGATTCCGGGGTTTCACGTTACAGTATTTGTATCTTACGGTGGGTTTCATACGGAAAATCAGGAAGTCAGACGGTCTTTGAGCCCGGACCGGCGCAGGTTGGTGCGGTTGTTCTCAAAGGCTGTGTGGACCGCTTTGGAAGATCCCACAATGATCACCAGGTGTTTTCCCCGGGTCAGGGCCGTGTACAAAAGATTGCGCTGGAGCAGGGGATAATGGGCCATGGTCAGGGCGATGATGACTGCGCCGTATTCCGACCCTTGAGATTTGTGCACGGAAATGGCATAGGCCAGGGTCAGCTCATCCAGTTCCAGCAGATCATAGGGTACTATGCGGCCGTCATATTCCACTGTCACCCTGCTTTCTGATTTTAATACGTCCACCACCTGGCCGATATCACCGTTGAATACCTCTTTTTCATAATTGTTTTTCAGGTGCATCACCTTGTCTCCGGGACGAAAGGATATGCCGTAGTTGTCAATGCCCCCTTTGCCCGGATTCAGCACAGCCTGGAGCTGCTGGTTGAGATTGATGGTGCCGGCCTCCCCCCGGTGCATGGGGGTGAGCACCTGAAAATCGGTGATATGGGGAAAGGTAGCAGGAACCCTTCTGGCACACAGTTCCAGAATGGTTTCCACAACCTTTTCGCTGTGCTGGTTTTCAATAAAATAAAATTCCGACAGGTCCTGGGATTCCCTGGTTTTAAAATCAGGCATCTGTCCGTTGCGGATATCATGGGCATGGCGCACAATGGGACTCTGCATGGCCTGGCGGAAAATTTTGGTCAGAGAAAACACACTTATCCGGCCCGAGGCCATGATATCGGACAATACATTGCCGGGTCCCACCGACGGCAGCTGAAAGGTATCCCCCACCAGAATCAGGCTGGCACCGGGGGGCAGGGCTTCCACCAGGTGAAACATAAGCTGGGTATCCACCATGCTGGCCTCATCCACCACAAACACGTCCAGATTCAAGGGATTGGTGAAGTTGTGCGTCACTGTGCCCTGCTCCGTGTCATAGCCCAGCAGTTTGTGCAGGGTAAAGGCTTTTTTGCCGGTGGTTTCAAAAAGCCGTCTGGCAGCCCTCCCGGTGGGGGCTGCCAGAACCACGGTGCGGCGGCGGTGTCTAAACACCTGGCACAGGGCCCGTACCAATGTGGTTTTGCCGGTGCCTGGCCCACCGGTGATCACCGATACCTTCTGTGCCATCACCTGGCACACCACATCCAGCTGCTCATCAGACAGTTTCACGGCCATGCCGGTCAGCACCTGATCCAGGATTACATCCCGGCTGATCCCCGGATCAGGCACGGGCATGGAAAGCATTGCTAAGAGCCGGTCTGCAATACCTTTTTCCGCCTTGAACAACCGGTCCAGGTATACCCTGTCATCCCATAGGTGGATTTCATTGGCATCTGCCAGGGCATCCAGTGCAGGAGGAAAAAGGTCCGGGCTCACTCCGGCCATGCGTGCGCAAGCAATGAACAGCTCCTGTTTTTCAGCATACACGTGGCCGTCACTTTCACAGACAAGCAGCTGGCAGAGCAGACAGGCACACAGCCGTTTTTCACTGGTTTTATCAACACCCTTTGCCCGGGCCACGGCATCTGCCGCAGCAAACCCGATGGCCGGGATATCGATGGCGATACGAAACGGATCGGTCTCCAGAACCTGGAGAGCTTTTGGGCCGTAGGTTTTGAGGATAAGTCCGGCATGGGCCACATTCACATTGTTTTCCTGGAGAAACTGCATGACCCGGCGCACGGCATGGTGGGTATTCCAGGCCTTTTGGATCAGCTGCTGTTTGCCCCGGGCAATACCGGCAACCTCCATGAGTTTTTCCGGCTGGTTTTCAATTATCTCCAGGGTCTGTTCCTGGAATTTGTCCACAATCCGGTTTGCCAGGGATTTGCTGATGCCCTTGATCATGCCGGATCCCAGGTATTTGCGGATACCTGACACCGTGGCCGGCAAGGTGACTTCATAGGCATCTGCCTTGAACTGGTCCCCGTATTTGGGATGGGATGCCCACTGGCCTTTCAGGGTCAGGGTTTCCCCTTCTGCAACCCCTGCCAGAAACCCCACCACGGTGATGGGATCCTGGATCTTTTCCACCTGGATGCGGCACACGGTGTACTGGTTATCCGGGTTCTGGTATGTGAGGCGGGACAGCACCCCCTTGATGGTAATCATTCTGCAACAGCAAATGCCTGGTCAAACCCGTCATCAACCACAAGGGTGACACTGAACCGCTCGGCATCCTTGAGATTGGAAAACCGGCCGATGCGCACCCGGTAAAAGGTGCCCCGATAATCTTTGTGCACCACAATATGGGCGTTCAGATAGGATTTGGACAATTTTTCCTTAAAATTTTGCGCATTGGCCTTTACCTGGAAAGCCCCCACCTGGACCGTGAAGTTCCCCTTCCAATAGTCCAGCTGCTTAAAAGAGACCGGGTCATGTGTTGTTTTGGAATATGCAGTGGCCGCACCAAGGGCTGTCACCCGCACCTTGGCCGTACCCGGGCCCAGCATATTGATGCGTTTGGCACCGGTATAGGAAAGATCGATGATCCGGCCGGTGACAAAGGGACCCCGGTCATTGATCCGTACCCGGATTTTTTGGCCGGTACCAAGGTTGTGCACCTCCACCCAGGTATTCATGGGCAGGGTCTTGTGGGCCGCTGTCATGGCATACATGTCATAAATTTCGCCGTTGGCTGTTTTCCGGCCGTGGAATTTTTTCCCGTACCAGGAGGCCAGGCCTGTCTGAACAAACCCGTGGGCAGTGGCAACGGGGGTGTATTGTCTGCCCATAACCGTATAGGGCCGCTGGGTGGCCGGCATTTTGCCCGTATCTGTCCGGGACGGGGGCGCATGGGGCTTGGATTCAATGGACTTTGAACATCCAATACCTGAAAGAAACATCACAATCAGCAAAAAAAGACTAATAAAACAGGAAATTATGGCTGGATATTTTTTTATCATGGGTCAAATGCGTGCAGAATGACATCTGCCATTTTATCGGTGAAAGAAAAATCCATCTGGTCCTGGATATGCCTGGGAACATCCTCCATGTCCTTTTTGTTCCACAAAGGCAGAATAACAGACCGTATGCCGGCCCTGTGGGCAGCAATTATTTTTTCCTTTACCCCGCCCACGGGCAGCACCTCTCCTCGAAGGGTGATTTCACCGGTCATGGCCAGACGGGGCCGCACCTTTTTGCCGGTGATCAGGGAAACCAGGGCAGCCAGCATGGTTACACCGGCAGAAGGCCCGTCTTTGGGAATGGAGCCGGCCGGTACATGGACATGGATATCATGAGAATCAAAAAAGGTATCATCCACGCCCAGCTCCCCTGCATGGGACCGGATAAAACTCAAGGCTGTGGTGGCTGATTCCTTCATGACATCTCCCAGCTGACCGGTGAGGGTCATGCCTTTGCCCCCTTTCATGGCTACCGCCTCCACAAACAGAATCTCGCCCCCCACAGGGGTCCAGGCAAGGCCCACCACTACGCCGGGGGTGTTAATGCGCAGGGCCAGATCCGGCATATTCTGGTCCGGTCCCAGGTATTCGTGGAGATCCTCTTTTGTGATAACCAGATGGGTTACCTCTTCTTCTGCCACCTTGGCAGCCACCCCCCGGCATATGGCCCCGATCTGACGTTCCAGATTCCGCAGGCCGGATTCCCTTGTGTACCCGGTAATGATTTTTTTTACAGCCCCGGGGGTAAACCGGATCTGGCTGGCAGTAAGGCCGTTTGCTTCCCGCTGGCGGGGAATCAGATACCGGGTGGCAATCTTTTGTTTTTCATCTTCTGTATATCCATTAAGTTCCAGAACCTCCATGCGGTCCCGCAAAGGACCCGGGATGGTGTGGAGCACATTGGCTGTGGTGAGAAATATGACATCGGAAAGGTCAAAGGATACATCCAGATAATGATCGGTAAAGGAATAGTTCTGTTCAGGATCCAATACCTCCAGCAGGGCTGAGGAAGGATCTCCGTGGTAGGATGAATCCACCTTGTCTATTTCATCCAGCATGAACACCGGATTTTTCCGGCCGGCCTTGCGGATATTCTGAATGATCCGCCCCGGCAATGCCCCCACATAGGTCCTGCGGTGGCCCCGGATCTCTGCTTCATCCCGCACCCCGCCTAAGGATATGCGCACAAATTCCCGGCCCAGGGCCTTTGCAATGGATCGGCCCAGAGAGGTTTTGCCGGTGCCGGGGGGGCCTGCAAAACACAGGATAGGCCCTTTGGAATCTTTTTTGAGCTTGCGCACGGCCAAATATTCAAGTATCCGTTTTTTGGGCTTTTCCAGGCTGTAGTGGTCCTGGTTCAATATGCGGCGGGCTGCCTTGATATCCAGCATGTCTTTGGATGCCTTTTTCCAGGGAAGGCTTGTTATCCAGTCCAGGTAGCTGGATGCCACCACATATTCCGAAGAAGAGGGATGCATGCGTGACAGGCGCTGCAGTTCGCGCTCCGCCTCTTTGCGCGCCTCATCCGGCAGACCATTCTTCTTGATAAGTGCCCGGTATTCCCGGATTTCCACAGACTCCTCTTGTGTTTCCCCCAGTTCTTCTCTGATGGCCTTCAGCTGCTGGCGCAGATAATATTCCCGCTGCTGCTTGTCCATATCTTCCTTGACCTGATTCTGGATTTTGGAACCCATTTCCAGAATCTCCAGCTGGTCATTCACCAGTCGGGTGACTTTTTTCAACCGTTTTTTAACATCAATCAGCTCTATTACTTTTTGTTTTTCCCTGACAGGGGCGTTAATGGTGGATGCCACCATATCAGCAAGCACATTGGGATCCTGAAGGGATTTGATCATCTGGGCCATTTCATTGGGCAGACCGGGCGACAAATTGACGATTTTTTCGTATTGCTCCGCGATATTTGCCATGAGTGCCCGGTTTTCAATGGTCCGGTCCGCATTTTTACAGTTCAGAACTGCAATGTCCGCCTGTAAATACGGCTTTCCCTGGAGAAATTTCGTCACCTTGAAACGGTTCAACCCCTGGATCAGCAGCTGGGCTTTTTCATCCTCCATTTTGGACATTTTCAAAATCATGGCCACGGTACCGATGCGGTACAGATCATCTGCCGTGTGTTTGGAGTCCAGATCAGATCGTCTGGACAAAAGAAGGCCCAGCATCCGGCTGCCTGCCATGGCTTCATCAATAAGGTCTATGGCTTCTTTCTGGATCAATACCAGGGGCAGCACCATTTTGGGAAACAGATTGGTATCCACAATGGGCAGAATGGGAATTGTTCCGGGAATATCATTGGTTGAAATGGTGGCGGAGGGATGTTTGATTTCATCCATTTGTATACCTTTTTGTGTCCTCTTGCGCTAGATGAAATCCATGGACAGGTTATGCTTCTGCTTGATGTTTTCTGTAAACAACTTGCCAAGGGTCAGCTGAAGAAAGCCGTTGTTGAAAACAGCAGACACTTTTTCCACATCAATCTCGCTGGGCAGATACAATACCCTTTCAAACTGACCGAACTGGATTTCGGCAAGCCGGTATGTGGCAGTGGGATCCGGCTGGCTGCATTTTCGGTTCCCTGCAATCTTGACTGCTTTGTTGCTGACCTCAATCACGATATCCTCTTTATTCACCCCTGCGATTTCAGCCTGGATAATAATTTCGTTTCGCGTTTCAAAAATATCCATCTGGGGTTTCCAGATGCGCTTTGAAAAACAGAACATGGGATTTACCGATTGAAACATCTCTTCAAAGGATTTTTCTTCAGTGTCATATGTTTCAAGATCATTGCCGAACCGGATTTCTATATGTTCCATAAAAAACTCCTGACGCTGCTGTTCATATGATCATCTGACCATCCTCAAGAATACCATCCAGCCTGTAAATTGTAAAGCGTATTAGGCAATTATGACTTGAAATCTTTTTTGATGGATGATAATTGAAAAAATCATGAACACTGCATCAGAACAGACCGCCCTGGTCACCGGCGCCTCCAAAGGTATCGGCAGGGCCATTGCCATGGACCTGGCAGCACAGGGAATTTTTGTTTTTGTAAATTACCGTTCCGACAAAGACGCTGCCCAAAAAGTTCTTGATGACATCCATTTTCAAAACAGCCGGGCAGCAGTGATCGCATTTGACGTCACCTGTCAGGATCAGTGTGATGCTGCCGTAAAACAGATTCTGCAGCAGCGCGGGCGCCTGGATATCCTGGTGAACAATGCCGGTGTCCGGGATGACCATCTGTTTGCCATGATGAAAAAAACGTCTTGGGAAATTGTGATAGAAACCCATCTTACCGGGTTTTATCATCTGACCCGGCCGGTGGTCCGGCAGATGCTCCGGCAGAAAGGCGGGCGGATAATCAATATCAGCTCCACTGCCGGCCAGACGGGAAATGCCGGTCAGGTCAACTACAGCGCTGCCAAGGCCGGGATCATTGGTGCCACCAGGGCCCTGGCCAGAGAAATCGGCAGCCGGGGCATCACCGTGAATGCAGTGGCACCCGGATTTATTGAAACCGGCATGACAGCGGACCTGAACCGTGACAATATCCTGCAGACCATCCCGGCCGGCCGGCTGGGCAGACCAGAAGAGGTTGCAGCCGTGGTTTCCTTTTTATGCTCATCTCAGGCCGCCTATGTGAACGGCCAGGTCATCGGGGTCAACGGCGGCATGGTGTAAGCCTCATCCTGATCTTTTATCCAGCACCCCCCTGATGGCCCTGGAAAACTCATACATGGAAAAGGGTTTCTGGATAAATCCATGGCATCCCTGGCTGAGCAGCGCTTCCATTTCATCATCCACAACCTGCCCCATGGTCACCAGAATCTTTATCTTTTTGCGAATCTGTCGGATCAGATCAAAGGTTTTTTTGCCCCCCATTTTCGGCATGGCCATATCCAGAATCACAAGGGAAATCTCATCCTGGTACATGCGGAAAATCTCCACTGCCTCCAGGCCGTTTCTGGCGGTTATGGGTTTATACCCCAGGCGGGACAAAAAATTTTTCCCCACATTGATGATCTCGGTCTGGTCATCCACCAGCAGAATGGTTTCCGATCCCCTGGGCAGGGCATCGGTATCGGAATCAACCTGGGAGGCTGACTTGGCTTTGCTTGTGGCCGGCAGACAGACATAAACAGCAGTGCCTTCTCCTAAAGCGCTCTGGACTGTAATAAACCCCCCATGGTTTTTTACGATCCCGTAAACAGTGGACAATCCCAGGCCCCGTCCGTTCTGGTTACCGTTTTTCCGGGTGGAAAAAAAAGGATCAAAAATCTTTTTCTGGGTTTCCATATCCATGCCCACCCCTGTATCCTGGATACAGATCTCCACATATGGGCCGGGTTTAACCGCAAAGGGATATCCGTGGTCCTCTGGGAGGGTGATATTTTTTGTGGTTACTGACAATGTCCCCTCATCCAGCATGGCCTGTGATGCATTGCCGATGATATAAAGAAACACCTGTTCCAGCTGAGACTGATCTGCATCCACCATATCCAGATCCCCGGCATAGGATTCATGAAAAGTCAAATCCTTGCGGGTGGGTTTAAAAAGGTTCATGGCCATTTTCACCACCTGGTTGACTTCCAGCACCTTGATCTGGTATTTTCCGCCCCTGGCAAAGCCCAGCAGTCGCCCTGTCAGCTCGCCGGCAGTTTCCACCAGCTTTGTGATCTGGTGGATATGGGAAATCACTTTTTCTGTGGCGGTCAGGTCGATGCGCATCAAAGACAAATGCCCCTGGATACCCATGAGAATATTGTTGAAATCATGGGAGATACCCCCTGCCAGCACGCCGATGGCTTCCATTTTCTGGGCCTGCTGTAGCTGAATCTGAAGGGATTTGATGTCTGAAATATCAGTGACCACCATCACCACGCCGGCTGTTGGATCATCTTTGTCCAGTCTGGAGGCACGGATCCGGCAGTCAAGGGGCGGGCCTTTTTTCCGGGACAACCTGGTTTCCGCCATGCCTGAGCCGAACCTGTCCATACCTTTTGCCAGTAAAGCTGCCACGCGCTTACATTCTTTGTGTGTGGGAAAAACCTCCCGGGTCTTTTTATTGGTGAGTGTTCCCGGCATATACCCGAGCATGGCATAAAAGGTATCATTGGCCCAGATGATCAGATCGTTTTGTACGATTCCGATACCGGCAGGACATACCTCCAAAACCGCCTGCATCTGCTGGAAACTTTGTTCACATGCATCATTGAAACGGTTGCCTGCCATAAACATGCCTGTCTCCTGTTCCAAAAATATTGACACATAAAATTGACTGCACATCCATTAGCTGGTAACTATATCAGACTTTTTTGAATAATTTAAGACCCATGGAAAAAAAATGCTTTCTTTGTTGCATCTGCGTTTCTGGCTGCCATATTTTCCGGCGCTGTTCAGCGGCCTTATGCTGACACTGTGCTTTCCAGACCCTGGTGTGCATTATCTGGCGTTTGTGGCCCTGTGCCCGTTGATCATCTCCCTGGAACCCATGACTGTCCGCCAGTCTTTTCTGGCTGGATTTGCCGCCGGATTTGTCCATTTCACCACCCTGATCTACTGGATCGTTCCCACATTGTCCACCTTTGGCGGCCTTCACCCGCTGCTGTCTGTCTGTGCTTTGACCCTGCTTTGCCTGTACCTGTCTCTGTACCCGGCACTGTTTGCATGTGTCCTCAAAAAACTGGCCCCTTCCCCTGCCATAATGCCCCTGGCAGGGGCCTGCATCTGGGTCGGGCTTGAATTTGTGCGCACCCACCTGTTCACAGGGTTTCCCTGGGGGATCCTGGGGTACAGCCAGTATGCTGACCTTTATCTGGTCCAGATGGCCGACATAACCGGGGTTCTGGGTATTTCCTTTGTACTGGTTTTGTGCAATACCTTGATCAGTACCGTCTGGATCCAGATCGCAACCAGCAGCAGCCTTATGGGCAGACACCTTTTTTTGCGGATTTACCTGTGTGTGTCCTACACCTTTTTTATTCTGGCCGCAGCCTATGTTTACGGCATTGTGCGCATCCCCCGGATAGCCCAGCAGATGGCAGCAGCACCCAAACCTGTATTTGCCGTTGTACAGGGAAACATCCGCCAGGATCAGAAATGGAGCCAGGCCTTCCGCCGGGCCACCATTGAAAAATACGGCAACATGTCCCTGGAAGCTGCCCGGTTAAAACCGGACCTGATCATCTGGCCTGAAACCGCGCTGCCTTTTTATTACGGCCATGATCTGGATCTTTCCAACCTGGTGGACCAATATGTCCGCAGGGCCAAAACTTATTTTCTCATGGGAAGCCCGGCCGTGGATACCACCGGCGATCCTGTCCGGTATTTTAACCGGGTATTCATGCTCAACCAGCTTTCCGTGCCGGTGGGTACCTATGATAAAACACACCTGGTACCGTTTGGTGAATATGTTCCGTTCCAGGATCTTTTGTTTTTTCTGGAAAAACTCACAGAACAGGCAGGCAATTTTTCCAGAGGGGAAACAGGGTTTGCCCCCCTTGCATTCAAAGACCACAAAACCGGGGTACTGATCTGTTTTGAGATCCTGTTTCCCGCCATTTCCCGGCAGTTTGTCAAAAACGGTGCAGATATTCTCACCACGGTAACCAATGATGCCTGGTTTGGCAGAACATCAGCCCCAGCCCAGCATTTTTCCATAGCTGTTCTCAGGGCGGTGGAAAACCGCAGAAGCGTTGTCAGGGCAGCCAATACCGGCATATCTGGATTCATAGATCCCTTAGGACAGGTGTTGGGCACAACACAATTGTTCACCGATGCCGTGGATGTCGGATCCCTGCCCGCCCTCACCGTTTTTTCCATGTATACCCGGCATGGAGATCTGCTGGCATTTGCCTGTCTTATTGCAATGGGCATGGGTTTTGTGATAAAAGAAAAAGAATATATCAAGAGGAGATTTTTACCATGAATACAGACCTGAAACAGACCATATCATCCCTTACTGCAAAATCCGACCGCCTCAAGGAGTATCTTTGACCTGCCGGTAAAAGAAAGACGCCTTAAGGAGCTGGAACATTTCATTGCCAAGCCCGATTTCTGGGATGATCCGGGAAAAGCCACCCAGATGCTCAAAGAACAGACTGTCCTGGCCAACCTTCTGGATACCTGCAAAAGCATCTGCGCCGACCTTGAAGATGCCCAGATGCTTTTGGAAATGGCCCATGAAGAAGGGGACAAGGAAAGCGAAGCAGACGTGGGCCGGCAATTGACAGGCATTGCAAAACGCATCAAAAAGTTTTCTCTGGACATCACCCTGGACCATGAAGATGATGCCCGGGATGCCCTGGTATCCATCAATGCCGGGGCCGGGGGTACCGATTCCCAGGACTGGGCGGAAATGCTGTTCAGGATGTATACCCGGTGGATCGACAAAAAAGGGTACAAACTGACCATCATTGACATGCAGCCGGGTGATGAAGCCGGTATCAAAGGGACAACCTTTAAAGTGGCCGGCCACAACTGCTTTGGCTTCATGAAGGTGGAATCAGGGGTCCACCGCCTGGTGCGCATTTCCCCTTTCAATGCCAACGGCAAGCGCCACACCTCATTCGCCTCTGTATTTGTCTACCCGGATATCCAGGATGATATCCTTATCGATATTGACGACAAAGACCTGCGCATTGATGTGTTCCGGGCTTCCGGGGCCGGGGGCCAGCATGTGAACAAGACCAGTTCTGCAGTGCGCATCACCCATATGCCCACCGGCATTGTGGTCCAGTGCCAGCAGGAACCCTCCCAGCACCGGAACAAGGAAATCGCCATGAAGGTGCTCAAGTCACGGCTCTACCAGCTGGAAAAACAAAAACAGGATGAAAAAATGCAGTCCCTGCATGACGGCAAGGATGAGATTGCCTGGGGCAGCCAGATCCGGTCCTATGTGCTGCATCCCTACCGGATGATCAAGGACCACCGCACAGACCAGGAAATTGGAGATGTGGACCGGGTGCTTGACGGGGACCTGGATCCATTTATCGAAGGGGTGCTGTTGTCCTGACCATGGATCCTTTGCAGGTCATTGAAAAATTTTATCCGTCAGGCTCTAAAACCCATACTATTCTGGTAAACCACAGCCTTCAGGTGGCAAAAAAAAGCCTGGAAATTGCCCGGAACCTGGCAGATCCCGACCTGGATCTGGATTTCATTGAACAGGCGGCCATGCTTCATGATATCGGTATATTCCTGACAGCATCCCCGGGCATCGCCTGCACAGGAGATGCCCCCTACATATGCCACGGGTATCTGGGCAGACAAATTCTGGACAAAGAAGGGTTTGATCCGGCTTTCGGGCTTGTGGCTGAACGCCACACCGGGGCCGGCATTTGCCTTGAAACCATCATTGGCCGCAACCTGCCCCTGCCCCGGCGGGACATGGTGCCGATAACCCTGGCAGAAAAAATCATCTGCTGTGCAGACAAGTTTTTTTCCAAAACCCCGCAGCACCAGCACAGGAAAATGACGGTGTCTGACATCATGGCCGAACTCACCGCCATCGACCCGGCACATGCCCGCCGGTTTGCCCGGTGGGCCGCAGCTTTCAAGTTGTGATCAGACAGCTACAATATCTGTTTTAAAAAGAGTTTGGTCCTGTCATGGCTGGGATTTTTATAAAATTTTTCCGGGGTGCCTTCCTCAACAATCATGCCCTCGTCCATAAAAATAACCCGGTCCGCCACCTCTCTGGCAAATCCCATTTCATGGGTGACGCACACCATGGTCATGCCCTCTTTGGCCAGGGTTTTCATAACTTCCAACACCTCTCCGATCATCTCCGGATCCAACGCAGAGGTGGGTTCGTCAAACAGCATGATCTTGGGATCCATTGCTAGGGCCCTGGCAATGGCCACCCGCTGCTGCTGGCCCCCGGAGAGATTGGACGGCCAGGCCTTGGCTTTGGCGGAGATACCCACTTTTTCCAGAAGCATTCTGGTTTTTTCTTCACGCTCCTTTTTGGGCCTTTTTCTCACCAGTTTCTGGGCCAGATTCACATTGCCCTGCACTGTCAGGTGGGGATACAGATTAAAGGACTGGAATACCATGCCCATTTCCGCTCGAACTGTGTTGATATTGGTTTTGGGATCAAAAATATCCACCCCGTCAACCAGGATCTTCCCGCTCTCTGCGGTTTCCAGGCGGTTCAGGCACCGCAGAAATGTGCTTTTTCCTGAACCGGACGGACCGATGACCACCACCACCTCACCAGCCTCGATTTTATTGGAGACATCCACCAAGGCCTTGACCTCATGGGGAACATAAAATGTCTTGTAAATACTTATAACATCTATCATTTGGTGGCTGTCCTCCTTTCCAGATACTGGACACACATGGAAAGCGTAAAGGTCATGAGCAGATAGAGAATGGCACACAATATCCACAATTCAAAGGTTTGCAGGCTTGTGGTGATACCTTCCCGGGTGGCTTTGGTCAATTCCCTGATGGAAATCATGCCCAGCAGGGAAGAATCCTTTATCAGGTTGATGAACTGGCCGGCCAAAGGCGGCAGAATGGTTTTCAGTGCCTGGGGAAGAATAATATGGAACATGCACTGAAAATAGGTCATACCAGAAGAACGGGCCGCCTCCACCTGGCCGGGGTGAATGGCCTCGATTCCGGCCCGCACGATCTCCACCACATAGGCCCCGGTAAAAACCGACAATGCCATGATGCCGTACCATTCCGCATCAAGCTTGGGAATGCCGTTCATCATCAGGATTTTGTTCATGGTGGTTCCCAGTACAAAATAAAAAATCATGATCTGCACCAGGAGAGGAGATCCCCGGATAACTTCCACATAGGCCATGGCAGACCATTTGAGTACAGGGGTATTGGACACCCGTGCCACACCGCCGATGATCCCCAGCAGTATCCCGAAAATAGTGGCAATAAATGAGATCTTCAGGGTCACCCACAGGCCTTTGGCCAGAATACCGGGCTGCCACCCCCCTTCATAGCTGGCAATGATATCCCCGGGGGACACCATATCCCCTTCGGTCCAGTCGAAAGTGCCTTCCGGGACGGTATATGTCCTTTCCCCGGCATCTGTGGTCACGGTAATGTCATATTTGTCCTTATTGGCGGCAATGGTGTCTATTTCCCCGAATCCTTCCGCATACAGGGTAATAGTGGACTTGTACATGAAATATTTGGGCACCTTGAACCAGCGCCACTGATAATCCACGGCCACGGTCGCATAGTAAACTGACCCAATGACCATGAACAGGAGCACAAAAAATCCGCACACAGACAAAATATAGGCAATGGGACTGCTCAGCCGTTTGATGTTGGATACATTCTGTTCCATATTTATAGCCTTAGAAAACAGGCCGGCAGAAGACGTCTTCTGCCGGCCCTGATTCATTCAAAATATCCTGATACAATTGTGACAGATAAGATTACGGGTAAGATTAATTCTGGAGATCTTCCTGCCATTCATTGGACTTGATCCATTTGTCATAGGCCTGCTGCCATCTGCCGTCATTTTTGTACTGGCGGATGAAGTTGTTCAAAAAGTTTAAAAAATCTGGGTCCCCTTTTCTGACTGCCATGGCCAGGGGTTCATAGGTAAAGGGTTCCGTCAAGGCAATGGTTTTGCCTTCGCCGTGCTGGGCCTGCATGATCTCAATGAGGGGCAGATCATATACGGTGGCATCGGCATTCCCCTGGATGACTTCCATGACCGCTTCTGTTTCCACTTCAAAGCTTTTGTAGGTGGCCCTGGGGATCATTCTTTTAACGGCTTGTTCACCAGTGGTGCCTAGTTTGGAAGTGATGACATATTTTGGGTCGTTCAGATCCTTGTAAGATTTGACCTTTCCTTCATGTTTTTTGTTGAGCAGGATGGCCTGCCCTACGACGATATAGGGATCGGTAAAGTTAACAGCCAGGTTTCTTTCCTGGGTAACGGTCATGCCGGAAATAAGAATGTCGAACTTGTTGGTGATCAAAGAGGGTATAATGCCGTCCCATGCGGTATTCACCGGTTCATACTTGACGCCCATTGCCCTGGCCAGCTGCTTTCCCATGTCAATGTCAAATCCGATATAATCTCCTTTGGTATTGGTCATTTCAAAGGGAAGGTAGCCGGATTCAAATCCCACCCGGATTTTTCCCGCCTTTACAATGGATTCAAGGGTTGATTTTTGGGCCAGTTCAATGTCGGCACTGAACGCCGGTGCTGAAACAAGAACAAATGCCAGAGCGAACAGGGATACAATTAATTTTTTCATCTTTTCCTCCTGAAAATTTAGGGTTCGGCTTTTTTTTCACCTCCGATACCGGAGGAGAACCTCTCAAGCCATTGTTAATTGGGTTGTCAAGCCGTGATTGCAGTCAACATTTATACTTAGCATAACCAAATTAAATGGCAAGTAATATTTTCTGTATCTGGATATTTGGAAAGATCTGTCATATCATGATGAAAAATTTAGATACCACCATTGTCATGCAAATCTGTTATTATTTTTTATATGATACACCAGCGGAAAGATGCACCTATGGACAAACAGACCTCTCCCAAACAGACCCATGGATTGAAAATACTGACGGTGTCAGATTTCATCGACAAAACCCTGACCCGGATGGTGGAAACCAAAAACCTGGAACCGGTGGACCTCATTATTTCCTGCGGGGACCTGGACCCGGAATACCTGTCTTTTCTGCGGGACCGGCTGGATGTTCCCCTTTTTTATGTCAAAGGCAACCATGATATCCGCTATACCCCCACCAACCCCATGGGATGTGAAAATATTCACAAGCGGATCATTTCAGTGGGATCATTCACCATCCTGGGCCTGGAAGGCTCCATGTGGTATAATGGCGGCGCCAACCAATACACCGAAGCCATGATGAAAAAAAACATATCCAGCCTGTGGTTTTCCCTGTGGCGCAAAGGCCGTATTCACATGGTTGTGACACATGCCCCGCCCCGGCATATCCACGACAAAGAAGACCTGTGCCATCTGGGATTTGAATGTTTTAACGTGCTGATCAAAAAAAAGCAGCCGGATTATTTTGTCCATGGACATGTTCACCAGGATTTTGAAAACCGTGCAGACAGGATAACACAGGCCAACACCACCCGGGTAATAAATACCTGCGGATATACCCTGATGGAGGTCTAATCATGAAAAACATATTTAAACACCTGTTCTCTTCGGATCCGTCACAGCAGGATACTGCCGACCATGTCAGCTCCTTTAACGAACAGCAGGCCAAAGAAGAAGATGTCCAGTACATTGACCATGGTATCCAGACCATTGCCCTGGAAAAAATCACCGGCAGCGTGGGCAAATATGCGGATTTTGATTCCAGATTCCGGCCCAAAAAGCATGTTTCCGGCAAACGGTTCACCGACATCAAACAGGCCATGCGCCAGGGCAAAACCATACCGCCGGTAAAGCTGTATCAGATACGCAACCAGTACTATGTGCTGGACGGCAACCACCGGGTTGCCGCGGCTAAGGAACTGGGGTGGACAGAAATATCCGCCAAGGTGGTGGAGTTGCTTTCCGGTGAAAACACCATGGAAAACCTTCTGTACATAGAAAAAAAGAAATTTTTTCAAAAAACCGGGCTGCCCCTTGAAATAGATCTCACGGAACTGGGAAAATATAATTACCTGGAACAGCAGATCCGCAGCCACCAGCTATACCTGGCTTCCCAGTCAGGCAAAGACTGCGATTTTGCAAGAGCCTCAAGGGACTGGTACAACACCATTTATCTGCCAATGACCGCCATAATTCAAAACGGGGAACTGATCAAATATTTTCCGGGCAGAACCATTGCAGACCTGTATACCTATATTGCCTATCACCACTGGGATACCAACGCAAACCGGCGGTACGGCATCGGTATTGACCGGCTTATTCCCAAAAGCATGGAAGGGTTCAGGACCGCCATGCTGGAAAAACAGACCCCGGAATATCCTGAAATGAAGCGCACCATCACCGCATTTGTCCTCATTGATACAGATACCACAGCGGAAGTGACCCTGTCTGATAAATTGTTTGCCTTAGAGGAGGTCCAGGAGGTGCATGCAGTCCACGGCAGCATCGATATTCTGGTAAAAGTGGTACTCAAACGGGATTTTCTGGCGTCAGATGCAGAAACCATTGCGGAATTTTTAGACCAGCATATCCGGAAAATAGCCGGTATCAAACGCACCCAGACCATGATACCGGGCCGGTCTCTGGTAAAAGAAGGCTTTAATTACTGAGACAGCTGTCGGGCAACAAGGCGGGTGCGTTCATCAAACTGGGGATACCCTGCCAGAGTGGTTTTCAGTTCATGGCCATAGTCAAGATTTTCGCGTCTGGCCACACAATATTTGATATCCAGGATGGGAAAAACCAGAGAATCATGGAGAATCCGGATCTGGGCCTGTTCCCAGAGGCGGATCTGTTTTTTGGGGTCAATTTCAGACCGGGCATCATCCAGGAGCTTGTCCACAGAAGTGCAATGGGAAAAATTGGTGTGGGGGGTTTTCCCGATTTCCACAATGGCATCTGAATGAAAAAATCCCCGCAGATAATTATCAGCATTGGGCCTGAGACAAACATACAGGACAATGGCATTCTTGTTCTGACGGATCAATTGGTGGTACCGGGAATGGGACACGATTTTCAAATCCACCATGATATTGATATCTGCCAATGCCTGCTGTAACACTTCATAGGATGTTTTAAAAAGCCGTTTTTCTGATCCATACAGGGTAATGGAAAACCCGTCGGCAAAACCGGCATCTGCCATAAGCTGCCTGGCCAGAGGGATATCATTTTTCAGGTTCAGCCCCAGGGCGGTTATTTTGTCATTTTCCATACCGCCGGGCAGAAAATCCGCACTCATGGGGGCCAATACAGGAGTTACCAGTTTTCTGTTGGAAACCGCCAGAAAACGGTCCCGGTCCAGGGCATGGATAATGGCCTTTCTCACCCGGATATCATCCAACGGTTTTATGGATGTGTTCAAGTGAAACAAGCCGGTATATCCCGGGCCGAATACATCGATACGGGTTTTGGGCAGTTTTTCCATTGTCTGGATCCAGCCGGCGTCACCCACACCGATAATCAGATCCATGTCCCTTTTTCTGAAAGCAGCTTCCCGTAGGTCATTGTCCGGGATAAAATGCATTTCCACGCCGGCAAGTTGCGGGGTTCCCCGAAAATAGGCGGAATGGGCGTTTAACACACATTTTTCTTTGGGAATATACCGGTCAAACATGAAGGGTCCTGTGCCCACAGGGTGCTTTGTAAAAAAATCATATCCCCCGGCCTGGATGGCTTTTTTGCTCACAATATATCCGGCCCGGTGATTGGCGATGATGGGCAGAAAGAACAAGGGCGAAATCGGTTTTTCCAGAATAATATCCAAAGTATGTTCATCGCGCTTTTCAAAGGTCATCCCGGTATATTCTCCGGCAATACCGCTGCGGTCAGGATCTGCTGTTTTTTTTAGAGAAAAAATGACATCATCTGCGGTCAATTCATAGGCCGGGTTAAAGGGGCCGGGGTGAAAGAAAATTCCTTTTTTCAGCTTGATTGTCCAGATCTGCCTGCCGTTTTTGATATAAAATTCTGGAATGGATTCGGCAATATCAGGTTCCAGACGGGACAGATTGCCAGGAACATACCTGACCAGACTGTTGAACACCATGTCTGCATAGGTAAAATCCTGGGACCCCTTTGCAAAATGCGGGTCCAGGTGGCTGAGGCCGCTGGTGTGAACGGCAAATCTCAATACCTGCGGCGGTTGGGCACCAGCAGTGCCTGCCTGTAGAACCAGCGCGCAGACAGCCAATATCCCGCATGCCGCTAAAAAAAATATATCCCTTTTCACCATAATTCCCTTTGATTTGTCTTTTTCTTATACGGACCAGATGCAGAACCGTCAAGACAAATATTACGGATCACCATGGCAATCCCGGGTGGATTTGACGACAGATATATTGATCAAGCCCCCTGTGGGTATCTTGTGGCCGGACCGTCAGATTATATCTCGGGCCGGGTGCAAGACACCCACAGGGGGCGGGTTTCGATCTGGAAAGCGGAAGGTACTGCTTACGGCTGCGTTTTACCGGTCACAAGGGCGTATTGGGCACCATATCCCAGATGCCGCAGGGACAGGCCCCTTTGCAGAATCCACACCCGATGCACTTGTCTGGATCCACCTGATATTCAAACCCCGCCTTTCCCAGATCAGCCCGCTGAATAGCAGCTTCAGGACAGATGGCCACACAGATGCCGCAGTCCCTGCAGTTTCCGCATGAGGCGCAGTCTGCCCCGCATTCCGTGAGATCATCGGCAATCTTTCTGGGATCATAATAGGCCAGGTTGATCCGGTTTTTATCCATCACCGGCAAAGGTTCCAGATCGTCCGCCCTTTTTCCGGAAACAATCTGGTGGATGGTCAGCGCAGCCCGTTTACCTGCACCGATTGCATCGGTAATCAGCCCCGGGCCCACCATATCCCCGATGGCAAAGACTTTGGGATCTGATGTCCGGTTAAACCTGTCCACAGCCACAAACCCGTTTTCCACAGAAAGGTGATCTTCTGCAAAAGCAAGATCCGGCACATCCCCGATGGCCACCACCACGGTATCAGCAGGCAGTACCTCGTCTTCCCGGAGTATGACGCTTTCAGGCGTAATTTCTTTGGTAAATACCGGCCACCGGAACCTGGCGCCGCAGGCTTCGGCATCTTCTCTCTCTTTTCCGAAAGCCGCAGGTTTCTGGACATCAATGAGGGTAATATCTTTTGCCCCCAGCCGGTGGGCTTCCGTGGCCACATCACACCCCACATTGCCTGCCCCGATAATCACCACCTGCCTTCCCGGGTGCACCTTGCCTGTTTTGGCATCCGCCAAAAAATCATTGGCAGACCATGCGTTTTCAATACCAGGAACCGGCAGGGTCCTGGGTTTTTTTGCCCCGGCCGCCACAATGGTAAAGTCATATGCTTCTTTGATTCTGAGAAATTCCGCTGTAGTGATCTCCTGGTTCAGGCGGATGTCGGAAACCAGGGTCTTGATGCGGGAAAGTTCCGCATCAAGGGTTTTTTTGGGAATCCTTGATTCGGGAATAACAGCGGAGATTTTGCCACCCATGGCTGCGCCTGTATCAAATACCGTGACAGTATGGCCTTTGAGCGTCAGGTGCCATGCTGCGGTCAAGCCCCCCGGGCCGGCACCGATAACCGCCATTTTCTTTTCGGTTTTTTTGGCCGGGGTGGGCGGGGGTACATTTTCTCCCGCCTGTCCCAGGGCCCTGACACTGATGGGCTGCATCCCTTCCTGGAGACGGGAACAGGATGCCATGCAGGGGCTGGGGCATAAATGCCCGCATACCGTGGCGGGAAACGGTGTATGGGCAAGGCCCATGGCAATGGCTTCATCCACATTGTCTGCCCGGACCATGTACCATCTGTCCTGTACTGGTATGCCAGTGGGGCATGCTGCCTGGCAGGGTGACATATAGCGCCCCTGTTCCCACACCGGTATAAACCGGCGCAGGTCTCCCTTGGCAATGACCGGCACGATGCCCGGCTGCGTTTCCTGAAGGTCGCCGATAAGACCACCCTTTCCCAACTCTTTGTCCCAGACCTGACCCCGGAAAAAGGCCATGGAAGGCCTATTCGGACTGTCTGCTTTTTCATGGGGGGATTTGGCGGTAATCACAACCCAGTCAGACCGGACAGCCAGGGTGGCAAAAAGTTCTGATTCACCTGTTTTTTCCAGAAATGCCAAAAGCCTTGTTTCCAGCCAGTTCCAGTCGTCATCGGACAACGGCACCTGTTTCGCATCTTTTGTGCTGAAACCTGCTGCACTGCCCCGCACAAACACCTTGCCCCCCACCATGCCCACCAGGGGCCGGTATCCCAGAACCTGGTCTTTGGGATCACATCCATGGCCGCAGATCACGGCAATACCTCCGGCCATGAACTCGCCGAAATAATCTCCTGCCGATCCCAGTACCCACAGTTCGGGCGGCTCGAACCGGGGGTTATGCTTGGTCATTGTCATGCCCCTGGCCCCGATGCTGCCCCCCACAAACACCCGGCCTTGGGCAGCCCCGTTCATGACACCGTTGGAGGCATGGCCATGGACCACAATCTGTGCTCCGGCATTGAGCCACCCTAAGTCATCCGAGGCCGGGCCCATAACTTCAATACTGGTGTTGGCATTGCCCAGAGATCCGGTACGCTGGCCGGAATAGCCGATAATGCGGATATGCACGGGATCGGTCCCTGCATCCCAGAGGCGGCCGCCTATGCCGTGCTGGCCGAAGGCTTCAATCTCCAGTTTCCGGTGCCCGCCTTTGACCTGCTGGTGAACGATCTCCTCCAGAACCCGGGAGGGAATACGCTTTTCTTCTCTCTTGCCTGGTATATAGACAAAATCATCGTGTTTCATAAAAAAAATTCCTTACACCACATATTTGATACTGAGGCGCTGTGCAACAGCATAATCATCAATTCCCAGGGCATCGGACATACCAATGGGCAAAGAGGTGGATCTTCCCAGGGGGGCCACAATTTTTTTGAGTTCCGTATCAAAGGAAACAAACAGGTCCACCACCCGCTGGGCCACATCTTCCGGATCAAGCCTTCTGTAAAGCCTTGGATCCTGGGAGGTGATGCCCTTGGGACAGATGCCCACATTGCACACATTGCACCGGTCTTCTTCGGTTCCCACGCACCCGGCAGCCGCCTGCATCAAATACTTGCCGATCTGGACCCCCGAGGCCCCCAGCATTATAAGGGCTGCGGCATTGGCAGCGATATTGCCATTTTTCCCGATACCGCCCCCTGCAAACAAAGGGATTTCATTTTGTTTGCCGATCTTGATCAGGTTCAGGTAGTTGTCTCTGATGCAGCTGGCAATGGGGTGCCCCATGTGGTCCATGGAAACGGAATAGGCAGCACCCGTGCCCCCGTCTTCACCGTCAATGGCAAGGCCCGAGGCATAGTCGTTGCGGGTGAGGTTGTTGAGCACAGCCAATGAGGTGGAAGATGCGGAAATTTTGGGATACACCGGCACCCGGAATCCCCAGGCCATGGACATGGACAGAATCATCTTGGCCACGGACTCTTCAATGGAGTACTGGGTCTGGTGGGTGGGGGGACTGGGCAGGCTCACTCCCTGGGGAACACCCCGTATGGCGGCAATGAGCT
>JAABSB010000222.1 GCA_011390615.1 Desulfotignum sp. | reverse complement strand
CGGTGGGCCGGTTGGTGGGGCTGGGCACATCCCCGGACAAGATAATGGATTCGCGTTTGGCCGTGGGGTCGGGGATGGGTACCGACGAGAGCAGCGCTTCTGAATAGGGATGATAGGGCGGTGGATAAATGGCGGACACCGGTCCGAACTCCACGATCTCGCCTAAGTACATAACTGCCACAAAATCTGAAATAAATCGTACCACACTCAAGTCATGGGCAATAAAGATCATGGTCGAGCCCATGTTCTCCTTGATCTCATTGAGCAGGTTGAGCACAGCCGCAGCCACGGACACATCCAGGGCAGACACCGGTTCGTCACAGATCACCAGAGACGGCCGGCTGGCCAGGGCCCTGGCAATACCGATGCGCTGTTTTTCCCCGCCGGACAGCTGTCTGGGATACCGGTCATAATAATAGGCTGCCAGCTTCACCGCCCGCAGGAGCCGCTCCACCTCCTGGCGGACCTTTTTTCTGGGAACGGTTTTGAACTTCTGGATGGGCCGGGCGATCTGGGCACCGATGGTGTAGGAGGGATTCAAAGTGGAATCCGGGTTCTGGAACACCATCTGCAGCTCCCGGATCAATGACAGGTCCCGTTTCTGGGCCGGCTCGTTCAAATTGATGCCCATAAGCTCCACCTTGCCGTCCGTAAGTTCTTCCAGGCCGATAATACCTTTCACCATGGTGCTTTTGCCGCAGCCCGATTCTCCTACGACTCCCAGGGTGGTACCCTTGAGTACTTTCAAGGAGATATCATCCACCGCCTTGACATATGATTTCTTTTCCATACCCAGGATGGCCCGAAGAGACGGGTTCTGCTCCGGATAGTACAGTTTCATGTTCCGGATATTGAGCAGGGTGTCCATGGCGGAAAAATCATCATCCCCTTCCATTTGCACAACGGTTTCCTTCTGGCCCCGGGCATAGTCATCCCAGGGGACCTTGAGGGGTTCTCTGCCCAGAAAACACCGGGACCAGTGGTCATCGGAAATGGCCACAAGCTCGGGGTGCCGGGTGGTACAGTTGGCGGTGAGGCTTTTGTCCTCCAGGTGCCGGCCTTGGATGCGCCAGTCACATCTGGGGGCGAAAATACAGGCATTCAGGTCCCGTTCCGCCGGATCAGGCACCCTTCCCTGGATGGACCACAACCGGTTGTGGCCCAGGCTGTCCCCCAGGCGGGGTACACAGCACAAAAGCCCCCGGGTATAGGGGTGGGCCGGGTTGGCAAACAGGTCGTTGATGGGCCCCTGCTCCACCATTTCCCCGGCATACATGACGCAGAGCCGGTCACTCACCTTGGCCACCACCCCTAGGTTGTGGGTTATGAAGATGATCCCTGTGTTGAAATCTTTTTTTAGATCCTCGATGAGATCCAAGACCGCTGCTTCCACGGTTACATCCAGGGCTGTGGTGGGCTCGTCCATGATGAGCAGGGAGGGGTTGTTGAGCAGGGCCATGGCAATCACCACCCGCTGCTGCTGGCCCCCGGAGATCATATGGACATACCGCTTCATGACATTGGCGGCATCCGGCATGTATACCCTTTCCAACATGGCAATGCACCGGTCCCAGGCCTCTTTTTCACCTATGTCGGTGTGGGCGGTGAGCACCTCTGTGAGCTGGGTGCCGATGGTCAAAGAGGGGTTCAGGGCCTGCATGGGATCCTGGTACACCATGGAGATATTGTTGCCACGGATTTTGCGCAGTTCTCCTTTGGGGGTACCCACCATCTCCTTTCCCATAAATTTGATGCTGCCCCCCACCACCTTGCCGTTGGACCCTAAAAAGTCGAGAATGCCGAAGGCAATGGTGCTTTTACCACAGCCTGATTCCCCCACAATACCCACGGTCTGTCCCTGTCTGACGGTGAAATTGACTCCCCTCACCGCCGGCACCATTTGTTTCCGGGTCTGGTAGGAGATGGCCAGGTCCTTGACCTCCAATACCGGTATATCTGATGTATGTTCCATAGGGTCGCTTTCTTTGTCAGTGCCCGGCAGTCGTGCTGCCGGGCACATGTTTACTGA
>JAABSB010000221.1 GCA_011390615.1 Desulfotignum sp. | reverse complement strand
TAACAGCTCTGCCTTAAAAGTTTCTGCCATGGATGCGACAATGTCCGTACCAGGCCTGATTATTGTCCGGCCGTCTTTATTCACTATTTCGCTCATCATTTTTGTCTCCTGAATTACCCCAATTACCCAAAAGCAACCACCATTCCACAAACATGTTTGTTTACAGGCCCTGCCGTATTTCTATATATAATGTATTATCATTATTTTAATGCAAAACCATTTGAAACTCAAACATTAAATTTGTTTGATATAATTTCCTGTGAAGATTTTCAGATTTGACTTGAAAAAACGGTACAGGTTTAATATAAATATTGTTTCCGGCTGGCAGGCCGGGGACTGGTTGATTCTGATCGGTCGCCTTGTAACAGAAGGCCATGAACCTCGTCAGGTCCGGAAGGAAGCAGCGATAAGTGATTTCTTCTGTGTCATGGATCGATCCCGGTCATGCAATTTTCCCATAACCACCTGCCAGCCGGTTCTTTTTTTCTTTTGTGCCCGCCATTTTTTTATATCTTGACATGCTTTTAAACAGACTTACTTTTCAGCCATAATTTATGGAAATCATACCATTTGCCGTTTGAAAGTAAGGAATTTTTGGACCAGGAGAAAACATTGGCACTTAAAGAAAAAACCAAAGACAAAAGCCAGAAACCAGAAGACGCGCCCAACAAAGACGCTGCAAAATCATCTGAGGCCCAGGCCGATACCGGAAAAAAGAACGATATCCAGCAAAAAGATACTGCTTCATTGGAAGAACAGCTGTCCATTGAAAAGGATCGTTTTGTGCGGCTTTCGGCTGAATTTGACAACTACAGGAAAAGAAAGCAGCGGGAAATAGACGAATTTAAAAAATTTGCCACTGAGACCGTCTTTAAACAGTTTCTATCGGTTATGGATAATCTCGAAAGGGCCATTGCATCTGCTGAGAGCAACAATGACCATGAAAGCCTGCTGGAAGGGGTAAAAATGACCCACAAGGAAATTTTGAAAATCTTCCAGGCCTTTAATGTAAAAACGGTGGAGGCCGAAAATCAGGAATTTGACCCCAATTTCCATCAGGCAGTCACCCAGAAGGAAACTGACGAAGTCCCTGAAAACACGGTAACCAATGTGCTGCAAACCGGATACGTGCTCAATGACAGACTGATCAGACCCGCTATGGTTGTTGTTTCGAAAAATACGAAAAATGAGACCGGCGAACCAAAAGAAAATTAAAGATATCTTGGAGGAAATGTTATGGGTAAAATAATTGGAATTGATCTTGGAACAACCAACTCCTGTGTTGCCATCATGGAAGCTGGTGGAGAAGCGAAAATCATCACCAACGCAGAAGGCGGACGGACCACCCCGTCCATTGTCGCCATCACCGAAGGCGGGGAACGCATTGTGGGCCAGACTGCTAAACGCCAGGCCATTACCAATCCGGAAAATACGGTATTCGGTGTAAAAAGGCTCATCGGCAGAAAATTCAAATCAAAGGAGGTCCAGAGCGACATCCCCAATCTTCCCTATAAGATTGAAGCGGCATCCAACGGTGATACGCGGATCAACCTGCGGGGAAAACAATACAGTCCTGCTGAAATCTCCTCATTCATTCTGGCCAACATCAAAAAAACCGCTGAAGAATACCTGGGTGAAGAGGTAAAAGAAGCCGTCATTACCGTGCCGGCATATTTTAATGACAGCCAGCGGCAGGCCACCAAAGATGCAGGCAAAATTGCCGGACTGGAAGTCAAACGGATCATCAACGAACCGACAGCAGCGTCTCTGGCATACGGCCTGGATAAAAAAGGCGAAGAAAAAATTGCAGTCTTTGACTTGGGCGGCGGCACCTTTGACGTGTCCATTCTTGAGATTGGAGACGGCGTTTTTGAAGTAAAATCCACCTCAGGGGATACCCATCTGGGTGGTGAGGACTTTGACCTGCGTATCATTGAGTATATCGCCAATGAATTCAAAAAAGACCAGGGCATTGATGTCCGTTCCGACAAAATGGCGCTGCAGCGTCTCAAAGAGGCGGCGGAAAAAGCCAAAATGGAATTGTCCAGTTCAACGGAAACCAGCATCAAC
>JAABSB010000220.1 GCA_011390615.1 Desulfotignum sp. | reverse complement strand
GCTGGCCCACCAGAATTTGAAACATGTGATCCTGGCACATTTAAGTGAAGAGAACAACCGTCCTGAACATGCCCTGGCTGAAGCGGGCAGATGCCTGAATGGTTCTTCGGCTGTATTGACCGTGGCCGGACCGGACCGGCCGGGAGAAATTATTCGCATTCCCGCTGACATATCTGTATAGAAAAAAAAATTAAAATTTTATCTCCTTACCATCTTAATTTTCAGGAGCATGACCATGTTCACGTCAATTCGTACCAAACTGATTTTCTTTTCCATAGCACTGATTCTTGTTGCGGTGCTGCCGGTGGTTTTTTGTGTTGATTATCTTATTAGCACCTCTGCCAGAAATACGTATATGCGCAGTATTGATCAGCAGGTGGATGTGATTGAAAATACCCTGGAGGTTTTTTATGAAAGCCTGGACAAAAATATCGACATGTTTGCCGCCCACCCGCTGCTGAAAAAAGCCGATGATTCCATCACCGATTATCTGCAGGGACAGGGCGAGCTGATGACCCCTTCTGAAAACGGCGGCATTGAGCAGCAGATTTTTGAAGCCTTCGCCCATTATGCCAACACCCATCCAGGAACCCTTTATGTTTATATGGGTACGCAGGATGGAGGGTATATCCAGTGGCCGGAAACAAAAAATGCAGCAAATTATGACCCCAGAAAACGGCCCTGGTACCAGAAAGCCATGTCTGAAAGCGGCAGGATTATCCGCACCGATCCCTATACCGATTCTGTGACAGGTTCTTTGATTGTGAGCAATGCAAAAACCTTTACAGACAAGAACGGCAAGGTATATGGTGTCATGGCCATTGATGTGTCTTCAGATAAACTTGCACAGATCATGAATCAGATAAAAATAGGGAAAGCCGGGTATGCCATGATGCTGCATAAATCCGGCCTGATCCTTGCCGACCCCCGGCATCCTGAAAACAATCTGCAGCTTGTGTCTGATGTCAAGATTCCCCACCTGGACCAGGTTGTTGCAAGCGATACAGCCAGTTTTACAACAAAAATCGACAGCATATCACACCAGGTTAATTCATTTAAATCCGCAAACACCGACTGGATCGTGGCTGCCTTTATCCAGGAAAAGGAATTGTCCGAGGTTGCCGCTGATATCCGGATGATGGTGCTTGGGATCACGGTGCTGGTGCTGCTGGTAATTGTTGTGATGACATTCATCATATCCGGCAGGTTTACAAAACCTGTCAACCAGATGGTGGCCGGCCTGAAAGATGTGGCACAGGGGGAGGGAGACCTGACCATGCGCCTAGCCACCCACAGTAAAGATGAAATCGGCCAGATGGGCACCTGGTTCAATTTTTTCATTGAAAAGCTCCAGGGAATCATTACGGAAATCGGCGGAAACAGCAAAAAAGTGGACCAGTCTGTGGGAGAGCTTACCGCCATTGCCAGCCGACTGTCTCAAGGTTCTGACAACACGGCTGATCGCGCCATGCGTGTGGCATCATCTGCTGAACAGATGAGCACCAATCTGCAGAGTGTGGCCGCTGCAATGGAAGAATCTGCCACCAACGCCTCCATGGTGGCCACAGCTTCCGAGCAGATGAGTGCCACCATCAATGAGATTGCCCAGAGTGCTGAAAAGGCCAAAACCATAGCAGATGATGCCGTCACCCAGACCAGTGAAGCCTCCAGAGAAATGACCCTGCTAAATACAGCTGTGGAGGCAATAGGAAAGGTGACAGACACAATATCTGAAATTTCAGAGCAAACCAACCTTTTGGCTCTGAACGCCACTATTGAAGCGGCCAGAGCCGGAGAAGCAGGCAAGGGCTTTGCAGTGGTGGCCAATGAAATCAAGGGCCTGGCCAGCCAGACAGCTGAGGCCACAGTTGATATCAAAAAACAGATCAGCGAGGTGCAGAACAGCACATCCGGCACTGTGGAACGGATCAACGCTATTTCTTCGGTTATCCAGAATGTGAATGATATTATTATTTCCATTGCTTCTGCAGTTGAAGAACAGACAGCGGCAACCAGGGAAATTGCCGATAATATTTCCCAGGCAGCCTCAGGCATTCAGGAAGTCAATGAAAACGTCAACCAGAGTTCCCAGGCAGCCAGTCAGATTACCCAGGACATCGCCCAAGTCAATGAAGAAGCTGCCGGCATCCGAGATTCCAGCAACCAGGTATCCACCAGCGCCACTGCCTTGAAAAAAATGGCATCTGAGCTGCATCATATTGTC
>JAABSB010000219.1 GCA_011390615.1 Desulfotignum sp. | reverse complement strand
AGATTGAAACCCCCCTGGGGGACATTACAGTGGATGCAGACCTGGTGGAAGCTGTCACAGACAATATCAGCATCCGCAAGCGGTCTCCGCTGAAATTTGTGGATGAAAATACCCTGGAAGTGCAATATCCGTTTATCAAATATTTTTTCCCGGATGCGCAGATAGTGGTCTGCGGGGTGGCCCCGTCTTATTTTGCCCCTGTCATCGGAAACACGGTGGTGGAAACCGCCGATGCCTTTAAAAAAAATATCAGGGTGATCGGGTCCACAGACATGACCCATTATGGTCCCAATTTCGGGTTTACCCCTGCCGGGACCGGGGAAAATGCGGTGGAATGGGTCAAAACCAGCAATGATGCCAAAGCCCTGGAAACCATGAAAGATATGGATGAAAAAGCCATCATTGCCCAGGGCCTGGACAACCACAACATGTGCTGCCCCGGGGCAGCTGCTGCCACTGCTGCTGCTGCAAAAAAAATGGGCGCAACCAGGGCCCAGGTCCTTGATTACGCCACAAGTTACGACAACACCCGGTCTGATTCCTTTGTGGGGTATGCCGGTCTGCTGTACGGGCAGCAGTGACAGATCTTTTTTCAAGAGGACCGGGATGCAATGAAAGAAACCGCGCGCCTGATGCGCGCAACCGTCTTGTCTTTTCCTAACGCCAGCAGCATCTCGAATATTCCCGGACTCACTGTGGTGCCGGTGACGGCCACCCGTAATGGCTGGGCAATTTTCCCGAAACCCAGATGAAAATCATCCATTGTTTTTTTAAAAATTTCCTCCAACCCGTCCTGGGTGTAATCAGGCAGGTTGTCAATGGCATCAGCTATCCGGGTGAGCATGGGCCCGGTATCGGTGGTAAGGAATTTGGCAGCGGCTTTTTCATCCAGGTCCGGGGCATCCACATAATAAAACCGGGCTGCTTCAGCCATTTCCACAAGGGTTTTACTTCTGGGCTGCAGGGTTGCGATCACCTTATGGGTAAAGGTATCATTTTCTGCTGCAATGCCCTGGTCCTTGAGAAGGGGCAGCAGGGCCGGTGCCAGTTCCTGTGCTGATTTCGCCTGGATATGCCTGCCATTCAATGCGGTCATCTTCTGCATGTCAAACATGGAGGCAGACCGGCCCAGGTGGGCCAGATCAAATTTTTCGATCAGCTCTTTTCTGGTAAAGAACTCCTGGTCCCCGTGGGACCATCCCAGACGCACCAGGTAGTTGATCACCGCATCCGGAAGATATCCCATTTTCCGGTATTCCTCCACGGACATGGCCCCGTGCCGCTTGCTCAGCCGGGCTTTGTCTTGTCCCAGCACCATGGGCACATGACCGAACACCGGCAGGTCCGCACCCAGCGCTTGATAGATGAGGATCTGCTTGGGGGTGTTGATCAGATGGTCATCTCCCCTGATAATGGTGTTGATGCCCATGGTTATGTCATCCACCACCACAGCCAGGTTGTACATGGCAGACCCGTCAGAGCGCTGGATGATAAAATCATCCATTTCAGCATTCTGAAAAGCGGTGTCCCCCTTGACCATGTCTTCCACCACGGTCACACCGGTATCCGGGGTTTTCAGCCGGACCACGGTATTGTCTGATCCGGGCATGCCGCGTTCCCGGCATCTGCCGTTGTACATGGGTTTCAGGCCTTTGGCCCTGGCAGCCTCCCGCATGGCATTGACCTCTTCCTGGGTGCAGGAACAATAATAGGCATGGCCGGAAGCTACCAGTTTTTCAATATGACGGGCATAAATGTCTTTTCTCTGGGTCTGGAAATAGGGGCCTTCATCCCAGTCGATTCCCAGCCACTGCAGGGCGTCGAAAATAGCATCCACAGAATCTGCTGTGGACCTGGCCGCATCTGTA
The DNA here is from genome assembly GCA_011390615.1 of Desulfotignum sp. GTDB lineage: Bacteria > Desulfobacterota > Desulfobacteria > Desulfobacterales > Desulfobacteraceae > Desulfotignum. The sequence goes on along the minus strand of JAABSB010000219.1, from coordinate 432 downwards.
TCTTCAATGCGCAGAATAAATTTTCCACCGGTTTTTCTGGCATACAGCCAGTTGAACAAGGCGGTCCTGGCACCGCCGATGTGCAGAAATCCGGTGGGGGAGGGGGGAAATCGGGTGACAATGGGTTTCATGGTATCTCCTTAAAATGCATTTTTTTTGTAAAATCGCGCCTTTAGGTACCATAAAACCGTCGGACAGGCAATACCATGTCCCATCTTTGTTCTCTGGCAGGGATTTTGTTTAGATCTTGACACATGCAGGAAATTGCGGTAATTAGGTTTGTTTTATTATCATGCGGCAACATATGGAAATATAATATACTTTTACGTACACTGAGGAGAGACCAATGGCAGTACCAAAGCAGAAAAGCTCCAAGTCAAGGGGCAGAAAAAGACGGACCCATTACAAAACCCAGGCCCCTACCGTGACAAA
>JAABSB010000218.1 GCA_011390615.1 Desulfotignum sp. | reverse complement strand
GAATAGTTTTGCCACCGGGGATATGGTTAAAGCCGTGGTCCCTTCCGGCAAAAAGCAAGGTACATATTTTGGTAGAGTGGCTGTCCGGAAGTCCGGCAGCTTTAATATTCAAACTAATACGGAAACCGTCCAGGGAATATCCTGGAAGTATTGCAAAATCATATCTCGTCAGAACGGGTATGAATTCACCGTTTCTGCTTATTTTTCAGCTGTTTCATATGATACAAATGTATGCTATAGTACCTGCTGCTATTTTTGTATGTGCATTTACCGGTATTAATAAAAAGGAAACATTTGTATCATGGAAATCAACCATTATGAATTTGAATATGGTGAGTACGGTGAAACCACCGGTGTCACCATTAACCTCCGGGGATATGATATTCTCCGTTTCAACAACATCAGCAAAGGGACCGCTTTTTCCATTGCAGAACGAATCCGTCTGAAGTTGAGCGGATTTTTGCCCCCCCGGGTCAAGACCCTTGAAAACCAGGTAAAAACCAGCCTGGATATCGTGGCAAAAAAAGAAAATGACATTGAAAAATTTATCTATATCAGAAGTCTGTATGACCGGAATGTGGTGCTGGCCCATGCGGTTATCGCCAGTGACATAACCCAGTTTCTGCCCATTATCTACACCCCCACCGTGGGTATGGCCTGCCAGCTGTATTCCACCATGTTCAGACGGGCCAACGGCATTCACCTGTTTCCCGACAATATTGACTATGCTGAACAGATCCTGGGTAATTACACAGACCAGGATATCCGTGTGGCTGTGGTAACAGACAACCAGGGTATTTTAGGCATCGGGGACCAGGGTGCCGGCGGTATTCCCATCTGCCTTGGCAAACTCATGCTCTATACACAGGGTGCAGGCATTGCCCCCTGGCACTGCCTGCCCATCTCCCTGGATGTGGGCACTGACAACCTGGACCTGCTCAACGACCCCAATTACCTTGGCTGGCGTCATAACCGGCTCAAAGGCGATGATTATGATGCCTTCATAGAAAAATTTGTCGACGCATTCAAAAAGGTTTTTCCCAAAGCCCTGTGCCAGTGGGAAGATTTTTCCAAACAGGCGGCATTTTCCGTGCGGGACAAATATCTTGAAAAACTCATTTCCTTTAACGATGATATCCAGGGCACAGGCGCCATTACCCTGGCCGGTATCCTGGCTGCCATGAAATCAAAAAACCAGGCTTTCACAGACCAGGTGTTTCTGGTGCATGGTGCCGGTGCCGGCGGTGTAGGCATTGCTGAACAGATCATGACCGAACTGATGGAACAGGGCCTGGATGAAAATGCGGCAAAAAACAAAATTTTCACCCTGGATTCCAAAGGGGTGGTCACCACAGACCGGGACCTGGAACCTTACAAAACAAAATTTGCCAGGGTCCCGCACACCCTTGACTGGATCAAAACCCCTGCAGACAATACCCTTGTCAATGCAGTCATCAATGAAAAGGTAACTGTGCTCATCGGCACATCAGGCCAGCCTGGATGTTTTACCCGTGACATTGTCGATGCAATGGCAAAAAACACGGATCGGCCGGTGATCCTGCCGTTGAGCAACCCCACCACCAAAGCTGAAGCACTGCCGGACGATCTGTACCAGTGGACCGACGGAAAGGCCCTTGTGGCAACTGGATCCCCCTTTGCCCCGGTGGTGCGCAACAACAAAAAATACCGCATCGGCCAGATGAACAATGCCTTTATCTTTCCCGGGGTGGGCCTGGGCATTGTGGCCTCCGGCGCCACAAAAGTACTGCCGGTCTTTTTTTCAGCAGCTGCCCATGCCGTGGCCGAATTTATCAAGGACCAGGATATCCAGGACGGCATTTTGTGCCCGCCCCTGGACCAGCTGCGGGAAGTGTCCATTGCAGTGGCCAAACAGGTGGGGGCCGAGGCCATCAAAGCCGGGGTAACTGACAACGGCTGCGCGTTTTCCCGGTTCAAACACAACAATGACCTGGCGCGTCTCAACACCCTTATTGACAACTTGATATGGAATCCTGTGTATTTTTGACGGCCCCAGAATGCTGATCTGTAAAGCATATCCCCGGATCAAACACTGGCAAGCCCTTAGGCAGTGCCGGGGGGCTTGCCTGAAATCTATTACTGAAACATAAGAAAGCAGGCGCTGCCCATGTACGGCTGGACCGGAAAGATTGCCCGCATTGACCTGACCCGGCAAAAAATTGATGTCCAGCTTCTGTCTCCTGACACCTGTGCCCGGTATCTGGGGGGCAGGGGCATGGGCGGTCTGTTTCTGCAGCCGGCCGCCACCCTGGACTGGGACCACCCGGAGGTGCCGGTGTGTCTGTTCACAGGCCCCCTCACCGCAACTGCAG
>JAABSB010000022.1 GCA_011390615.1 Desulfotignum sp. | reverse complement strand
CCCAGCGCCACTGGGAAAATGTATTTTATCTCATTCTGCTGACCATTTCCCTGGTCATGGTCATGGACACGGTTTCCGGAAAATTGCGGGGCCGCCTGATTCACGGCCGGTCCGGAACATGATCATTGCAGATGAACCTTTTTATCCAAACCAATTGAGGATGCCATGAAAATAGCAGACCTGACCAAGACATTCGGAAAAATCACCGCTGTGGATGCCGTGTCTTTTTCCATTGACCAGCCCCAGATGGTAGGTGTGATCGGACCGTCCGGTGCCGGCAAATCCACGCTTCTCCGCATGATTAACCGGCTCACCGATGCCACCCGGGGATCCATCCGGATCAATGACCGTGACATACTGCAGCTTTCCGGCAGCGAAAAACGGCGGTGGCAGCGGGACTGCGCCATGATTTTCCAGCAGTTCAACCTGGTGCCCCGGCTGAACGTGGTAACCAATGTGCTCATGGGCCGGCTCAACGGCCACAGCACCATCAAGAGCCTGTTCAGTATCTTCGGCAGGCACATGGTGGATGAAGCCCTGGCCGCCCTGGACCGGCTGGGAATTGCGGACCAGGCCCTGCAGCGGGCCGAAACCCTTTCCGGGGGACAGCAGCAGCGCGTGGCAATTGCCCGGGCCCTGATGCAGCAGCCCAAAATGGTGCTGGCGGATGAACCCATCGCCTCCCTGGATCCGTTGAGCGCGGAAAAAGTGATGACCGCCCTGCGGGAGATCCGGGACCGGGACCATCTGACCGTGCTGTGCAACCTGCACACCCTGGATACGGCAAGAACCTATTGTGACCGGGTGATCGGCATGCTGGAAGGCCGCATCGTGTTTGATGATGTGCCTTCCAGGCTCACCCCGTCGGTGGTGCGTGAAATTTACGGGGCCGACCAGGAACTCAATGAATCAATGACCTCCACCAGTATTCCCGGCCCTGTTTTCACCCCTGAACCAATGCGGATAGGAAAACCCGCACTGGCATAGGGCATAGATACAGTTGCCGGGAAAAAACCTGATGCCGGCATGTTGCGAAGGGGTATTACTGTGCGGAAAATTTTTCGACAAGTTCTTCAGGAATATCTGCGTTTTTCCTTGCAGCGATGGCGTAGTAATAGAGGGGTTCTCCTTCTATGGACAGGCGATGCCGGTAACGCTCCAGATGATACATGTCCATATATTTAGAAAAAATCAGTTCCCGGATCATGCGGGAAAATCCGGAATTATCAGATTCGTTCAAAAAGGTCTCCTTGATGTTGAATCCCACCCATCCTTCGGACTGAATCACGTTGAATGCTTCAACAAATGCTTTGGTGGGGATATCACCGAAACCCAGGGCCGCAACAACGGTCAGGCAGTTCAAAGACCAGGACCGGTATTCTTCTTTTTCATCTGTGGACAGATTGCAAAAATCGGATACATAGTAGGCATCGTACAGATGGGGCCTGTCCCGCTCCGTTGCTGTTTTGGCTTCAGGTATGATATCTACGCCCACCAGACGGGCGACGCCGTATTTTTTAAAGGCTTCTCCCATTAACCCGTTTCCTGCGCCCAGATCCAGCACCCGCAGTTCCGTAAAATTTTCATTGGTCTGGTTGATGGCGGATTTCAGAATTTCCGCCACCTTGACAGGTGAAACACACTTGAGGCGGTCATAAAATATCTGTTCATACAGCCCGGGCATGTCATATATTTTGTCATAATCATGGAACCGCAGTTTGATTTTTTCTTTATCTGATGTATACACATAAAAGTACGCTTCATCCTGGGACAGGCTGCTGGCGGAAGTTTGCGGCAGTTGAATACGATGTCGTTTCGGGGTCTGCATTGTTCTCCTTTTCTTTTCTTGTTTAAAATATTTTTGAAATTGCGTATTATTTTCGCAATCTTAAGACCTGACCCTAACATGAATGCCAGAGAAACACAAGCCAGGGAAAATCAGGGTTCCGATTGGGGATACAGCAGTTCAGACAGGTGACACACCGTGAATTTTCTGCCCTGTTTGGCAACCCCGCCCCGGAGCTGGAGCACGCACCCCGGACATTCGGTTACCAGGAGATCGGCACCGGATTCTGTTACATCATCCAGTTTTCTGGTGAGAATTTCATTGGACACCGCCGGGAAGGTGGTGGAAAAACTGCCGCCGAACCCGCAGCAGGTTTCTTCTTCATCTGTGGGAACATACTGGTTTCCCGATTTTTCAATCAGCTCATGGGGGGTGTTGTGCACCCCCAGGCCCCGGCACAGGTGGCAGGGAGAGTGAAACGCGGTTTTCCGGCCGACATCCGCGCCAGTTCTGACCGCAGATGCAATGCCCACAATATCGTTCATGAACACCGAATACGGCACCACCTTGTCAGCAAATGCCGCCGCTTTTTTGGGGGCATAGTCCTTGAGCAGTTTGGGCACACCGTGCGTAAGATGGGAGGCGCAGGAAGCGCACAGGGTCACAATGTAATCCACCGTATCCAGGTCAACCGCATCAAGGTTCTGGAGGGCCACATCCCGGGCCGCTGATTTTTCCCCCATGCTCACGGCAGGCAGGCCGCAGCAGGACTGCCCCATGGGGAATGTCACATGGATGTTGTGCATTGCAAACCCTTTCATGGCGGCTTCCAGATGTTCTGGATAGACAAAATCCTGAACACATCCGGAAAAAAGCGCAATGGTGAACCTGGGATTGTCCGTTGGCTTATGCAATTTTTCAAACCGGTCCCGGAACGGCACATCCGCAATGGCCGGCAATCTTCTGAAATTGTGATCCGAAGAAAAAATCATGGGCAGGTGCCGCAGATAGGGTTTCTCTTTTTTATCCAGCAGCGGTTTCTGGGCCAGGTGGGCCGTGCGCAAAAGAGAATGAAACAGCTTTCTGCTCTTGAGTACCTTGCCCAGCAGCAGGCTCTGCAGGGGATGCCCGGCTTCATCCTGAATCCGTGCATGGATCTCCTTGATCAGGTGGGGCAGGTCGATGCCGCCGGCACACACCGCCTTGCACGCCCCGCAGTTGGTGCAGTTCTGCACCAGATTTTTGGCATTTTCTATGCCGTGGAAAAAATAGGTGGTGATCAGGCCGATGGCCCCGATATAGATGTGTCCCATCTGGTGGCCCCCCACCATGCGGTACACCGGGCACACATTGGCGCAGGCCCCGCACCGCACACACTGGAGCACCTGGGCGAACACCGGATCTGCCGCAATTTTGCTGCGGCCGTTGTCCAGAAACACGATGTGCATTTCCCGTTTTCCGGACGGGGCGGTGGTGCATTCAGACGGCCCGGTGATCCAGGTGACATAGGAGGTGATGGCCTGGCCGGTGGCGTTTTTGGGCAGAATCCGGTTCACGGTCAATGCATCAGCCAGGGTGGGCAGCAGTTTGTCAATGCCCACCAGGGCCACGTGCACCTTCGGCAGGGTGGTGACCAGCCGTGCATTGCCCTCATTGGTGGCAATGCCGATGGTGCCGGTGTCAGCCAAAGCATAGTTGGCACCGGTAATGCCCATATCCGCTTGCACAAATTTTTCCCGCAGCTCTTTTCTGGCCACCTTGACCAGCCGGTCGATCTCTGCATCCTGGTCTGTTCCGGTGACATCGGAAAACAGGTCCGCGACCTGGAAGCGTGACAGGTGGATGGCCGGCATGACCATGTGGGAAGGGCCTTCTTTGCGCAGCTGAACAATCCATTCCCCCAGATCGGTTTCTGTGACCTCCACCCCCAGATTTTCCAGCCATCTGTTGAGATGGATCTCTTCTGCGGTCATGGATTTTGATTTGACAATCTTTTTTGAACCGGTTTTTTGGGCGATCTCACCGATGATGCGGTTGGCATCTTCTGCCGTATCTGCCAGGTGCACATGAACACCATGTGCCGTTGCCTTTTTGATAAACCGTTCCAGCAGAGCTTTGCTGTCTGCAATAGCTGCCGCCTTGATATCTGCTACCTGCTGGATCAGGTCTGCCACATCCATGCCGGCAAAGGCGTTTTCTCTGGACGTGCGGTAGGCCACGGCGAATTTGTCCATGGCCTGGCGCAGAAAATGGTTGTCCAGGGCATCATCCAGACGGTGTTTATAGGATTTGAGGTTTTCGTGGCTCTCCATTATTTTTCCTCCACCAGGATGATATGCAACTCTAGGGGTCCATGCACCCCGATGGCCAAAACCCGCTCAATATCGGCGGTCCGGCTGGCGCCAGTGACAAAGGCGGTGTAGGATCCCTTCCGGCCGACCAGCATTTCCAGTTCTTTGGTCATGGAAAGGGCGGTTTCCCGGATATCCGACACAGCCAGTATGGCCACATGCACCTCACAGAGCATGGTGGCCAGGCGGGTGTGTTCGTCATTGGAATTGATGACCAGGGTGCCGGTGTCTGCAATACCGAAATCCGCAGTGGTCACCCCCATGTCAATGCCCCCGGGAAAATCACGCAGCCTGTCCCGGATCAGGTGAATATGGGGAAATGCCCGGCACAGGTCAGACAGCTGCTGGAATCCGTCATGATCCAGGTTGGGGGCTGCCAGAATTCTTTTGGATGGATCCTGTTTTTTTCCAGATGCCATCTGCGGGTCCAGAGGCGGTTTTTGGGCCAGCAGTGCAAGGGTTTTGTCCATGGCCTCTGTCCGGTCTTTTGCCTCATGGACACAGGCACTCACCAGGGAGGCTTTTTGTGTAAACACTGCAGCCAGTTCCTTTGTACTGCCGGTAGTGGTATTCACCATATCTGCCTCCCTTTTTATGAAAGAAATACATAACCAGCTGAATCTTCTTTCATGATTCGTATGCCCGGCAGGGCATACCCCTTTTATATAAGAGCCGTCATTAATAAGTTCATCAGCTAAGCGCTAACAACTAAGAGCTAACAGCCCTTATCCAAAAAACACACCCGGCAGCCAGGTAACCAGAGACGGGAACAGGCACAGTAATGCAATACTGATCAACTGCAGCAGGACGAAAGGCATGATACCTCTGTAAATATGCATCATGGTAAATTGCGGCGGCGCCACACCCTTGAAATAAAACAGGGCATACCCAAAGGGCGGGGTGAGAAAAGAGGTCTGGAGATTCACGCACAGCAGCAGGGAGAACCACAACGGATCAAATCCCAGTTCAATGGCAATGGGCAGAAAGATGGGTACTGTCACCAGCAGGATGGCAGCCCAATCAATAAACATGCCCATGATGAACACGATGAACATCATGATGAACAGAATAATCCACTGGTTCATGCCCGAACCGATGAGCAGATCCGCTACCACATCCCCGCCGCCCATGCTCAGAAAAACGGCGGAGAAAAATTTGCCGCCGATGAACAGCATCATGACCATGGAGGTGGTTTTCAACGTGGCATAGGCACTTTCCTTGAGCACGGTCCAGTTGAGCTTTCTGTTGAAAAAGGCCAGAAGTACGGCACCGAAGGCCCCCAGACCGGCGGCTTCCGTGGGGGTGGCCACCCCGCCGAGGATCGTTCCCATGACCGCCAGGATCAATGCCAGGGGCGGGACCAGAGATTTCAGGGTCATGGCCCATTTCTGGGCTGCCGTGTAGCCGGATGCCTCATCTTTTGAAATAGGAGGACCCAGTGTCGGGTTGATATTACAGCGAATGAGGATATAGGCGAAATACAGGCCTGCCAGCAAAAGACCCGGGAAGATGGCACCGGCAAACAGATTGCCCACAGACGTTTCCTTCATGCCCGTGAGTCCGCCGTACACCACCATCATGATGGAGGGCGGAATCAGAATACCCAGGGTGCCTGAAGCGCAGATGATACCTGCCGTCATTTCTTTCTGGTAGCCTTTGTTCATGAGGGCCGGGGTGGCCAGCAGCCCCATGGCCACCACCGATGCCCCGATAATCCCCGTGGTGGCGGCAAATACCGTACACACCAGTACCACTGCCAGGCCCAGGCCGCCCTTGATACTGCCCAGCACCACGTACATGGATTCAAACAGGGCCTCAGACACCTTGGATCTGTCCAGAAGCTGGGCCATGAGAATAAACAAGGGGATGGCCACCAGGGTGTAGTTTTCCATCAACCCCCAGGTATTGTTGATAAACATCTCAAACAGAATGGGGATATTGAACCCGTTGTCGATCAGGCCGAACAGAGTGGCAACCGCTGCCAGGGTATAGGCCAGTGGATGCCCCAGCATGATGGCGAAAATAAGGGTGACAAACATGGCCACAGTCATGAATTCAAGACTCATGGGTTAACCTTTCTTCCTTGTTGTTTGAGTGAATGGATATCCTTTAACAGATTGGCGATGCCCTGGAGCAGTAAAAATACCAGGCACAATGCCATCAATATCTTCAACGGCCAGATGGGAGGGGCCCAGGAGGTGGAATTCACTTCAAGGCCCAGGGTGGAGTTATATGCGTATTTAATCCCCCACAGGGTCAGGCAGATGGTCACGGGCATGAACAGGACCAGATTGGTGATAATGCTGAGAATCGCCTGCACTTTTTCCGAGGCCATGGAGCTGAAAATATCCACCTTTACATGGGCACCATGGACATCTGCATAAGAGAACCCGAACATGTAGTGCAGCCCGTATAAAAAGGTGGTAGCCTCAAATCCCCAGGTGGTGGGTGCATTTAATACATACCGCATGAACACCTCATATACTACGATGATCAGCAGCGGATATACGAGAAAAGAGGTCACATCCCCCTGCTTGCGGATGAATTTTTCCAGGTTGTTTGCTAACGATGCCAACATGTTGGTTTCCTTTTACTGAAAATGAATCAAAAAAAACAGGTAAGGTCCGGCAGCCTGTGTTATATTGGAATGGTTAAATGACCGGGCTGCCGGACTTTTCTGTGGTTTCGGTTTTTACATCAGTTCAAAAAACAGATCCGGCTTATTCATGGATCTGGCCGCTGATATAGGTTTCATAAGGCCAGGGGGTTGCCCCGCCGCGCTCCTTGCGCCAGTCTGCATAATCTTCGATCAGCTGGTCGTGGGAATCCAGAATTTTCTTGGCATCCGGGTATTTTGCCTTGATAGAGTCCATATACTCTTTGGTGGTTTTCCGGAACTCGATCAGGGTTTCTTTATCCATGTGGACAAACTCCACTTTTTCCTTGAACAGCTTTATGGCTTTGGCGTTCAGATTGTTGATCCAGTTGTAACTCCAGAGCTGGGTTTCCTTGGCAGCGATATCAATGATCCATTTCAGGTCTTCGGGGAGCTTTTCATAGGCATCTTTGTTGAAAAACAACGCACACTGGATACCGGGCTGATGCACGCCCGGTTGAATCACGTACTTGGTGACATCATCAAATCCCATGGGATAGTTGATGGCCGGAGAGGAGAATTCTGCTGCGTCAATCACGCCCCGCTCCAGGGCCAGGTAGACTTCGCCGCCGGGCAGGGGAGACACGGATGCGCCCAGGTTGTTCATAATGTCCATGAACCAGCCTGGCGTACGGATTCTCATGCCTTTGAAATCTGCCATACTGGTGGCTCTTTTATTGGAGGAAAGCCCCATTTCCTGGCCGCACTGGCCGCCGGGGAGGGCAAACAGGTTGAACTGGCCATATATTTCCTGCATCATCTCCACACCGCCCCTTTCATACAGCCAGATGTTGTACAACTCAGCATCCAGGCCGAAAGGCACAGAGGCCAGGGCCACAAAGGCCTCATTTTTGCCTTTCCAGTAACCGGGCCAGTCATGGCCCACTTCAGCCGCACCCGTGCTTACCGCATCAAAACTCTGCATGGCAGGTACCAGTTCCCCTGCTGCAAACGGCTTGATATCCAGACGGCCGGCAGATGCCAGACGGACACTGTCGGCAAAATGGGATGCAATATCATAGAACAAAAGCCCTTTGGACCAGGGCATAACCATTTTCCACCGGATTTTTTCATCCGATGTCTTGAATGATACCCGTTTTGCTTCTTTTGCCCTGGGGTCTTCCCCGAATTTTTCGCGTTTGGCATGGGCAGTGCCGCAGATAAAGACAACTGCCATCAAAAGGGTTACCACTATGCTTAATGCTTTTTTCATGCGTTCCTCCGTCCTTTAAAAAAAAAATTGATTATTCACTCGCCTGTCTCCAGATATTGCCTGAGATGATTTTTTGCCTCCTTTCCCGGATAGGTCTTAAAGGTATTCCGGTAAGTCCAAAATGGTCATTTTTCTGTTAAATACTGCTGGCTTTCTTGGTAATACCAATACTAAAATCCATATGGACTGCTTTGTCAAGAAAAAAATTATTTTTGTTTGTTTTTTGTCAGAAAGTCTGCTATACGATATTATATTCAGAAAAAACAAATGGTTATATTTTTTGATGACTGTGCGTAACCAGAGGCTGTGCTATCAAATAACCATTTGACAACACCGAAAATTTACCTGATAGTAAATTGGTAGTACCATAAAACAAAAGAGGTGCCTATGATCCCCCGGTCCATCCAGGATGCGCTCCAGAAAATTGTGGGGCCCCAACACCTGCTGACGCAGAAAGAAGACATGCTCACCTATTCCTATGATGCCGCAGTGCTGGACCCGGTCATGCCTGCGGCTGCCGTGATTCCCGAAAACACAACCCAGCTCGGTGAAATCATCGCCCTGTGCCATGAAAACCATATCCCCATAACGGTCAGGGGATCTGGCACCAATCTGTCCGGCGGCACCATTCCCCGGACATCCGGTATCGTGGTGCTTACCGGACGGATGAACCGCATCATTGAAATCAATGAAGCAGACATGTATGCGGTGGTGGAACCAGGCGTTGTGACCGCAACCCTGGCGGCTGAAGTGGAAAAACTGGGGCTGTTCTATCCGCCGGATCCGGGCAGCATGGCGGTTTCCACCATCGGCGGGAATGTGGCGGAAAATGCCGGGGGGCTGCGGGGACTCAAATACGGCGTGACCAAGGATTATGTCATGGGGCTGCAGTTTTTTGACTGCCAGGGCAATTATATCAAAACCGGTTCCAGGACAGTAAAGTGCGCCACCGGCTATAATATCACCGGGCTTATGGTGGGGTCTGAGGGCACCCTGGGGGTCCTGGACCAGGTGATTCTCAAACTCATCCCCGCCCCAAAGGACAGGCAGGCCATGGTGGCGGTGTATGACACCATTGAACAGGCATCGGAAACCGTGGCCGGTATCATTTCCGCGCGTATTGTGCCTGCCACCCTGGAAATCCTGGACAATTTCACCATCCGGGCGGTGGAAGACTTCTCAAAAGCCGGACTCCCCACAGATGCGGCAGCCCTGCTGCTCATCGAGGTGGACGGACACCCTGCAGTGGTGGCCGAAGAGGCGGAACAGGTAAAGGCCCTGTGCCTGAAAATGGGGGCACGGACCATTGACAGGGCAAAAGATGATGCCCAGCGGGACAGGATCTGGGCAGCCAGAAGAGCTGCTTTGTCCGCCCTGGCCCAGCTTAAACCCACCCTGGTGCTGGAGGATGCCACGGTTCCCAGAAGCAAAATCCCGGACATGGTAAGGGCCCTTCAGGATATTGCCAAAAAGTACCGGATTGATATCGGCACTTTCGGCCATGCCGGGGACGGCAACCTCCACCCCACCATCCTCACGGACCGCAGAAACAAGGAAGAATTTCACCGGGTGGAACAGGCCATTGAAGAGATCTTTGACACGGCCCTGGCCATGGGAGGCACCCTTTCCGGAGAGCACGGCACAGGCATTGCCAAAGCCCCTTTTCTGGAAAAGGAAGCCGGGTATTCATCCATCTTGTTTTCCAGGCAGCTGCGGGCTGCCTTAGACCCCCGCAACATCTTGAACCCCGGTAAAATAACAGGAGTATAACCTAATAATGGCAGGCATGAAAGAACTGGCAACCCTGGTAAAAGAGCTGGAAGAGCAACTGGTTACCTGCATTCGCTGCGGCATGTGCCAGTCGGTATGCCCCCTGTTTGAGCAGACCCGCAAAGAGGCGGATGTGGCCAGGGGCAAACTGGCCCTGCTCACCGGGCTGATGGATAATATTTTCACGGATCCTGATGGGGTGAACGAACGGCTGAACCGGTGCCTGCTCTGCGGGTCCTGTGCCGCAAACTGCCCTTCCGGGGTCAACGTGGTGGAAATTTTCATCAAGGCACGGGCCATCCTGGCGGAATACAAAGGCCTGTCCCCTGCCAAAAAACTGATCTTCAGACAACTGCTGGCCAATCCAGGCCGGTTCGACGCTATGGTGGAATGGGCCGGCCGCTTCCAGGGCCTTTTCACAAAATCTTCTGCCGATGCCCAAGGTACGTCCTGTGCCCGTCTGATCTCTCCACTGCTGGCCAACAGGCATTTCATGCCCCTGAGCACCACCCCGTTTCACAAAACCCTGCCGGAAAAAGGATTTACAAGCACCGGTTCAGGGCTCCGGGCCGCTTTTTTCACCGGATGTCTGATAGACAAAATTTTTCCCAATGTGGCCAAAGCATCCCTGAAAGTCCTGGCCCATCACAAGGTGGGGGTAATTATCCCCCCCGGCCAAGGATGCTGCGGTATTCCCGCCCTGGCATCAGGTGATCGGGACAGCTTTACCCACCTGGTGGACCACAACCTGGCCCTGTTTGAAAAACATGATTTTGATGTCCTGGTGACCGCGTGCGCCACCTGTACCTCCACCATTAAAAAACTGTGGCCGACTGTCTACAAAAATCCATCCGACAATATACAGCAAAAACTGACGGCCCTGGCTGAAAAAACCATGGACATCAACCAGTTCTTGGTGGACCGGGTGGGAATTGACCCGCTGAAAAATCTTTCAGATCCAGCAGGGCCTGACGCGGGAACTGACATCGTGACCTACCACGATCCCTGCCATCTGAAAAAGTCTTTGGGCGTAGCAGATCAGCCCCGGCAGGTTATCTCCGCGGCCGGCTGTCAATTGAAGGAAATGGCCGGTTCCGATAAATGCTGCGGCATGGGCGGCAGTTTCAATATCTACCATTATGACTTGTCCAGCACCATTGGAACAATCAAGCGGGAAAACATAGAAAAAACCGGGTGCACCACCGTGTCCACGGGGTGTCCGGCCTGTATGATGCAGATCTCAGATATGCTGGGAAAGGCCGGATCATCCATAACGGTCCGGCATCCCATGGAAATTTACGCATCGCGCCTTAAAAAAAACACCCCATAAAAATTTGTCAACCTGAAAGGAGAACACCATGGAAATCAAAGAACCTGAAATCACCAAAAAAGATATCTTGATACTTGAAGATGATGATTTTGGCAAACAAAATGTCTGTATTGTGAGCGGCTGCGGCACCGGCATCGGACGGGCTGTGTCCATTGCAGCGGCTGTCAACGGGGTAACCGTGGCAGGCCTGGATATCAATGAGACAGAAGGGGAAAAAACCGGTAAAATGGCCCGGGCCTTGGGCGGAGACACCTTCACATTCATAAAAACCGATCTCACCGATGATGCACAGGTGAGAAATGCCGTGGAAAAGGCAGCCGGGCTGGGGCAGATCAGATATTTGGCCAATATCGCCGGGATCCAGCACATTGATGCGGTGGAAAATTTTCCCATGGAAACCTATGATCTGATGCAGAAACTCATGCTCCGGGCCCCATTTTTTTTGTCACAGCTGGTGATACCCCATATGAAACAGGCAGGCGCCGGGGCCATTGCAAACATGGCATCGGTCCATGCCCACATCTGCACCAAAAACAAACCGGTCTACAACATCACCAAATTCGGGCTCCGGGCCCTGAGCCAGTCCATCTCCGCTGAAGGGGAAGGCATGATCCGTTCTTTTACCATCAGTTCCGGATTTGTCAAAACCCCCCTGGCACTGAACCAGGTGGCTGCCCAGGCAAAACAGCGGGGGATAACCCCCCAGCAGGTGGTAACCGATGTCATGATGGGAGCCTCCCGGGTCAAGGAGATGATGTCACCGGTGGAGGTAGCCAATCTCTTTGTATTTGGATTCTCCCGGTTTTCAAAATATCTGGTGGGCGGGGATCTTCTGTTTGACGGCGGAATGGTATTGACCTATTAGGATTTGATTAAAAAACCCTTGATAAAACAAATGGAATAATAAATAATCCATGGTTTAAATCTTGACCATAAAAACCGGACCGGCATGTAACATAGGATTATGACCATACCCATAAAGCCCATAAAGCCCAAGCGTATCTCAGATCAGGTCCTGGATCAGATCCGGGAACTCATTTACAGGGGCAAGCTCAAGCCTGGAGAAAAACTGATGACCGAACGGGAGCTGGCCCAGGCCATGAATGTGTCCCGCACCACCATCAGGGATGCCATCCAGCGGCTGGTCACCATGGGACTGATTACACAGAAGCAAGGACAGGGCACCTTTGTAAAACCCATGGAAGCGGTGCAGGAAAACCCTCTGGCAAAGGCCATGGAAGCCCAGTCCGCCTCCCTGGTGGACCTGCTTGAGGTACGGATGGGCCTGGAATGCAATGCTGCCTCCCTGGCTGCCCAGCGGGCGGATGAAACCGATATCACTGCCCTGATACAGAGCATAGATGAAATGCAGCATGAAGTGAAATCCGGACGTCTGGGCACAGAAGCTGATACAGCATTCCACATGGCCATTGCCTATGCTGCCAAAAATCCGCTGCACATCCTGATCATGCGCAATTTTTATGACTATCTGTTCCATGGTATCCGGGAGAACCTGGCCAGTTTATATGAAGATCCGGACAATATCCAAAAAATACTGACCCAGCACCGGGCCATCCTGGAAGCCATCACATCCCGGGATCCGGACACAGCCTATGCGTCCATGAACACCCATATTGCCTTTGTACGGGATTTTTTTAAACGCAGGAAAATGTGACCGGCCGGACCACGTCCAATCTCCATGGAATAATGGTCCGGGCCGCACCTATGGCCGAAACCGCTTCGGCAGCCTGGCCCTGTTGCATCATTTCATGATCAAAACGTGCATTCTTTCATTGTCTGGGATACCTGGCTGTATACATCGGAAAACCGCAGCAGTCCTACAAATTGATTTTTTTCCATTACAAAAAGGGTATCATGCCGATTCACAACAAACAGGTGAAAACTTTTGGAAAGACTGTCTTCCACATCAATTGTCTGGCCTTCTCCCGGAATATTGACAAAATCCTTGACATGCACGTCACCGGCTTTGCGGCACAGGTCTTTGAACGGGCTTTCCCACAAATTATAATCTTTTCGCATGGCAGTCCAGATATATTTGAGGCCGAATTTATCAAGGGTTTCTTCAACATTCACTTTGTTGTAATTTTTCTCCAGCCCCTTGAACAGATCAATCGGGGATATTTTTCCGATGATCTGATTTTTTTCATCTTCCACGAGCATGATCCGCTGCTCAGCTTTCCCGGATAAAAATGCTTCCTGGGCCTTTTCCAGGGCAAAAAGCGCATCAAACAAAGATGCGTTATCCGATATTTTCGGGAATCTGTCGGTCGGTACCATGAGTTCACGCACTTTCATTTTGTCCATATATCCATCCTCCTTTTTTGGGTCATTATTTTTTCAGCATGGTCCACTTCAGCTGTCACAACATCCTGCTTTATTTTCCTGTGGATATACCTTTGCCAAGATAGAATAGCAAACCTTGCTGAAAGTCAATGGCTTTTGTATTTCCAGTGTCTTAAAAAAACATTCCAGGGGAATAGCTGACATCTTTTTGGATCTATGGTAATAATCATATATTATTAACACCCTGTTACCAAACGCAAGCAAATGGAGATGCCCATGGAAACCACCCGATTGTCCGTCACTGAAAAACCTGTTGACTCCCTTGTATCTGACCTTGTGGTCTATTTTGCCACCCAGAGAAAAGATACGCCACCGGTTTGTGATCCAAAAGTAGAAGCCCGGGTTAAAAAAGCCCATGAACTGGGGGATTTTTCCGGCAAAATGGATGAAGAACTCATGTACTACCCGGATGGGGACACAAAAGAAAAAAAATCGGGGGGCAGGCGTATCATTGTTCTGGGTATGGGCAAATATGATCCTGATAAAGACTTGGCCGATTTTCTGGACACCCTGCGCAGGGTGGGGGGAAACACAGCCAAAGCTTGTGAAAAAACAAAGGCAAAAACCCTATTGGTGTGTGTGCCCCATATGGCGCAGATACCTGTGGAAAAAATCTCCCAGGCCCTGGCAGAAGGCATTCTTTTAGGGGATTACCGGTTTGCAAAATACAAAAAAACCACCAGAAAAAAAACCGATTATAAAGGGCTTTCTGACATCAAATTCTTTTCAGACAGGTCTGTCAAAGCGGTGCGCAAAGGGGCGAAAATGGGGGTGACGGCAGCAAAGGCCGCCTGTGCAGCAAGGGATATGGCCAATGAGCCCGGCAACGGGTGGACCCCGGGTCAGTTTGCAGACTTTGCAGCTGATCTGGCCAAAACCCATGGCCTTACCTGTACCTGCCTGGAAAAAAAAGATATGGAAAAACTGGGTATGGGCGGCATTCTGGCAGTGAACCAGGGGTCATCCACCCCGCCCTGCATGGTGGCCCTGGAATATAATCCCGGCAGAAAATCGGACACCCTGCTTTTGGTGGGCAAGGGCATCACCTTTGATTCAGGGGGCATCAGCATCAAGCCGGCCGCAGGCATGGAAGAGATGAAATACGACATGTGCGGTGGGGCTGCCGTGCTGGCCACCATGGCAGCCGTGGCTGAGGAGAAACCCGGTATAAGGGTGGTGGCCATTGTACCCGCCACCGACAACATGTCCGGCAGCAGGGCCATCCACCCTGGTGACATCATCCACCATTACAGCGGGGTCACATCCGAAATCGTGAACACGGATGCAGAAGGCCGCATGATTCTGGCCGATGCCCTGGCCTGGGGCATCAAAACCTATGCACCCGACTGCGTGGTGGATATCGCCACCCTTACAGGGGCGGTGATCATCGGTCTGGGCCACCATTATTCCGGTCTGATATCCAACAGTGATGCTTTGTCAGAACGCCTTGTGGCTGCAGGAAAAGAGGCTGGTGAGCCGGTGTGGCGCCTGCCCTTGAACAAAGACTATGAAAAACAGATCGAATCCAAGATGGCGGACATCAAAAATGTCGGGGGAAAACCCGGAGGCACCATTACCGCGGCAGCCTATCTGTCCAAATTTGTGGACAAAACCCCCTGGGCCCATCTGGATATTGCCGGGACTGCCTGGGATTTTACAGAAAAATCCTATATCCCCAAAGGACCCTCCGGCATCGGGGTAAGGACCTTTATCTCTTTGATCCGGTCCTGGAAAAAATGGGAAAAACAAAAGTAAGTTGAGAGAACCAGTACCCCCTATGATGACACCATTATTTGAAAAAATCGTCCACCAGGTAGGCTCTGTCGTGCTGGGAAAAGAACCCCAGATCCGCCTGGCCCTGGCATGCATATTTGCCCGGGGCCACCTGCTCATCGAGGATCTTCCCGGCATCGGCAAGACCACGCTGGCCAAGGTGCTGGCCCGGTGCATGGGGCTGAAATTTCAGCGCATGCAGTTCACTTCCGATCTGCTGCCCGGAGATATTCTGGGCATGTCTGTTTTTGACCAGCATGCCGCCACCTTCACCTTTCATCCCGGCCCCATTTTCACCCAGGTGTTTCTGGCTGATGAAATCAACCGGGCCACCCCCAAAAGCCAGAGCGCCCTGCTGGAAGCCATGGAAGAAGAACAGGTGACCATTGAAGGAGAAACAAGGGCTTTGGAGGCCCCGTTTTTTGTCATCGCCACCCAGAACCCCTTAGAGCAGGCCGGCACTTTTCCTTTGCCGGAATCCCAGATGGACCGGTTTCTCATGCGCATTCACCTGGGGTATCCTGACAGGAAAGCGGAAAAAGAAATTTTACGGGGCACCGGCGCAGAACCAGCCATGGCTGCTTTGCAGCCGTTTATGGACAAAGCCGGGGTGCTGAAAATCCAGGCCGCAGTGGAACAGGTCCATGTGTCTGATACCTTTCTGGCATATCTCCAGGACATCCTGGAGTTCACCAGGACATCAGGCACCTTCCAGTTCGGGCTTTCCCCCAGAGCCGGCCTGTCGTTGTCCCGGGCCGCCCGGGCCTGGGCATATCTGCACGGCCGGGACCACACTTTGCCCGAAGACCTGCAACAGGTGCTGCCCTGGGTGGCGGGTCACAGGCTGCGGTCCAGCACGGATCTGGCGGAATTTTCAAAGGACAGGCTCATGGATATTTTCAAAAAAGTGCCGGTACCTGTATAATTACTGCCCGGGAGGTATCCATGGTCCTGACCAGAAAACAGATCTTTATCCGCCCCACCCGGCACGGGTTGCTCTTTCTCTTCATCCTCGGGGCCATGATGGCCGGTTCAGTCAACTACAACAACAATGCAGGCTTTATCCTGGTATTTCTTTTAGGGGGCATGGCCCTGATCTCTTTGTTTTATTCTCTGAAGAACCTGACAGGCATGGATGTCGCCTTTGCTTCTGCCAGACCGGTGTTTGCCGGCCAGACAACCGTATTTACCATACAAGTGCAGGCAAAAAACCAGGAAAGGGTGGCGGTGAATTTTGCCCTGCCCGGCCAGACCGGGCCCTGGACAACCATCGCCAAGAATGAAACAAAAACTCTGGAGATCCCGGCAGAAACAGCCCAAAGAGGGGTTTTCATCCCCGGGGCTTTGACACTTTGTTCGGTTTTTCCATTTGGGTTCTTCCGGTTGGGGGCCAGACTTTCTCTGCACATGACCTGCCTTGTGTATCCAATGCCTGTGAAGGGGACTGCCGGATCAGATCGGGGGGGCAGCGGCTCAGGGGGGCGTGCAGACACCCGGCATGCAGGGCCGGATGATTTTCAGGGGCTGTCCCTGTACCAGCCCGGCCATGATGTGGGCCGCATCGCCTGGAAAGCGGTTTCCCGGGGACAGGGTATATTTATCAAGGATTTCACAGCCATGGCTGATCATTTCACTTTGCTGGATTTTGACGACTTTACCTCCAGGGATCCCGAATACCGGCTGTCCCGGCTATGCAGCATGGTCCTTGCCGCAGACAGGCAAAACCTGTCCTTTGGGCTTAAGCTGCCCCACACCCTGATAGCCCCGGCCCGGGGGCAGTCCCACAAGAAAAAATGTCTCAGGGCTTTAGCCCTTTACACCCGGGGAAAGGAGGCTGTTTGAACCGGGACACCCGCCATTCTTATCCCATTATCTTTGCCCTGGTGGTGGCCATTGCCCCGCACACACCGGACCTGCCAGCATGGATCATTGTCTGGTGTGTTTTCATGTGGGGATACATGGTGGTGCGGTTGAAAACCGGATGGCCCCTTCCCGGACCCATCCTGCGCCATATCCTGGCGGCTGCCGGCATAACCGGACTGCTGCTCTTTTTCAGTGTAAGGATAGATGCAGATGCCTTTGTCGGCCTCATGGCGGTCATGGCTGCCATCAAACCCTTTGAAATGGCCACCCACCGGCACCGGATGATCACGGTGCTGCTCACCTACTTTATCATCATCACCAGTTTGTTCCGGTCCGAATCTTTGTGGATTGTTTTATACCTGTTTTTCTCTGTTTTTGTCACCACAGCTGCGCTGATACACATCAACCGCCCTGAAGGACGGTACAGGCCCAGTATCTTTCTGGCAGCCCGTATCCTGGCCCAGGCCATACCGCTGATGGTTCTTCTGTTTCTGGTTTTTCCCCGGCTCCAGCACGGCCTGTTCTCCATGGAAGCACCAGGAACCGGCAGATCTGGGTTCTCGGAGAGGCTTGGTTTCGGCAGCATCTCCCGCATGACCCTGGACCAGTCTCTGGCCTTCAGGGTGGCATTTGACGGTGCGCTCCCACCGCCGAATGCGTTGTACTGGCGTGGGATTGTATTTGACAGGTTTGACGGCACCCGGTGGCTTCCGGCGGACAACCCGGGAGATATCCCTTTTGTTCCGGAAAACGGCCCGGACCTTGTACGGCATACCATTACCCTTGAACCCCATAAAAGCCGCCGGCTCTTTGCCCTGGACCGGCCGGTTGCAGCCCCCCCCGGGGCGGAACTGACTGCCGGTTACACCCTTGTGTCCGGGCAGCGGGTGACCCGGAAAAAAACCTACCAGGCGGTCTCCTGCATCCGGACGGCAGGTGATAACAATGGAAAAACAGGCACCCTGTTACCAGACCCTGTTTTCACCCATTCGGACAATAACCCGAAAGCCCGGCTTCTGGCCCGGTCCATGGCAGAGGGAACCGCTGATGCCCATGGAAAAATCCAGCAGATCCTGGCCTATTTTACTGAAAACGATTTCACCTATACCCTGAGCCCGCCGCGGCTCGGGGACCATCCCATGGATGAATTTCTTTTTGAAACCCGTCAGGGGTATTGTGAACATTATGCCGGTGCCCTGGCTTTTTTGCTGAATATACAGGAGGTACCCGCCAGGGTGGTGGGGGGGTATCTGGGAGGTGAACTCAATCCCTACGGCAATTACCTGAGCATCCGCCAGTCCTTTGCCCACGCCTGGGTGGAGGCGTATACCTCAGACAGGGGATGGATCCGCATCGATCCCACCCTGGCGGTGTCACCAAACCGCCTGGAACAGAATCCGGACGGATCTTTTTCCTATTCCGGTACCACCCGGGATGCCATCTCTGTTTTTAAAAAAATGGGGTTCATGCTGGAAGCTGTGAACCTTGCATGGGAGGCCTGGTTCACCGGATATTCTTTTTCAGAGCAGAAAGCGTTGCTCCAGCGCCTGGGTTTTGGCACATCATGGGGGACAGGGACCGTATATTTTTTATTGCTGACCCTCAGTGTCATGGTTGTGGCTGTTTTTTTCTGGATGTTTCTGCACCGGTCCGGTGTCAGAAAAAAAGACCCGGTGGCTACAGGTTATGCCCTTTTCTGCAGACGTCTGGCCCGCATCGGCCTTGCCAGGCCGCCTGACCAGGGACCCATGGATTATCTTTTGACAGTGCAGGCAAAAAGACCGGACCTTGGACCAGAAGCCGCCGCAATAACAGATATATATATCCGGATCAGATTCCACAGAACCTGCCCAGACAACCTGACAAAACAATTCATTGACCAGGTAAAGCAGTTCACGCCTGCCAGGCAGGCCGGACAATGACCTGCCCAACCTGCAGCACGCATCCGCCGGCAACAGCCTGGACAGGCACCGACCATATGGAAAATTTCAGATGACCCATCCAAAACCCAAGATGAACCAACAGATCCCCGGCTTTTCCTCTGCAGACATTGGCTTGATCCAAAAAAACCTTTTGCACTGGTATAACACACACCACCGGCACCTGCCCTGGCGGGAAAGTTGCGACCCTTACCGCATCTGGGTATCAGAGGTGATGCTCCAGCAAACCCAGGTAAAAACAGCCGTGCCCTATTTTCTGGCTTTTGTGGACAGGTTTCCCACCCTGGAGAGCCTGGCCCGGGCTGATCTGGAAAAGGTGCTCAAATCCTGGGAAGGGTTGGGGTATTATGCCAGGGCCAGAAACCTGCACAAGGCGGCTCAGCAGGTGGTACAGCACATGGACGGACGTATCCCGCACCGGTTTTCCGATTTCAAAGCCCTGCCCGGGGTTGGGGATTATATTGCATCAGCCGTGATGAGTATGGCATTCAACCAGGTCCATGCAGTGGTGGATGCCAATGTAAAACGGGTGCTGGCTCGGCTGTTATGCCTGGATATCCCGGTGAACCAGTCCTCTGCCCACACCCGTTTCAAGGCCGTTGCAGACACCCTTGTGGACCGGACAGATCCGGGCAGTTTCAACCAGGCCCTCATGGAACTCGGGGCCCTCGTCTGCACACCGTCGGCCCCTGACTGCGGCAGGTGCCCCCTGGCACACCCCTGCCTGGCTCTGGCAGGCTGTCAGGTTTCCCGCTATCCGCTGCGGCTGAAAGCAAAAAAAATCCCCTGCCACCACATCAGCACCGGCATTGTCATAAAAGCGGGCAGGGTCCTGGTAACCCGAAGAAAACTGGACGGCCTTCTGGGGGGATTATGGGAATTTCCCGGGGGCAAAAGAAAAAACAAGGAAAGTGCAGAAGATGCCTGTATCAGGGAAATCAAAGAAGAAACCGGCCTTGATGTCAGGATTGTTTCATTTCTGACCCATGTCAGGCATGCCTATACCCATTTTAAGATTGAAATGGATATATTTTACTGTGATTATATATCAGGGGATGTGGTATTGGACGGCCCCATTGACCACAAGTGGATTGCGCCTGAAAACATCCACAGGCTTGCATTTCCAACCGCCAACCGTAAATTCATCCCCTTGATTGACCGATCTGTGATATCCAGGAAACAGACATGAACACACAAAACCAGACCAGAAAAAATATTGAAAAAGTCACCTGGATCGGCCTTTGGGCCAATGTGCTCCTGTCCCTGATCAAGCTGGTCATGGGCATTGCAGGCAGCAGCCAGGCAGTGGTGGCAGATGCCCTGCACAGTTTTTCCGATACCGGATCAGATGTGGTGATACTGTTCGGTGTCCGTTACTGGACAGCCCCGCCTGATGCATGCCATCCCTTCGGCCATCAGAAAATCGAATCCTTTGTCACCATTTCCATCAGCCTTATCCTGCTTGTTGTGGCAGCCGGCATCGGCTATAACGCCATCATTTCCCTGATGCGCCCTGTGGAAACAAAACTGCACCCAATGGTGATACTGGCCCCTGTCCTGTCTCTCATTGTCAAGGAGATCCTTTTCAGGATCACTTATACGGCCGGGGTAAAAAACGGGGCATCTTCTCTTAAAGCCAATGCCTGGCACCACCGGACAGATGCATTGTCATCCATTCCGGTCCTGGTGGCGGTGACCGCCGGGCTCATCAATCCGAAACTGGCGTTTCTGGACCCGGTGGGAGCCCTCCTTGTGTCGGTTTTTATCATCAAGGTGGGATGTGAAATTCTGGGGGGAAGCATAGCTGAACTGGTGGATGCAGGCATGTCCCAGCAGGAGATGGTACGTATCCGCACCCTTATCGAAAATATCCCCCATGTCAGAGGGGTGCACAGGCTCAGATCCAGGAAAACAGGCGGCGCATTTTATATTGATCTGCATCTGGAGGTGGACGGTCAGATCACTGTCCAGCAGGGCCATGACATCTCCGAGGCAGTAAAAGAAACCTTGATGAACAACAAATCCAATATCATTGAGGTGATGGTTCACCTGGAACCGGCACAGTAAAATCGTGGAATAAAACAGTGTCCATACCGGTCATATGATAAAAAGCAATTGATTTGATTCATATCCTGATTATCTTAGGTCCAGGAGGCGAAGTCAGGATATGATAACATGATATGGAAGACAAAAACAGACCAAAGCCAGTTTAAAAAGCTGACATATCCCCATATGAAGCTTTTATACAATGTGGCCCTTAAATACACAGGCAATGTATTTGATGCGGAAGATATTGTTCAGGAAACATTTATGATGGCTTTCCACAAATTTTCCCAGCTCAAGGATCCAGCCAAATGCAAGCCCTGGCTGTTGAGAATTCTGCGCAATAATTTTTTGAAAACCTGCCAGAAAGACAATGTCAGGCAGCAGCTCCAGAAAAGTGACTACATTGCATTCCTCAAGTCTGAAACGCAAAGAAACGGAGCGGACACACTGCTGGAAGAGGCAGTTGACACCAGAACAGTGAATAATGCCATAGACCAGCTGCCCGTAAAATACAAAGAAATTTTGATCTTGTATTATATGGATGATATGCTGTACAAAGACATTGCCAGCACCCTTGATATTCCCATTGGAACGGTGATGTCCAGACTGAACAGGGCAAAGGAGGCATTAAAGATAAAATTGTTGAAACAATTGAAAAACAGCGGGAAAACCATCCCCCACATAAACAGCACACCGGAACATACCTGACCCATGAACTGTAACGACTTTTTTATCTGGCTGCAAAACCCATCAAAGAATAAACAGGTGCAGAATCCCGGTATACTGGCCCATATCCAGGAATGTGACGTCTGCAGGCAGTTATATGACATGGACACCTGCCTTGAAGCCTGTATACAGCAGGCCTTTACCCTGCAGAAAATGCCGCCTGGTCTTGCAAAAAAAATCAACCAGCACATTGATGCGGCTTTTTTTTCAAAAACAAACCCTTTTCCCCGGACAACCGCTGTGGACAAACCTGCAGCGCCCATCCCTGTTAACGGACAATCCCGGAACAGACCAGCAAAAAAATAACCTGTCTTCTCTGTCTGGCAGGGGGTATTTGGTATTGAAATTTACTGCCACAATGTGATATAAAGCCTGCCTGTATTGAAAAAACAAAAAAGGAAGGACCGTGAAAATAGTTTCCATTGCCATGAGCAAAAAAAAAGGCACCACTAAGCAGTGCATTGACCAGGCAGAACTGGTTGAAAACCATGGCATCAAAGGGGATGCCCATGCCGGAAACTGGCACCGGCAGATCAGTTTTCTGGCGGCTGAAAGCATTGATGCTGTCAGCACCGAAACGTTTGTTCTGCAGTTCGGGGATTTTGCCGAAAATATCGCCACTACCGGCATTGACTGGAAAACCCAGAAAATCGGACAGCAGGTACGGCTGGGGAAGAAAACCCTTGTGGAAATCACCCAGATCGGTAAAGAATGCCACAAAAAATGTGCCATTTTTTACCGCACCGGAGACTGCATCATGCCCAAAGAAGGGGTGTTTGCAAAAATTCTTACCAGTGGAACAATCCGGGTGGGTGATGCGGTAACCCTTGTGAAATAACAGATGCCAGGACCAGCAGCTCCCTTTTTCAAATGCTTTTCCAATGCCGGCCGGCATATTTGTGTAAACCATAACCTTTTGGATACAAAGAGATTTTCATGACATATGCCATCGAACTCACGGACGCGGTAAAAGGCTACACCTATGACCAGGACAAAATCATCTCGCCAGAAAAAACCGTGGACCTGTTCAGAAAAAAGGCGGCTGGAACCCGGCTGGATATTCTAAGCCGGACCCGGCGCATTGACAACGGCCGCCTGGACATTCCGGTGTTTTTCAGTGAATGCGGTGTGGATGCCAGGCAGGTTATCGGCACCAGCAAGCAGATGGGAAAAGGCGGCACCCCGGCCCAGTCGGAAGCCAGTGCTGTCATGGAGCTGGCCGAACGGTTCAGTTTTTTTTCCTTCGTGAACAAAAAAAGTAACTTTTTTTCTGCCCGGGCAGCGGACCTGGGAGAAAACATCCTGCCCTTTGCTCAGATCATCCGGTCCGTGCATGACAATGCAGGTGATGCCCACAGGGTCAAACCCATATTTGACAGCCTGAAACTGCAATGGACCACAGGATATAACCTGACCCTGGGCAAAGAAGTGCTCATTCCCTTTTCCTGGTTTTACATGATCAATGAATTCAATGGGCCCTGTGCCGGCAACTGCAATGAAGAGGCTTTAATCCAGGGTATCTGCGAACTGGTGGAGCGGCATACCTCTTCTCTGGTGAGCCACGGAAACCTTGCTGTCCCGGGCATCCATCTGGACACCTTCACCGATCCTCTGGTGCAGGAGATGCTGGCCAAATACAAAAACTGCGGTATTCAGGTGCATGCATCAGATTTTTCCCTGGACACGGGCATTCCCACCATCGCTGTTCTGGCCTGGGATCCTGCCACGTTTCCGGAAAAAAGTGAAATCGTGTGGACCGCAGGCACCGCGCCTGATCCCCAGAAAGCCATGGGCCGGGCCCTGACCGAGGTGGCCCAGCTGGCAGGGGATTTCAATTCCGGATCCAGTTATGTGGCCTCTGGCCTGCCCAAGTTCACCAGCATTGCAGATGCCGCCTTTATCACCCATCCTGAGACCATGAAGGATATGTCTGATCTGCCGGACCTGTCAGACCCCAATATCCGGGTGGAGGTGGAAAATCTCATTGCCACCCTGGGCAAAAAAGATTATCAGATCCTGGCCATTGACACCCGCCACCAGGATCTGGATATCCCGGCCTTTTACACCATCATGCCGGGGGCCCATTTCAGAGAGCGGGCAGCATCTGCCAGCGTGGGCATGTTTTCAGCCAGGCTCATCACCGAAACCCTGGATCCCATTCAGGCCCTGGACAATCTGGATGCCTTGGAACAGGCCCTGCCAGACCAATATTACACCAGTTTTTACAAAGGACTGGTGTACAATACCCTGGGTGACCTGCACACGGCCCTCCAGGCATTTGAAACCGCTCTGGAAAGAGAACCGGCCCGCATGAACCTGCCGGACATCTGTTCCCACATGGGGGCCTGTCTCAAGGATCTGGGCCTGTATGAAAGGGCGGTCGTCACCTGTGAAAAAGGACTGGCGGTTGACCCCCAGCGGCCGGACCTGCTCAACACCATGGGGGTCTGTCATTTCATGCAGAAAAACCACCACAAAGCCATCACCTGTTTTGAAAATGCCCTGGAGATTGACCCGTCCCAGGCCATCAACTATGCCAATATCGGTTCCAATTACCGGGAACTGGGGGAAACCGCGCTGGCAGTAAAATTCTATGAAATGGCCCTTGAAATCGATCCGACCATTGACTTTGCCAGGGACAATATCAAAAAACTCAAAGGATGATACGCACCGGCAGAGGATCGGATTCCCAAAAGCACTGCCAGCAGTTTTTCCCGGGCTGGCAGGTCATACTGTATCCGCCTGGGTTACAACCTGGTTTCTGCCGTTGCGCTTAGCCTGGTAAAGGGCATCATCCGCGCGTTTGATAAGAGCCTCCTGGGGTTCGTTCATGGCATACCTGGCAACACCCATGGAGACAGTTACCGCACCGATACGTTTGCCGGATTCTCTGACTTTCCACTCCTTGCCGGCAAGGGCTTTCTGGATTTTTTTTGCCACAGCGCAGGCACCGTCAATATCGGTTTCCGGCAGCACAACCAGAAACTCTTCTCCCCCGAAACGGGCAGCCACATCATTTTTTCTCAAATGCTGGGTCAATATTTTTGAGATTCCCTTGAGCATGCTGTCCCCCACCAGGTGGCCATGGGTATCATTCACTTTTTTGAAGTGGTCGATATCCATAAGCACCACACAAAAAGGGGCCATGTTCTGCCGGGCACGGATACGTTCCAGTTCAAACACCTTTTCCAGCCCCCGCCTGTTGGCCAGGCCGGTCAGTATATCTGTCTGTGCTTCTTTCTGGGATTTTTCCAGTTCTTGGGACAACTGCTTCAAGTCCTCTGATGACACTGTCATACGGCTCTGAAGCCTGGATCCGGATTTTATCAGGCCCCGCGTCTCTTGGAGCATCTGGTCCACAATTTCTCTGATCCCTTCAAAATCATGGACTCTATTAATTTTTTCCGCCAGATCTCCCAAACTTTTGCCATGTCCTGCCAGATCCCCTTCAGTTTCCAAAATATGGTGGGTAATATCCCTGAGCAAAAGATTGATCTGGGTGAGCAGGCGGCTGATGACAATACGGTCTCCATCAGTGACATATTTTTGATAAAAATTTTCAATGCATTTCCCATCCATGGGATGGTCGGATTTTATGGACAGGTCCACCGCTTTTTTTAATTTCAGATTTCTGCCGGACACATATTCATACCAGACCGTGTAGTTAACCGGATTGGCCGGCAGATCATATTTGATCAGATAGCTCAAGGCCAGGCGCAGATACTCGCCTGATCTGTTTTTGTC
Source organism: Desulfotignum sp. (assembly GCA_011390615.1). Lineage (GTDB taxonomy): Bacteria > Desulfobacterota > Desulfobacteria > Desulfobacterales > Desulfobacteraceae > Desulfotignum. Next base: position 7,121 of record JAABSB010000022.1, on the reverse strand, counting down.
TTCTGAATAGGTCATATGTGCCTTGTATCTTAAAAGTCCACCACTGTGCGCGGCCAGACAAAACTGACAAGCAGCATACCTACCGGGCGATGCCCGGCACCAAACCGAATAGTAACTTCAACCGAATAGTAACTTCAGATGCGTTACTGAAATGTTTGACATGAACCGCAGACTATCTCTATTTCCAGCCCCCTGTCAAGAAGGGCACGCCGAATATGGCAAAAAAAGTTTCAGGCCTGCTACCGCCGCCCCAGCTGGCCGCAGCCGGCAGAGACAGACCTGCCTTTGCTCCAACGCCTGATGACAAAAATATTTTTTCCAACCAGGTGCTGTGAAAAACGGTTCATATCCGCATCTGACGGGCTTTCATGGGTAAAGCCGGGCACCGGGTTGCAGGGGATGAGATTCAGGCGCACCGGCAATGGATGAATAAATTCTGCCAGGTTCTCTGCATGGGCCTTTGTATCATTCACCCCTTTGATAAGGATATATTCAAACAAAAATGTGCCTTTCCGGGGCAGAGGAAAGGCTGCCAGGGTTTCTTTGAGCATTTCCAGGGGCCAGGCATTGTTCACCGGCATCAGCTGTGACCGGGTCGGGTTGTCCGGGGCATTGACCGATACGGCCAGCCGGATGCCGGGCAGATTCATGGCAGCCAGTTTCCGGATCCCCGGCACCACCCCTGCCGTGGAAATGGTCATGTGGCGCAAGGCAATGTCAAACCCTTTCTGCTCATTCATGATCTTTACAGCAGCCATGACCGGTGAAAAATTGTCAAAGGGTTCTCCCATGCCCATGAACACGATATTTTTGATCTGTTTTTTCAGCACATGCCTGGCATTGTACAACTGGCCCGTGATTTCGGATATGGTAAGATTGCGTTGCAGTCCCATGCGGCCGGTCTCACAAAAGGTACATCCCATGCGGCATCCCACCTGGCTGGACACGCACAGGGTATTGTATCGGTTCATGGGAACGATGACCGATTCTATCTCCATGCCATCGGACAGCCGGGTGATAAACTTGGTGAGATCCCTATCCTGGAAAACCATTTTTACCCGGCCTGGTTCCAGGCAGATGTTTTTTTCCAAATCCCTGGCCAATACCTGGGAAGCGGCAAATTCAGGTACAAAAAGAAAATCCGAATTTGCATTTTTAAAGATTTCCCGGTACAGGGCACGGCCATGAAACCGGCCTTTTCCATACACTGTTTCAAGGGTGTGGATTAACTGTTCCAGGGTTAATGCCAAAATGTTCATGCTGTTTTTGTTTTCCATCACCAATTTATATGAAAGTTGTCAGTACGCAGTTATCAGCTTCCAGTAAGAATTACATTTTTTTCCTGTTGGTTACTGTCAGCTAAACGCTAACAGCTAAAACTAAAAACTAACAGCTTTCATTTTTTGTGGTGCCCGCTAAATTTTGAAGCGGCGGATTGACTGTCCAAGGCTGGCGGCAAATTCCGTGATCCGGGTCACGTTTTCACTTACCTTCAGACTGGTATCTGTGACAGTGGCTGCATGGGTGTCTACACTGAGGATGTCATCGGCAATCCGGCTGGATGCCTTGGATATGTCTGTAATGTTTTCATGGTTGTCATGTATGCCCTGTGCAGCCAGGGAAATATTTTCAGCAATTTCTCCGGCAGTGCTGGACTGTTCTTCAATGGCACCGGCAATGGAGGTAACAATGGTATTCACATCATTGATCACCTTCGAAATCTGCTGAATTTCCGATACCGTGCCCTTGGAAGAATCCTGGATACGCGCAATTTTTTCTGAAATATCTTTGGCTGCCTCTGCTGTCTGCTGGGCAAGGCTTTTGATCTCATTGGCCACAACGGCAAAGCCTTTACCGGCTTCTCCTGCCCGTGCAGCTTCTATGGTGGCGTTCAATGCCAGCAGGTTGGTCTGGCCTGATATGTCGGTTATGGTCTGGGTAACCTGCCCGATTTCAGCCGCATCTTTGCCCAGTTCATCCACCCGGTTGGAAGCATCCCTGGCTGTTGACACGGCTGTTTCCGAAATCTGCCGGGCCTGGCTGGTATTTTTGGCTATTTCCGACACAGTGGCATTCATCTGTTCCATGGCAGCGGACACCGTATCCAGGTTATCGGAAAACGCCTGGGAGCTTTTGGTGACAGACGACACCCGCTCCTGCATTGCCTGGGCCGCGCCACTGACAGCACCTGATTTACGGGTCATTTTTTCAGCGCGGGTCTTCAGACTGTCTGAAATCCCGGACAGATCCGCTGATGTCTGATCCAGGGTGGCCACCCCCTGTGCAATGTTTTTAAACACCGATGCCAGCCCCTGTACCATCTGGTTCATGGCATTCACCATGGACCCGATTTCATCTTTCTGGGGAACCTCTAAAGTTTTGGAGAAATCGCCCTGGGCAACCTCTCTGGTAAAAGCTGCCGCTTTTTTAACAGGCCCGGCAATCCGGCCTGACACGACAAACCCCAGCAAAACAGCTGCTGCGATTCCCACCAGGGTGGCTACCGCCAGAATGGTAACCGCCTGCTGCTTTTCTTTTATCAGATCTGCTTCAGCCTGAAGGATAAGCCCCTGGGATATGTCGCCGGCCTGGTCCAGCTGCCGGGTCAGATCATTGGCCAGGGCAATGGTTTTTTCATCAATGGTGTCCAAAAGCCCGTAATCATAAGGTTCTGCAGACAACTGCAGATGCATCTGATCATAGGCCACCTTGAAACTGGGCAGAAAAATGGATGTATGAAATTCTTTTGCATCCTGAATGATCCGGCGAAGTTCCGGGTCATGGGTGGGAAAAATGGTTTTTTCCCGAACTTCACCACCATCCAGCATGGCTTTCTGGTATTGATTGAACCGCGCCACATTTTCCTGGTGCTTCTGCAGTGCAGCATCAAGTTCATCTGTATCCAAGGCAGCCATAAGGGTCATGATGGCTGCGATATCCTGGGTCACCGCCAGTTTCATGTTGATGGCCGATTCCGTCAGAGGGGCTGTTTCAATAACCTGCCTGAAGCTGATCTCCAAATTCTTCATGCCATTATAACTTACCAGACTGACAACTGCTGTAATGGCGGCAATAGCCAGAAACCCCCCCATCTGTTTGGTGCGGATCGAGTGCAACCAGTTCATATCTGCTCCTTCGTATTTGGCGTTTACGGCAATGCATCAATTACAACAGGTCAAACCACAACCACCTGAAAAAGTCAAGACAGGGGCCACAAGGCATTGCACTGGTGGGGAAACTTGTTGACCCCGGCCAGACACTGTCGTATTACAGCTGACATGAAATCATTTTTCCAATGGCTGAAAAATTTAAATATCCGGACCAAGCTGCTGGGAGGACATACCCTGATCATTGTTCTTGCCGTAATGGCAGGCGGCGGCATCATCATCTCCCGGGTACAAACCACCATAGAAACCCATATTGAAAGTGAATTGACCAATGCCACCGCCGCTATACGCAATATGGTGCGTACCGCCGCTGCCACCTCCATCAAAAATCACCTGCGGGCCGTTGCGGAAAAAAACCTGGAAATTGTCCAAGCTGTTTATCAGGAGTTTGAACAGGATCTGATCACGGAGACCCAGGCCAAAGAACTGTGCCGGAAAATCCTTTTCAGCCAGACCATCGGCAAAACCGGATATATTTTCTGCGCCAGTTCCCAAGGCATTGCAACGGAACATCCCAATCCCGGGGTGACCGGAAAACGTTTCATGGACCGCTCGTTTGTCAGGGAGATGATCCGCATGAAAACCGGGTACCTGGAATATGAATGGAAGAACCCGGAAGAAGACGTCATAAAACCCAAGGCTATGTATATGAGCTATTTTACACCCTGGGACTGGATAATTGCGGTATCCACATACCGTGAAGAATTCACGCACCTGATCGAGATATCTGATTTCAGAAAAAGTATCCAGGACATGACTTTCGGGAAGACCGGATATGCTTACATTCATGACTCCTCAGGGAATCTGATCGTTCATCCTTTCTTGACCGGCAATTACTTTGATTCCCGGGACAAAGACGGCCGATATTTTGTCCGGGACCTGTGTGAAAAGAAAAACGGCAAAGCCGTTTATTCCTGGGAAAATCCCGGTGAAAAAGCCCCCCGGGAGAAACTGGTGATCTTCAATTATATTCCGGAATATGACTGGATTGTGGCATCCGCCAGCTACCTGGATGAGATCTATGCCCCTCTGAACACCATGAAAACCATTGTCATGGGAATTCTGGCCCTCATTTTCCTTCTGATAACCGGGTCTTACCTGTGGGTGAACCGATCCATCATCACCCCTTTGCAATCCCTGATGAAACGATTCGATCAGGGCGCAGAAGGCGATTTCTCAGTGCGGATGCCGGTAGGCGCCACTGATGAAATCGGTCAGCTGGCAGGATATTTCAACCGGTTCATGGACAAACTGGAATTATTCCGCCGAAATCTGGAGTCGGAAATCGGCATGCGGAAAAAAAACGAGCAGGCCCTCCGCCTATCTGAAGAGATGTTTTCCAAGGCGTTCAGAAGTAACCCGGCCGGCATGTTCATCGCCGTTCTATCAGACAGCCGGATAATCAACGCCAACGACAGCTTTCTGAACATCACCGGCTACAGCCTGATGGATCTTTTGGGCAGGGAAATTCTCACCCTTGATTTTTTCTTCCCCCGCCGGGAAGGACGATGGCTGTTTACGGAAATCAGGGAACGCCGCCCGGTGAAAAACAAAGAGATCATTTTTCGGAACCGTGCCGGAGAATGCCATCAGGGAGTCATTTCCGCCGAATGGGTGATGGTATGGGGAGAGGCCTGCCTTCTGGCAGCCATGGAGGATATGACTGACACCCGGCGACTGGAACAAAAGATTTTGAAAATCGGGCTCCGGGAGCGGCAGAACATTGCCATGTCCCTGCATGATGACCTGTGTCCCCAGCTCATCGGTATCGAGGTCATGGTCAAGATGCTCCATCGGCACCTGAACAGCTCTCAGGCACGCAGTAAACTGGCCGAGGAAATCGGGCGTACCGAAAAAATCAGAGCGGTTATCCGGGACGCCATTCACAAAACCCGGACCCTTTCCCGGGGGCTTGAGCCGGTCAATCTGGCTGACCGGGGATTTGATATATCCCTGGCATCTCTGGCTGACTATATCCGGGAGGTGTTTTCCATCCCATGCAACCTGGACTGGCACCTGGATCAGGCACCTTTTACCGACAATAGCGAAGCCACCCATGCCTATTACATTGTTCACGAAGCCGTGCACAATGCTGTCAAACATGCCGAAGCCACCCGGATCGACATTGTTCTGACCAGTGATGCAAAAAACATCCGCATGGAAATCCGTGACAACGGGAAAGGAATTTCTTTTCCGACAAATACCCGGGGCATGGGGATCCGAATCATGACTTACCGGGCCGCCCGCATCGGGGGCACCCTTACCTTTGAACCCATGTCAACCGGCGGCTCCCGGGTGACCTTGTGGCTTGCCCTTCACACCCATAACGGAATACCCGCCCATGAAAAAAATTGCCATTCTCATTGTTGAAGATCACCCCATTTTCAGGATGGGAATCAAGGACATGATCAATCATGAGCCCGACATGCAGGTATGCGGAGAAGCCGAAGACGTAGACACTGCCATCCGGCTGATCATCGCCCGGAAGCCGGATCTGGTCATCGTGGATCTTTCTTTGAAAGACAGCAATGGCGTGGATCTGGTCAAAGAGATCCATGAACGGTTTCCATCCTGTGCCGCACTGGTGCTGTCCATGCACGATGAAACGCTGCATGCCGAACGCTGCCTTCAGGCAGGGGCAAAAGGCTACATCATGAAACAGGAAGCCTCGGAATCCGTGGTGGAAGCTATCCGCAACATCATGTCTGGACACATTCACGTCAGCCGAAAAATCATGCGTCATATTCTGACCATCTACCAGAACCAGCCGTCCACGGCCCATGAATCCCCTTTGAAACGGATTTCAGACAGAGAGCTACAGATCTTCAGACTCATCGGCCTGGGACTTTCCTCCAAACAAATCGCCGTACAGCTGAACATCAGCATCAAAACCGTGGGCACCTACCAGGAACGCATCAAGGAAAAACTGGACCTGAAATCTGCCCGGGAGCTGCTCCGGCATGCCGTGATCTGGGTGGAAACCGGGCACATCGAACCGTCTGACAGCCTGTAGGAATTTCACCTACACCCTTTTGGGTATCCCCCCTATTTTATTTCCTTCAAAACCGGTCTATGAATATAATCCATCGGTTTTTATATTAAAAACATCACATACCAAGGAGGTTTCATGAAAACCAGACTGATCACCCCCACACCCAGTGCCCATTCTTATCCATTGCTCATCAAAAACCTGCTGGACACCCCGCTGATCTATTCTCCGGACCAGGAGATCGTTTACCGGGACCAGCACCGGTATGACTACAGGGCTTTCAGTCAGCGGGTAAAGCAGCTGGCGGCCATGCTGGAAAAACTGGGAGTCGGCCCCGGCGACACCGTGGCGGTCATGGATTGGGATTCCCACCGATATCTGGAGTGTTTTTTTGCCGTGCCCATGATGGGAGCGGTGCTCCACACCATCAACATCCGGCTGACACCGGATCAGCTCATCTACACCATCAACCATGCCGAAGATGACGTGATCCTGGTGAACACGGAATTCGTATCGCTTCTGGAATCAGTGAATGAGCGTTTTGAAACCGTCAAACAGGTGGTGGTGCTGTCCGATACCGGTGAAATACCGGAATCAAAGCTTGACTTCGCCGGAGAATATGAGGCCCTCCTGGCAGACACCGTCCCGGCATATGAATTTGCCGAATTTGATGAAAACACCATGGCCACCACCTTTTACACCACCGGCACCACCGGCCTGCCCAAAGGGGTATTTTTCAGCCACCGCCAGATTGTTCTGCACACCTATGGGACCATGTCCGCGTTGTCTGCCTATGCCCACCAGGCAAATGTCACTTCCAATGACGTGTACATGCCCATGACCCCCATGTTCCATGTCCATGCCTGGGGCATGCCTTATTTGATGACGCTTCTGGGGGCCAAACAGGTTTATCCGGGCCGGTATGAGCCGGAAATGCTGCTCAAGCTTATTCTTACGGAAAACGT
>JAABSB010000217.1 GCA_011390615.1 Desulfotignum sp. | reverse complement strand
ATTGAAAAAAACCTTTACAAGATGATTGGTTTTAGAAATATTCTGGTGCATGAATACCAGCAACTGGATCTGGACGTAATGACCCAAATAATCAAAAAAAATCTTAATGATCTGCTTGTGTTTTCCAATTGTATTTTTGATTATATAAAAAATCGAAAAACATGAAGGATACAATGGCCCTGCTTTGAAAAAAAAGAAAATCATCTGGCTGCTTCAGTCCAACCAGGTCACGCCGGTTATCCGGGATTTTTTGCAAACGCTCCAGACACGGTTGGAGCATTATATCGACCTGCTGTTCTATGTCCCCCACACCTCTTCCGATATCATTGAAAAAATCCAGTGCCTGGGCCCTGTCATATTTAACACAAAGACCCGGACCGCAACCGGTTCATACCAGGCATATCTGGCAAAACGTGATGTTCTGGGCAAAAAAGCATTCACCGACGGGCTTTTGTTTTCCGACACCCTGCTGCTGGACGATCTGGGTGGCGGCCATGCCAGGCAGACGGAATTCGACCTGAAACTGCCGGACCGCACCTGCGCCCTGATTCTCCAGGTCCCCTCCCCTCTGGGATCATCGGAAACAGAAGAAACCATGTTCCATGCAGCCATCCTCTGGGCACGGGAAAACAAGATACCCGCACTGGGATATGAGCTGCTGCCCCTGGATACCCGGTGGACCCTGGCCCCCAGCCTGCCGGACGGCATTATCACCCGCCACCCGGAATCCCGTGACTATCTGAAAAAGCATCTGGATCAAAACAACATCTGGCTGATCCCCCCGTATGAAGCCGCCATCTTCACCTCGGTTGCCACCAGTTTCCATGTAAACGGTGTCAAATCCTGCTACCACCACCGCAACCAGCACAAAATAACCGCCGAAAAAACCATTTTATATCTGCCCCACAATGTGGCCATGGTGTATGAATACCAGCAGTTGATCAAACTGCTGATGCCCATGGGCAAAAAACTGCACCTCATGTTCAGCATCGGCAAAGACCAGATCAGGGGCGCCCACACCCATCAGCAGATTATTGAAACGGTTTACCACAAGGAATTGAAACACTTTGCATCCTTTTCATTCCATGATATGAACTACCCATGGGAAATGATGCTGGCAGACTGTGTGGTGGCCTGTGAAGCCGGATTCAACACGCAGATTGCCGAAAAAGAAATGCCCTGTATCATTTATGACCCCCGGATGCCGATCATGACCCGGGGGAACAAAAAAAGGGTAAATACAAAGCAACGCCTTATGGATGCCGTAAAAGAAATATCCAGCCAGCACCAAGCTTACAGTGAATTGGCCGATATCCTCATGATCGTGGCCAACACAGAGAACAAGCATGCCTGATTTCTGGAAAAACAAAAAGATCCTGGCATACATCGCCCTGGCCCACCATACCCGGTTCATTACACCTGTGATGGAAAAAATGGCCGCCCAGGGAGCGGTCATCCGCTATATTGTGGGCCAGGGAGAAAGATCCCAGGAGATCACCGCCATCAACCTGGGCCTTGAATACCGGCATGTTTTTGATTATATCACAGACAAGGATACCGCAGAGGTTCAGGAAAATTACCGGCTGCTGCGGAATGCATTCACCCACGGCCTGAAAAACAGCTTTCTGTTCAACACTTCGCCGGTCACGGTAATAGACAAAACCATATATGCCACCGCCATGGAGTATGTGGGATTCAAAAACCTGATAAAAAAGGAAAAACCAGACCTGTGCGTGGCCCTGCATGAACTCAACCGGTGGGGGAAAATGTTTGCCTTCTGGGCAAAAAAACAGCATGTCCCGGTGATCACATTTCAGGAAGGGTTGTACTACGGCCTGAATTTCGGGTATACCGGCCATGTCCAAAACTCCACCCTCAACCTGGTGTGGGGCAGACGGCTGAAAAAAATGCTCACCGATTTTGAAGCCCCTGCCGACCGGATTGTTCCTGTGGGCAATACCCATCTGTCCCGGGAACTGGTCAACCAAAAGAAAAACCGGGTCAGAGAGAAAAAACGCAAACAATATAACTGCACTGATGGATTTGTGGTTCTGTTGTTATTTTCCGGTGAAATTCCACAGATACAGGAACTGCATCCGCTTTTCGAGGCAGTTGCAGCGTCTGAAAACAAGCACCTTTTCATCAAATTCCATCCATCTGCAAAATTCACCCAGGTCCGGGAATGGATCTCCTTGATCCCGGATCACTGCAAATCCAGCATCCAATCATTTTATGAAGATGAAAACTTCTATGATCTGATATCCATGAGTGACATCTGCACCCTGGTCCAGACCAGCACCACAGGACTGGAAGCCCTGTTCTTCGGCAAGCCCCTGGTAATTCTGGATGTAAACATGCACAGC
>JAABSB010000216.1 GCA_011390615.1 Desulfotignum sp. | reverse complement strand
TGTTGGGAAATGATGCGGCAATATCCTTAGCCAGCCAGGTTTTTCCCACTTGACGCGGTCCTGTCAGGAACACCAGCTTTTTGTTCAGGTCTTTTAGAATGAATTTTTTCTGGTATCTGTCCACAACCCCTCCTTCGACTATTGTGCAATGCAGTTCAAAATAGTCGTAATTTTGGTATATCAAATCCCATTTTCATTGACATATTTATGTGAACACAGCATTTTATTGATATGGTTATGGCTGGAACAACAGAGATAAAGAAAATATGACATGCTTTATTATCGGAAAATGGGATCAGGGCCACCCTTGATTCTGGTTCACGGCCTGCTGGGGTCCTGTGCCACCATGGGGACGCTGGCAAGGGGCCTGGCCCGAAAGTTTGAAGTGCTGGCTGTTGATTTGAGAAATCATGGCAGCTCTTTTCATGCCGCCACCATGACGTACAGGGAGATGGCTGGGGACCTGGCAGGGTTCATGGATGAAAAAAAACTGGTGTCCGCCTGTGTGGCCGGCCACTCAATGGGGGGGAAATGCGCCATGCAGCTGGCCATGGATTTTCCGGACAGGGTAAACCGCCTGGCAGTACTGGACATGGCCCCAAGGGCATATGCACCTTTGTGGAAACCCTATATCCAGGCTATGCTGGATCTGGACCTGTCACAGATAACCCGCCGGGACCAGGCTGACCAGCAGCTGGCAGCGGCAATCCCGGACAGGGATTTGAGAACATTTTTTCTACAGAATTTGAGAACTTCCGGCGATAACACCTTTTTTTGGCGGTCCAATCTTGCAGCGGTTCTGGCATCTCAGGATGATATCTGTGCCGGGATATCCGGCACCCCCTATCCCGGAGAGTCCCTTTTCATAAGGGGAGGAAAATCCGATTTTATCCAGGACACAGACTGGGATGAGATAAAAGCTCTGTTCCCAAAGGCCAGGCTCAAGACCATTGCCGGGGCAGGCCATCTGGTGCATATGGAGCATAAAGATCTGGTAACCCAACTGTTGGCAGCTTTTTTCCAGGAAGAATCCCGGTCTCCCAATAGCGGCCATGCCCTGCCGGGTACAACATAATCATGAAAGAATGGATCAGCAGGCAGTTCTTTCATATAAAATATGGTAAAGAGGTAGTGTAATATGGTGCTGCAGATCACCCCTGATATTCAGATTCCTGAAAATGAAATTGTGCTTGAAGCCATCCGTGCCCAGGGGGCAGGGGGGCAGCATGTCAACAAGGTTGCCACCGCTATCCACCTGCGGTTTGATATTTCAGGCTCCAGCCTGCCCGAGGAGGTAAAAACAAGGCTTTTTACATTCCAGGACCAGCGGATTTCCAAGGAAGGCATCATTGTCATTAAAGCCCAGCAGTTCCGCAGCCAGGAAAAAAACAAAGAAGATGCTGTAGAAAGGCTGAAACACCTTGTTATCCGGGCCATGACCCGGCCCAAAAAGCGCAAACCCACCCGTGTGTCAAAAAGAGCCCACAAAAAGCGCCTGGACAAAAAAACCAAAAGGGGCAGTGTAAAGCGGCTGCGGGGACCTGTATCACCGGATGACTGAGAAATAACTGCCCTGATTTTTGCCGGGATCTCTTTGCAGACAGGCATACTGGATGAAAAACAAAAAATAATAACATAAAAGGAGAAGTCTGATGCGGTTGGGAATGCATACATACAGCCTTTATCATCACGGGGTTGCCGAGGACTGGGCCGGGTTCACCTTGCCCTGGGAGCGGCAGATGACCTTGTTTGAAATGATGGATTATATCAAAACCCTGGGACTGGAGGGGCTCCACCTGGATGCCAAAGCCCTGGACCGCATGGATTCAACATATTTTGAACAGGTTCAGCAATATGCGCAGGACAGGGATCTATATCTGGAATTCAATTTTGCCCTGAAAAGCGGAAATTATGATTCTGCTGTCCAGTTTAACATCCAGGAGGGTGTCACCATTGCCCATGCCATCGGTGCAGATATCACCAAGATCGGCATGAATTTGAAGCGCCCCCGGCCTGTGGCTGCCGGTAAATTTCATCCAGACATGATGATCCAGCTGGAAAATGTTGTTCAGAAAGTCACGTCTGCTTTGGGTATGGTGGAGAAGACCGGGGTGAAACTGGCCCTGGAAAACCATACTGATGCGTTTTCAGAAGAGGTCCTGTGGGTCCTGGACCAAATCGATCATCCGCTGGTGGGGGCCTGCATTGATACAGTCAACGGCATACATGTGACGGAAAATCCCATCACAGCCGTGGAAAACCTTGCTCCCCGGGCGTTCACCAACCATTTCAGGGACAACAGAATTGTTATTACACCCTGGGGGCTCAAGTTCACAGGTGCTGCCGTGGGGGAAGGGGACCTGGACATGAAGCAGGCCTATGCCCTGATCCGCAGTAATCCCCACATGAACAGGATCAATATCGAGCTGGATCTGGACT
>JAABSB010000215.1 GCA_011390615.1 Desulfotignum sp. | reverse complement strand
CGAAAATCACCCACACAATCAGGGGAAGGCCTATGGAAAAACCGAGAAAAGACCATAACACCGGAAAATCTCTGCCAGTGTCAAACTTGCGTTTTTTGGCCCAGAATTTGATGCCAAAGGAGATGACAAGGCCGGCAATCAGCATAAGGACCATGTAAAAATGGGCTGGATGGGCCGCAGGCACCCCCAGGGCCACCCCCCGGTTGCAGATGAATACACCGGTAATGGGATTCAGGGCCTGTCTGGGGCCGGGAAAAATTTCATAAAACAGGGCATACCAGAAAAACAGCTGCAGCAGCACCGGAATATTCTGCATCACCTCGATGTAGATCATGGCCATTTTTCTCACCAGCCAGTTGGTGGACAGCCGGGCCACCCCCACAAACAGCCCGATGATCAGGCACAGCACAATGCCGATAAACGACACTTTCAGGGTGTTGAGTGCCCCCACCAGCAGGGCTTTGCCATAGGAGTCCGCAGCGGAGTAATCGATAAGGCTTTCACCAATTTCAAAGGCAGCTTCTTTATCCAGAAAACCGAATCCCGAGGAGATGGATTGTTTTTCCAGATTGGTAAGGGTGTTGCTCACCAGGTACCAGGCCAGCAGTCCCACCATAAGAAAGGTGAATACCTGGAAACCGATGGCCCGTTTACCCGGATCCAGCCAGAAGGGTACTTTTTCTTCTGAAACAGGTGTTGTCATGGCAGGGGAAGTTCTCTTGTAAGGATATGTATGCAGGGCACCCGGGTAACCAGGGTGCCCTGCGTTAATTTACATGCAGATGGCTTATCTGATGGGGGATGCGTACATCAGCCCGCCGTTTGTCCACAGCGCATTAAGTCCTCTGGGAATGGCAAGCGGGGTATCCGGTCCGACATTTCTTTCAAATATTTCACCGTAGTTGCCCACCTGTTTGACAATGTTGTAGGCCCATTTGTCATCCAGGCCCAGCTGTTCGCCCATGCCCGGGGTCACTCCCAGAAAGCGTTTGACAGCCGGGTTGGAGGATGTGAGCATCTCATCCACATTTTTGGAGGTGATACCCATCTCTTCAGCTTCGATCAGGGCCATCATGGTCCAGTTGACAATATCATACCACTGGTCATCGCCATGCCGGACAACCGGGGCCAGCGGCTCTTTGGAAATCACTTCCGGCAGCAGTTCATAATCATCAGGATTGGGTGCCACAGACCGGTTGCCTGCCAGCTGGGACAGGTCTGATGTCAGAGCGTCACACCGGCCGGCAAAAAACGCCTTGTTGAGTTCAGCCGTGTTTTCAATGACCACAGGGCTCCATTTCATGTTGTTGGTCCTGAAATAATCTGCTGCATTCATTTCCGTGGTGGTGCCGGGAAGTACGCAAACGGTTGCACCGTCAAGTTCTCTGGCGCTTTTAACCCCAAGGGCTTTGGGTACCAGAAATCCCTGGCCGTCATAATAATTGGGCTGTACAAAATTGAGGCCGGACTTGGTTTCCCGGGACAGTGTCTGGGTGGTGTTCCGGCACAGCACGTCAATCTCTTTGGACTGGAGTGCAGGCAGGCGCTGGACCGCAGTGAGCGCGGAGAATTTCACCTTGGATGCATCACCGAATACGGCAGCGGCAATGGCCTTGGCCGTGTCCACATCCAGGCCTTTCATTACGCCTTTGTCATCCGGCATACCAAACCCGAACAGGCTCCCGTTAATGCCGATTTTGACGTATCCCCTGGCTTTGACATCATCCAGGGTACCGGCAACGGCCATGGCGGCCATCGCTACAAAACTGATACAGGCAACAAAAATTTTACAGGTTTTCATGAATACAGCCCTCCTTTTTTTTTGGTTAACCTCATGGTAAATACGGTAAAATCCCATTTGTTTATTAGCACACCACATGTATTTATCAAGATTTTTTCCAAAATGGCAACCATTTTCTTTCCCGGTAAAAAAACATAAAATTCAGGGCTGCCTGTTGTGGCCGGAGCAAAAAAAGAGTAAAGTAACACCATGATAAAAATTGCAAAAATCTTCAGGGAACCTGTCAATGCCATCTCCCATATGGCCGGCAGCCTGGCTTCCATTGCCGGCCTCACCCTCATGGTGGTGTTTGCCGCCATCAAAGCAGATGCCTGGCATGTGGTCTCCTTTGCTGTTTTCGGTGCCACACTGGTTTTCATGTACACGGCCAGTTTTCTGTACCACGGCCTGCGCCTGTCGGAAAAAACCCTTGAGATATTCCGCCGCATCGACCATATCATGATTTTTGTGGTCATTGCCGGATCATACACCCCGTTGTGCCTGGTACCCCTGCGGGGGCCCTGGGGCTGGACCCTGTTCGGCACCATCTGGGCCATCGCCCTGGCAGGCATTGTGCTCAAACTGTTCTGGATGCACCTTCCCCGGTGGATCTCCACCTTTATCTACCTGGGCATGGGCTGGCTGTGCGTGGCCGCCATATATCCCCTGGCGCAGATCCTGGGTCCGGCCCCCCTTGTATGGCTTGCCCTTGGCGGCATTTTCTACAGCACAGGCGCCCTGGTATATTCCGT
>JAABSB010000214.1 GCA_011390615.1 Desulfotignum sp. | reverse complement strand
GAAAACCTGCTGCCGTCCGCTGATCTGGTGATCAATCTGACACCGGACAAACAGCATACACCGGTTGTCAAAGCCGTCATGCCCCTGATGAAAAAAAATGCCTGCCTGTCCTATTCCCACGGGTTCAACATTGTGGAAGAGGGCATGAAAATCAGGGAAGATCTCACCGTGATCATGGTGGCTCCTAAATCTCCGGGAACCGAGGTCAGAGAAGAGTACAAACGGGGGTTCGGGGTTCCCACACTGATTGCCGTGCACCGGGAAAACGATCCGAGAGAAGAAGGTTTCGAACTGGCCAAGGCCTATGCTGCCGCCACCGGCGGACACCGGGCCGGGGTGCTGGAGTCCTCGTTTGTGGCAGAGGTGAAGTCCGATCTCATGGGGGAGCAGACCATCTTGTGCGGTATGCTCCAGGTGGGCTCTTTGCTGTGTTATGACAAAATGATGGAAAAAGGCATGGATGAAGGATATGCCTCAAAACTGGTGCAGTACGGTTGGGAGATCATCACGGAGGCGTTGAAGCACGGGGGTATCACCAACATGATGGACCGGTTGTCCAATCCTGCCAAAATCTTGGCCCATGACCTGAGCGAAGAGTTGAAAGAGATCCTGACCCCGCTGTTCAACCGGCACATGGATGACATCATGACCGGGAATTTTTCCAAGACCATGATGGCAGACTGGGCCAATGATGATGCAGACCTGCTTAAATGGCGGGCCTTAACAGCTGACACCCCTTTTGAAAAAGCGGTGTCCCAGCAGGCGGATATCCCGGAACAGGCATACTTTGACCATGGTATTCTCATGGTGGCCATGGTCAAGGCCGGGGTGGAACTGGCCTATGATACCATGGTGGCTGCCGGTATTGTTGCAGATTCCGCCTATTACGAATCATTGCACGAGGTCCCGCTCATCGCCAATCTCATTGCCCGCAAAAAGCTGTATGAAATGAACGTGGTGATTTCCGATACCGCGGAATACGGGTGTTATCTGTTTTCCCATGCAGCTGTTCCTTTGCTGGAAAAATTTATGGAAACCATAGATGTGGATGTCATCGGCAAAGGCCTTGATCTCACAGACACAGGCGTGGACAATATCCGGCTGATCCAGGTCAATGACGCCATCAGTACCACATCTGTGGAGAAGGTGGGCAGGAAGCTGCGGACCTATATGGGGGCCATGAAATCGATCCTCTAAAAATGATCGGGAATTTTCATGGTCTGCAGGATGGCCTCCTGTTCATCCAGGATCTGGTCAAGGATTTTACCGGTGGTGTAAGGGTTCATGATGACTGACCGCAGCACCACTGCCGTGTGGCTGTCGCCGGGGCGGATTTTTAAACAGGTTCTGGACACAAAGCTTTTGCCGGCCTCCCGCTGGGTCCGCTGGAGATGGGTGTTGACATCATCCAGGCAGGCATCCAGGTGCTGCCGCCGGGATGGGGACAGGTCAATATCCAGGTGCTGCTGCAGCTGTGCAGGTACGGCCCGGTAGGTGAGGATGTTGAGCACAGGGTCTGTCACCAGCTGGAACAGGGCCCGGGCCCTGATTTTCTGTGCAAACAGCCTGGTGGTTTCAATGCCGTGATCGATCATCAGGCCATATCCTCTGGATCCCATTATTTTCAGGGCACTGTCAAGGATCAAAGAGCTTGCCTCCCGTGATCCCTCCAGGGTCTTGATGCCCAGGTCCACCGACCCTTTGCGGTTTACGTATCCGGCATGGTATGCGATCTGATCCAGGGCTTTGGGGTCTTTGAAATAGACCATGCCGGCACTCATGGGCATGTAAAACTGTTTGTGGCAGTCAATGGTCACGGAATCAGCTTCCTGTATCCCGGCCAAAAGGCTTTTGTATGTTTCCGACAGCAGTACCGGGCCGCCCCAGGCAGCATCCACATGGAAATGGATCCCGTGTTTTTTGCACAGGGCTGCCATCCGGGGCAGAGGATCAATGCTGCCTGTTTCCGTGGCACCGGCAATGCCCACTATGGCGGCAATCTGTGTTTTTTTGTCCCTTGAGAGTTTTTGGACCAGCCGGGTCAGCTTTGCCATGTCCACCTGGTGGTTTTCATCCACATCCACTGCAATGATGTTGCGGTTGCCAATGCCCAGTATGCCGCCGGCTTTTTTCAAAGAAAAATGGCCTCTTTCCGACACCAGCACCACCAGCCGTTCCAGATCATGGGCTTTCATGGCTGCGGCCATGCCGTCCGTTTCAACACCTGAAAAATGTTCTGTGGGGGGCAGACACAGGTTTCTGGCCACCCACAGGGCCGTGATGTTGGCTGTGGTGCCGCCGTTGGTGAACAGACCCAAAGAGGTATCCACATTCTGGACATGGGCATCATAAAATGCGGGCGGTTTGTCAAAGATCATCCGGTGCATCTTGGCCAGCACCTGTTTTTCCAGCACAGACAGCACCTTGGAGGTTTCCAGCTTGATCAGGTTCTGGTTCAAAGCAGCGGCAATGGCTTTAAGATGCACCATGAAAAAGGGTATAGCCGAGGTCATGTGGCCGATAAAATATGGGGACGCCACA
>JAABSB010000213.1 GCA_011390615.1 Desulfotignum sp. | reverse complement strand
GGGACCAAAAAGTTCTGGGTGGGTACGGCGCAGATGCAGTGTCTGCCGGATGACCCAGAGTTTGGGCAGGCCTTTGTCCATTCCGGCCATAATCTCTTCAGGACCAAGTTGTGGTAACTCCTGGAGCAGGCTGCGGCGCAGGGCAAAATCCACAGGCCTGCGGTTATCCGGATCCACAAGGCTCAAATCCCACAGTTCGGTGCCCTGGTAGATATCCGGGACTCCCGGGGCTGTTAGTTTGATCAGGGCCTGGGCAAGGCTGTTGATTCTGCCGGGTTCAATAAGATCTGCGACAAAATTTTCCAGGTCTGTGCAAAATGTTTTATCTGCCAGTATTGCTGCGATAAAATCAGCCAGACCACGCTCATACCCATTATTAGGGGCTGTCCAGGAGGTATGTACCTTGGCTTCTTTGACCGCTTTTTCCATGTAGGCACAGATCCTTTCCAGATCTATGGGCCATGCCCCGACCAGGGTCTGGTATAACAGGTATTCGGTATTGGCATCAGGCACCGCACCAGAGCGGTGGCGGGCATTATTGGAAGCCCATCTGCGGACCGCATCCGCCCATTGGTCCGGTATCTCGGAAAGCAGTGCCAGCCGGGCCCGGACATCTTCGCTGCGCTTGGTATCATGGGTGGTGGAAGCCAGCAGTCCCAGCGGATGTTCTTTATGTGCACGGGCACAGGCCCCGTGAAACTCCCGGAGACTGACACCGAATCTGCCGGGATTTCCTCCCACTTCATTGAGACAGATCAGGCGGTGGTAGCGGTAAAAAGCGGTATCTTCCACGCCCTTTGCCATGGCCGGCCCGGTCAATTGCTGGAACCGCATGGCCAGTTCTGCTTCCAGTTCCCCTTTGGTCCGCAACAGAAGCAGTTCTTTAAGAAATAAAAACAGTTCCGGATCAAGGTCTGTCAGCACCATTGCAGCACCTTCAATGGCCGCGGTGATATGGTGTTTGTCCTCTTCAGACACCCGGTTATCGGAGACAGACACATACGACCGGTACACCGGGAAATGGATGGCTGTCTGGCACAGGGCACTGCGCAGTTCCTGCCGGGAATAGTCCCTGTGGCGCCGGTGCCTTTCGCAGATCTCTTCAAACAGGCTGGTGAGGCGGCTGATTTCACTTTGCAGGATAGTGGTGAGCACCAATTGCTTGCATTCATGGACCAGGGCGTCAAACTGTTTTCGTGTTCCTGTAAAATCCGCATACAGCTGTGTGAGCGGATCCTCGGATGCAGGATTTACAAGCAGCCCCCCTGCAAGGTTCATGAAATCATATCCTGTTGTGCCGGCAACAGGCCAGTCTGATGGCAGATGTTCTCCGGGTTCAAGAATTTTTTCCACCACGATCCAGGCACCGGGACAGGCTTTTTGCAGCCGGTGAAAATATTGGGCCGGGTCCCACAGACCGTCCGGATGGTCAATGCGCAGCCCCTGGACCCATCCCTTTTTCACCCAGGCCATGGGCAGGGCATGAACAGCCTTGAAAACCGTTTTATCCTCAACCCGTATGCCTGCCAGGTCACTGATATCAAAAAATCTGCGGTACCCTAAGTCTGTATTGGCCATCCGCCAGAATGCAAGCCTATAATGCTGCTGGTTTATCACTTCATCCAGGGAATCTGGATCCTGGTTGAGCTGCGCAACCTTTTCGGCAATAACGGCATCATCTGATTCTGCGGATATGCCTGCTTTGGATAAAAATGCAGCCATGCCGGCCCGGGTCACAGGGAAGAGATGGTCGTGATAATGAAGGGTAAACTGTTTGTCTTCATAGGATAACCAAAGCTGTCCGTCCTCGAGGATGCGGCCGTAGTGGTCTCCTAAAACCGGCAGAAGAAGTTTGCCGGGCCAGCGGTTTGCCCCATTGTGCCAGTCCACATCAAAAAAATCGGCAAAGCGGCTGGCCGGTCCGTTCTCCAGCATATCCCACCACCAGAGATTCTGCCGCCCGGAAATGGCCATATGGTTGGGTACCACATCAATCATGTGCCCGAGACCTTCTGCTGCCATGGTTTCACACATGCGGGCATGGGCCTGCCCCCCCCCGAGTTCTTTGTTTACCTGTGTGGGATCCACAATATCATAGCCGTGGGTGCTGCCGGCAGCTGCCTGGAGGTATGGAGAGGTATACAGATGGCTGATGCCCAGATCATGCAGATAGGGCACAATCTCTGTTGCCTGGTCAAAGCCGAAGCCGGCATGCATCTGGACCCGGTAGGTTGCAACAGGTTCAGGATGCATGGCGCAGCACCACCAGGGAACGGGCTTCAACCATGATTGTGTCCCCTGCCTTGAGTGTCGGGGGCTCTTCTTGCCCCCCGGTTTCAGTATCGATTTCCTTTATCCAAAGATTGCCATAATCCGGTCCGGGAAGTTTAAATTGCAGTGCATCATGAAAAGCATTGAAAATCAGGTAAAAATTGTCATCAGTGACGGGTTCACCCCGGGGATTGGGATTGGGAATAGTGGCACCATTCAAAAAGACCCCCAGGGATTTTGTGACCCCCTCTCCCCAGTCCTCCTCAGCCATCTGCTCTCCCTCCATGGTGAACCACCTGATGTCGTCGACATCGCTGCCATGAATCGAGCGG
>JAABSB010000212.1 GCA_011390615.1 Desulfotignum sp. | reverse complement strand
ACCCCGGCAGCAGAAAAAAGTCAAAACCTGATGCACAAAAAATTCGGGGCTTCCAAGACCAGAATCCCGAGAAATCAGTCCCAATCAGGTGTGCAGAAACCGGTGAATAAGATCACCGGTTTCTTCCGGCTTGTCTTCAAAAAGATAATGGCCTGCATCTGCAAACAGATGGCATTCAGCACCGGGCAGCCTGCGCAGGAACTCATCTAAAAACCGGGTGTCAAACACAAAGTCTTTTGTCCCCCACAAAAATAATACCTGTTCCGGCAGGATGCTTGCCAGGTGCCGGTCCACACGGTCCACCACAGGCCAGCTGCTGTCTTTTTTTGTCAAGGGAATATCCTGTACAAATTTCAGGGTGGCGATGCGGTTTTTCCAGGAGTTGTAGGGGGCGGTCAGCCCTTTTTTCGTTTCTGCTGAAAGGCGGGTGTGCGCCCCCAGAAAAAGGGCGCCAAAAGAAAACAGGTTCAGGCCCAGGATGGCGGGCACGGCAAACCAGTGCAAATGTTTGATCATCCACAAAATAATGGGAAAGCGTTTGTTTTCCGGCAGAAAAAAACCGGCTGTGTTGGTGATGACAAGCTTGTCCACCCGGTCCAGGTGGTCCAGGGCCCAGGCAAGCCCGATCATGCCCCCCCAGTCATGGACAATGAGGCTGATTTTGCCCTCGGGCACTGTGTGTGCCACCAGGGCATCCAGATCCCGTACCCGGGAGGCCAGGGTATAGTCATAGGCACCCGGGTCCGGTTTGTCTGAAAATCCGCACCCCATGTGGTCCGGCACAATAGTCCTGTGGGTGTGTGACAGGCGGTGCACCAGATGGCGGAAATAAAACGACCAGGTGGGGTTGCCGTGGACCATGAGCACCGGGGAACCTGCCCCTTCGTCCAGATAATGCAGGGCATGTCCGTTGATATCCAGATAATGGGAAGCAAACGGGTACTGGGCTGCAAATCCCTTTGTGGACAGCAGTCTGTTATTGATGATGCGTTCTTTTACCACTCTACCCCCAGTATATAGCAGTTGAGCCCTGAACCCACCCCCATGAACGCCACAAAATCCTCGGGCTGTAAAAATCCCCGTTCATCTGCAATGGCGGCTGTAATGGGCAGAGAAACCGAGCCAACATTGCCCAGAAACGGAAAGGTGGAAAAATCCTTTGCCCTGTCCAGGCCCAGGGCTGCATAGAACCGCTGGTGGTGAATAGATCCCACCTGGTGGCCGATTATCTTGTCCGGCTTGTCTTCAGACAGATGAAATTCCTGTTTCATGGCCTGGAAGGTCCGGGTGGCCAGTACCAGCCCGTTTTCCAGCACATCCCCTGCCCGGGTGCGCATGATAACCTTTGCATCCGTGGGCATCCCCTGGTGTTCAAATCCCCAGTAGCACAGGTCATGGTGCTGGATGGCGTTTTTCACCACCCCGCCTTTGAGTGCATGGTGCCGGATGTCTGCATCTCCCGGGGTGCCGTCGGTGAGCAGCACAGCAGCCGCACCGGATCCGCCGGTCATGGTGGCCAAAGCTTGCTTGTAAAAATCAATGCTTTTGTGGTGGTTGATTTCTGCTATGGTGGCATCCACAATCTGCCTGGCGGTCTCACAGGAGACCACCAGGCCGGCCCGGATATTGCCCAGCTCGATCTCATTGGCCACCTGGACCATGCCCGTGACCATGCCGAGACACGCGGATTTGACATCATACACATGGGCTTCGGGTCCGATGTTGAGCCGGTGGGCAACCGCGCAGGATGTGGCAGGTTCGAATCCGTCCTGGCATACCCCGCAAAACACCAGTGCCCCGATATCATCAGGATCAATGCCTGCTTCGTCAATGGCCCTTTGCCCTGCCACGGCGGCATGTTCCGCCAGGGTATGGTCCACATCCCAGTATCTGCGCTCCCTGATCCCGGTGAGCGCTTCCAGCTGGCCTTTTTCAAGCCCCATGGCATCAAAGAACGGGGTGAGCCTTTCTTCTATCTGGGCGGTGGTGATGATGTGGGGGGGCAGTTCATATCCAAATGAGGTGATATAAACCTTTGTGTATTTCATGTCTGTCTCCACAATTGGTTCAAAGCATCCCGGGATACCCCGGACAGTGTTATTCCCATATCCCTGTACAGGACGATGCGCAGGTCATCGGCAAACATATGGGCATCTGCAATAACAAAAGGGGTTTCATCTGCATCCGTGTACCCCATCTGTTTGATCTCAATTTCATACCGGGCTTTTTTTGTTTCCGGTGTCACCGGTCCCCGGCATTTTAAATCACTTTCATTGCCCGGCAGTACATCAAAATGCACCTGATCATCCGGGCTTGTCCACCCCATGCGCTGGACAAATATCCGCAGGGCATGGGCACAGCATTCATACATCAAAGTGCCGGGCATGACCGGGTCATCGATGAAGTGGCAGGTGAGAAACCAGGCATCAGGATGGATATCCGCCTCTGCAATGATGGTTCCCATGCCGAATCTGCCCCCTGCGGGATCAAAGGACAGCACCCTGTCAATGAGGTGCATGGGGCCCCCGGGCAGAAGCTGGGCTTTTCCCGGGCAGATACCGGCAAAATCCGGTCCGAACGCCCCTGCCAGATCTCCTTTGCGCAGGCTGTTTACCTGGTCG
>JAABSB010000211.1 GCA_011390615.1 Desulfotignum sp. | reverse complement strand
TTATGGTAAATTTTATAAAAGCAATAAAGCAAAAAAACAGATGAACAGTGCATGTCGGCCATGGACCACCGGAAGAAACATGCTGTGCCGTTATATTTTGCGCACCCTGGTGCTGTTTCTGGTGATACTGATCACCAGCCCTGGATGCAGTGATTCACAGGATACAAAAACCGGGGCGGAAGAAAATTTTCGCAAATCTGATGAAAAAACTGTTCATGCACCTTTTCCGGCGGAGCGCACATATGAAGTGCTGCCGGAGAACATCCAGTGGCTGACAAACAACACGGATCCTGTGTTTGCATCACCTGAAGCGCAAAAAGGCGGGCTTTTCCGGGCTGCCCTGTCCAGTTTTCCCATGACCTTCCGGGTGGTGGGACCTGATTCCAACGGCAGTTTCCGGTCTGCAATTTTAGACAACCAGCTGTCGCTGATCAATATCCACCCCAACACAAAAAATATCATTCCGGAACTGGCCACCCACTGGGCATTTGACCCGGATAAAAAAACCATGTATTTCAAACTGGACTCGGATGCCAGGTGGTCAGACGGCCGGCCGGTCACAGGCTGGGATTTTGCCTATACCCTGACATTCATGCGGTCTGAACACATCATTGCCCCCTGGTATAACGACTATTATTCCCGGGAGATAGAAAAGGTGATGGTATATGATGATTACACCATCGGGGTGAAAAGCACCAAGGCGGTGCCGGACCTCCACCTCAAGCTTGGTATCAGCCCTGTTCCGGCGCATTTTTTTCACCCCCTAAAGGAAGATTTCACCTCCCAATACAACTGGGCTGTGGTGCCCAATACCGGGGCATACCAGATTTCAGAATTCAAAAAAGGCCGTTATATACGGTTTGCCCGCAAACACAACTGGTGGGCTAAAGAGAGGCGGTATTTTAAAAACCGGTTCAATGTGGATACTGTCCAGTATTCCGTGATCCGGGATGTCAACCTTCAGTGGGAGTATTTTAAAAAAGGAGAGCTGGAAACCTTCGGGCTTGTTCAGCCCAAATACTGGTATGATAAATCCAGAACCCGGGTGGTGGAAAACGGGTATGTCCACAGAATATGGTTTTTCAATGACATGCCCCGCCCCAGTCTGGGGATGTGGCTGAACCAGGACAAAAAAATATTTTCCGAAAAACACATGCGGCTTGCCTTTGCCCATGCCATGAACATTGAAAAGGTCATTGAAAAGGTGCTCCGGGGGGACTATTTCCGTCTGGCCCAACCGTTTTTCGGGTATGGCGAATATACCGATTACACCATTGTCCCCAGACAATATGATATCAAAAAGGTGGAGTCTTTGATGACGGCGCAGGGATGGCAACGGGGGGATGAGGGCATCTGGGAGAAAGAAGGGCGCAGGTTTTCAGTTAAGGTCACCTATGGGTATGCAGACCATATGCCCAGACTGGCCGTGCTCAAGGAAGAGGCCCGCAGGGCAGGCATCGAACTGAACCTGGAGCAGCTGGACCCCTCTGCCATGTTTAAAAAATTTTTAGAAAAACAGCATGATGTGGCCTGGATGGGGTGGAGCACCAGCATGCGGCCCTCCTTCTGGCAGGGGTGGCACTCGGACAACGCCCACAAGCCCCAGACCAATAATATCACCAATACCGATGATCCTGAGCTGGATACCCTCATAGACCGTTACAGGGAAAGCCTGGACGAGCAGGAACGGATCAGGCTGTCACATGTCATCCAGAACAAAATTCATGATATCTGCGCCTATGTTCCCACCTTTATGGTGCCCTATGTGCGCATCGCATACTGGCGCTGGCTCCGGCTCCCTGAAGGGCACGGCACCAGAATGTCTCAAGATCTGTTTGATCCGTTTTCCGCCACCGTGGGCGGACTCTTCTGGCTGGATCAGGATGTTTTTGATCAGACAATTTCCGCCATGAAACAGGATATCCTGCTGCCTTCCGAAACCATCCGGGACACCCGGTTTAAGGTTGTGGGGGATATGCAGTGAATCCTTCTGGGTTTTTGACAATAACGGATCTGAAGGTGGCATTTGATACGGAACAGGGACGGATTCATGCGGTTGACAGTGTTGGATTTTTCCTGGAAAAGGGCAGTATCTTAGGTATTGCCGGAGAATCCGGCTGTGGCAAAAGTGTGACCGCCCTGAGCATTATCCGGCTGCTGCCCAAACCAATGTCATCCATTGTCGCAGGAAAGATTCTGTTTCAGGGGCAGGACCTTCTGGCAATACCCATCCGGCAGATGCAAAAAATCAGGGGCAGAAAAATCGCCATGATATTCCAGGAGCCCATGACCGCATTGAACCCGGTGCACAGTGTGGGCCGGCAGATGACAGAGGTGTATGCCCTGCATTTTCCGCGCATGACAGCATCTTCCATGCATGCAGGGGCAGTAAAAATGCTGGACCAGGTGGGTATCCCGGATCCCGGCCAGGTGTTTAAAAAATATCCGCACCAGCTTTCCGGCGGCATCCGCCAGCGGGTGATGATTGCCATGGCCTTAAGCTGTGAGCCGGATATCCTCATTGCTGATGAGCCCACCACTGCCCTGGATGTGACCATCCAGGCCCAAATACTGGAATTGATCAAAGATCTCAGGGAAAAAACAGGGATGTCCATCATTCTGA
>JAABSB010000210.1 GCA_011390615.1 Desulfotignum sp. | reverse complement strand
AAATATAAAATGTCTGGAACGGGGTGTAACCAAGGGTGGTGGTAAGAAAACCCCCCACCTGACTGACCATGGCGGCCCCCCCGCCGAAGCCGGCCACGGCAATGCCGGTAACAAGTCCTTTGGATCGGGGAAACCAGCGGATGCACACGGCAATGGGTACGATATAGGCCATGCCGGCCCCGATACCTGCCAAAAACCCTATTCCGAGAATGGTGAACATAAAATTGTGGCTGCCCAGGCCTGCCACAAGCCAGCCACCGCCGAACAGCACCCCCCCTGTCATGGCACTGATTCTGGGACCGATTTTTGGCAAAAAACCGCCGGCAATCATCATGGTCAAAGGGAACACAAAATAAAACACGGTAAATGGAATCTGTACCGGTCCCTGGGAAAGCCCTGTCAGTATTTTGATGGGCTGGACATAGACGCTCCAGGAATAGGTGGCCCCGAGGCAGACCTGCATGAGGACGGCAGAAACAAGCACAAGATATCGCATGGGCGGATGCACCAGACAGGCCGGGCCTGTGACATAGGGTTTCAGGTCAGCATACGGCTTTCAGGGAAGCTGCAAGCTTGTCCACATTTTCAGATCTGGCGGTATGCCCCATCAGGCCGATGCGCCAGATTTTTCCGGCAAAGTTCCCCAGCCCGGCACCAATTTCTATTTTATGGGTTTTGAGCAGTCTGCTTCTGACGGCTGCATCATCCACCCCGTCCGGGATGTACACCGCGTTAAGCATGGGCAGGCGGCAGGAGGCATCCACCACCATATGAATACCCATCTGATCCAGGGCCTGTACCAGGCGCCTATGGTTTTTTAAATGCCTTTCAAATACCTGTGTTTCTCCTTCTTCCAGGATCAGAAAAAGGGCTTGAAAAAGGCCGTAGAGCATGTTGATGGGGGCGGTGTGGTGATAGGCCCTGGTGGCACCCTCCCAGTAGTTCATGATCAGAGACAGGTCCAGATACCAGTTGGGCACTTTGCTCTTCCTGGCCTGGAGGGCTGTCACTGCCGCAGGTGAAAAGGAAATCGGGGAAAGTCCCGGCGGGCAGGACAGGCATTTCTGGGTGCCGCTGTATAGCATATCGATTCCCCAGTCATCCATGCGGATTTCCATACCGCCGAAACTGGTCACCGCATCCACCAGAAAAAGGGTGTCGCTGTCTTTGAGCAGGTTTCCTATGCCCGGCACCGGGTTCTGGACCCCGGTGGAGGTCTCCGCGTGAACCACTGCCACCAGCTTATAAAATTTTTCCTGCAGTTTTTTTTGCACCACATCCACTATAACAGGGGTCCCCCATTCAAATTCCAGGGTTTCCACCTGTGCCCCCAGCCGGGTGGCAACATCCTGCATGCGCATGCCGAACACCCCGTTCACCAGGATCAGAACCGGATCATCTTTTTCAATGAGGTTCACAAAACAGCATTCCATACCTGCCGAACCTGTCCCGGAAATGGGAATGGTCAAATCATTTTCTGTATGCAAAAGGGTCTTTAATTGGGTTTTTATGGCATCCATGATCCGTATGAATTCGGGATCCAGATGGCCCAGGGTGGGTTTTGAAAGCGCCGCCAGTACCGAGGGGTGGACACAGGAGGGGCCGGGTCCCATGAGGGTGACAGGGGCTATGTCTTGCAGCAGATTTTTCATGGTATATTCCTTAAATTATTAAGCGGTGGCCAGCATCATGCGGGCATCCCCCCGCTCCATGGCAAGTTCCGTGAGTTTGTCAGCCGGGATATGGCACAGAATTTTGTGGCCGTTGGGCAGGCGCTGAAATTCAGGCTTTTCCTGTTCACAGATCTTCCCGTTGTCCGGCAGCACCGATCTTCTGGGACACCGGGTATGAAAACAGCACCCGGTCGGCCGGTTGGTAGGGCTTGGCACATCCCCGGACAAAATAATGGACTCGCGTTTGGCCGTGGGGTCGGGGATGGGTACCGACGAGAGCAGCGCTTCTGAGTAGGGATGATAGGGCGGGGGATAAATGGCGGACACCGGTCCGAACTCCACGATCTCGCCTAAGTACATGACTGCCACAAAATCGGAAATAAAGCGCACCACACTCAAGTCATGGGCAATAAAGATCATGGTGGAGCCCATGTTTTCCTTGATCTCATTGAGCAGGTTGAGCACGGCCGCAGCCACGGACACATCCAGGGCAGACACCGGTTCGTCACAGATCACCAGAGACGGCCGGCTGGCCAGGGCCCTTGCAATACCGATGCGCTGTTTTTCCCCGCCGGACAGCTGCCTGGGATACCGGTCATAGTAATAGGAAGCCAGTTTTACCGCCCGCAGGAGCCGCTCCACCTCCTGGCGGACCTTTTTTCTGGGAACAGTCTTGAACTTCTTGATGGGCCGGGCTATCTGGGCACCGATGGTGTAGGAGGGATTCAATGTGGAGTCCGGGTTCTGGAACACCATCTGCAGTTCCCGGATCAATGACAGGTCCCGTTTCTGGGCCGGCTCGTTCAAATTGATGCCCATAAGCTCCACCTTGCCGTCCGTGAGTTCCTCCAGGCCGATGATACCTTTCACCATGGTGCTTTTGCCGCAGCCCGATTCTCCTACGACTCCCAGGGTGGTACCCTTGAGAACCTTCAGGGAGATATCATCCACCGCCTTGACATATGATT